>CAZXXB010000060.1:0-17356 GCA_964644185.1 uncultured Myxococcota bacterium
ATCGTCGGTGCTGGTGGCGTCATCATCATCGTCGTCATCGTCGTCGTCATCGTCGGTTGAGTCGTCGTCGTCATCGTCGACATTGGTGTCGCTGGTGTCGCTGGTGTCGCTGGTGTCGCCCGTGTCGTCATCATCGTCATCGCAGGCGGTGGTGAGGTTGAGGGTGAGCGAGGCGAGCACGAGCGCGACGAGGCGCGCGGTGGTGGCAAGAGACGTGGTCGTGTAGCTTGTTTGCATGGCGGAACCTTATTTTGCGGCGGGGAATCGCACGGTGCGAGCCCCACAAGGGTGAGCTGTTTGTCGCGGGCGAGCTTACGGGCGCGTGACTGTGGGCGACGGCTGTGGGTGACGGCCCCGAGGCTGTGATGCCACACGCGAGGTGGTGGCAAGACGAGCGAGGCGGACCGACGTTTCACAGTGAGGCGCACACAGCGAGGCGCGAACGGGCACGCGCGTGCGAGGCCATTGAGAGGCCGACGCACGACACGCGCACGAGACGCAGCACGACGCCGCAGGCAAAGCAGCGAGCGGTGGCGATAACGCCGTAACGATGTGAGACGCGAAAACGTTTTCTCGACGAGCAGGCGCTTTTATCCCGAAGCGAGCAGCGTCGCGGCGACAGGCAGGTCTCCTGGCTGACGGGCTCGCGGTGTTCGCAGCGTCGCGTGGTGTGCGACGATGAGGCGACCGCGCATTCGACCGGCCTTCCCAGCGCCCCCTTGCGCCAGTGGCCGTTGCGGGTTGGTCGAATGTTCCCGATTACAGTGGCGGGTACCGTGCCGGAATCTCACCGGCTTCCCTTGTTCACGTGGGGTCGCGAAAGTGCGAGCCACGCGCCTGTGACCGTTGTGAGATGATGCTAGGCGAAACGGTGGCTGCGTGTCAAGCGCGCGTCTGGGTCGATGAGAGAACTGGCGCGGGGGCTATTCACGCCATGGGGCGCAGGCGCTGCCGTCGCTGCAATCGCCGTCGCCTTCGCACCAGGTTTTGACGCAGGCACCGAGCCAGCAGGTTTTGCCCGAGCCGCAGTCGGCGTTGCTGGCGCAGACGGGCAGGCAGACGCGTTTGTCGAGTCCATCGCCGTGGCATGCGGTGCCGTTGTCGCAGTCGCTGTTGGTCTGGCAGGGTTTGGCGGCGCAGCGACCCTGGTTGCAGCTACGGCCCGTGCCGCACTCTTCGTTGGCCGCGCAGGGTTTTTGTACGCAGAGGCCGTTTTCGCACGATTCGGTGAGCAGGGCGCAGTTGCTGTTGTCGACGCAGACGGTCTGGCAGGCGTCGCCGGTGGGGCCGTCTACACCGCCCCCGCCGATATCCCAGCCGGTGTCGTCGTCGTCATCGCCGTCGTCATTGTCGTCGTCGTCGGCAGCGTTGTCGTCGTCGTCGCCGTCGTCATTGTCGTCGTCGTCGCCGTCGTCGTTGTCGTCGTCGTCGGCGGCGGCGGCGGTGTCGGTGGTGTCACTCGTGTCGGCAGTTGTTTCGTCATCGTCGTCGTCGCCGCATGCGCTTGCGGTGGCAAGGGCGAGGGTGGCGAGGGTCGCGAGGGCGAGTGCGGCGAGCTGACGTAGCTCGAAGTTGTTCGCGCGGTTCATCGTCGTTTGCTCCTGTCGCTGCGTCACATGGACGTCGGATGCCACGTATACACCTTGAGGCGCGTGAGAGCACGAAAGCCCAGTCGTTCGTAGATCGCGGCACCGCTCGGTGTGGCCTGCAATACGGCGGTGTCGGCCCCGCGTCCATAGGCTTCATCGAGTGCGCGCGCGACGAGCAGCGAGGCGATGCCGCGTTTGCGCCAGTTTTGCAGGGTTGCGACCCAGTAGAGGCCGACGGTGTCGCGGTCGCAGAAGACCGAACATGCGGCGGCTGGGTTTGAACCCGCGAAAGCGAGATAATGCCGAAATTTTCTTCCGGGACCAAATCCGAGGTTGAGGAGTGCGGTGGTGAGGGCGGGGCGGATGGACGTTGCGATGTCGAAGCCGCGGACGACGACGTCGAGCCATGATTCGAGCGAGCGTGGGTCGCTGACCTCGCGGATGTGGATGCCGGTGATGGCGGGGATGCGCGCGGAATGTGAGGCGACGAGCGAGAGGGGTGCAGCCATGCCCTGCCAGTCGTAGTGAAAAGTGAAGCCCTGTGCTGTGAGCAGGTCGGGTAGCGACGCTGGCTGCATGGTGGGGCTTACTATCCACGCGAGGGGCTGGTTGTAGTCGCGAAAGGCGGCAATGACGCTGGCGATGTGGTTGCGGGCGTCGTCGTCGGAGTCGAGTGTGGCGCGAAAGACGCGGTTGAAGACGGGTCCGCCGGTGTAGACCCAGCCGAAGGAAGGGGTTTCGTGAAGGTTGCCGCCTGGCAGGCGAGCGAACTCGCGCGCGTAGGCGCGGTAGTTGGTGTCGAGCACGGCGCGCGCGCGGGGTTCGTCGAAGTGTGTGGCGTCGGTGGGCACGGGGTTGGGGTGCAAGGTGTTGGTTACGCCTCTTGCGGTGCGGCTTTTCGGGCTTGCGCGGCGCGGCCTTCGCGTGCCTTGAGGTGAACCCACAAGACGCTGACGGCGGCGGGGGTGACGCCTGGCACGCGCTCGGCCTGCCCAAGTGTTGTCGGGCGTACCTCGCTGAAACGCTGCACCATCTCGCGCGAGAGTCCGCTTACCGAGGTGTAGTCGACGTCGTCGGGGATGCGTACGGCGTCGAGCTCGCCCATTTTGGCGGCAAGCTCGTGCTGGCGCGTGAGGTAGGCGTCGTAGCGCACCTCGATTTCGGCCTGTTCGGCGTCGTCGGGGTGGGCTTCGATGAGGGTGCGCAGCGTGTCGTCGAAGGTGGCGACGGCTGCGATTGAGAGCTCGGGGCGGCGCAGCAGGGCGTCGAGGGTTTGCGGCTCGCCGATGGGTGCGGTGTGGTGTGCGGTGAGGGCGGCGTTGACCTCGGCGGTGGGGGTGACGCGCGACGATCTGAGGCGTGTGACGACGGCGTCGATGCGGGCTTTGCGCTGGCGCACGGCGTCGATGGCGTCGTCGTTCAAGAGTCCGAGTCGGTGGCCGTGTTCAGCGAGGCGCAGGTCGGCGTTGTCTTCGCGCAGC
Source organism: uncultured Myxococcota bacterium (assembly GCA_964644185.1). Taxonomy (GTDB): domain Bacteria; phylum Myxococcota; class JAJVIH01; order JAJVIH01; family CAZXXB01; genus CAZXXB01. The sequence continues at coordinate 3,071 of CAZXXB010000060.1, forward strand.
AAGAGGCGGTGTTCGGCGCGCGAGGTGAGCAGGCGGTAGGGTTCGAGAGTGCCTTTGACGGTGAGGTCGTCGATCATGACGCCGATGTAGCCTTCGTCGCGGGCGAGGGTGAAGGGCTCTTTGCCGAAGACCGAGAGTGCGGCGTTGACGCCGGCGATGAAGCCTTGTCCGGCGGCTTCTTCGTATCCGCTCGTGCCGTTGAGCTGGCCCGCGAAGAAGAGTCGTTCGACGAGTTTGGTTTCGAGGGTGCGGCGCAACTGGCGGGGGTCGCTGAAGTCGTATTCGACGGCGTAGCCGGGCTTGAGAATGACGCAGTTTTCGAAGCCAGGAATCGTGCGCAGGAAGGCGTCTTGCACCTCGACGGGCAGCGAGGTCGAGAGTCCGTTGGGGTAGATTTCGTCGGTGTCGAGGCTCTCGGGTTCGACGAAGACCTGGTGGCGTTCGTGGTGGGCGAAGCGGATGATTTTGTCTTCGACTGAGGGGCAGTAGCGGGGGCCGATGCCTTCAATTTGGCCGCTGTACATGGGTGAGCGGTGGATGTTGTGGCGAATGACTTCGGCGGTTTCGCGGGTTGTGAAGGTGATGTGGCAGGGGACCTGTTTTTGAAGTGGAAACGGGTCGTGGTCGCCGTGTGGCAGCGCGTGTTCTATCCAGTGAAAGGCGAAGCGCGGTGCGGGGTCGTCGCCGTGCTGGATTTCCATTGCGGCGAAGTCGAGCGAGTCGCGGGCGAGTCGCGGGCAGGTGCCGGTTTTGAGACGAGCGATGCGAAAGCCGAGGGCGGCGAGGCCGTTGGTGAAGCCGGGCACGGGTCTGTCGCCCATTCTTCCGCCGCCGAGTTTGCGCTCGCCCATGTGCATGAGGCCGTTGAGGAAGGTGCCTGTGCAGAGGACAACGGCGTTGGCGCGCAGGGTGAAGCCTTCGGCGCAGCGGATGCCGGTGACGCGGGCGTGTGGGCTTGCGTCGAGGTGTGCGGTGGCAGAATTCGCTGTGGTGGCGCGGTGAATTGGCTCGTGGAGGATGCCTTCGACGTGGCCTTCGACGACGGTGAGGTTGGGGGTGGTGGCGATGACGGCCTGCATGGCGCGTTCGTAGCGGTATTTGTCGCTTTGGGCGCGGGTGCCGCGGACGGCGGGGCCTTTGCGCATGTTGAGTGTGCGGAACTGGATGCCGGTGCGGTCGGCGATGCGGGGCATTTCGCCGCCTAGCGCTGCAAGTTCTCGAACGACGTGGCCTTTTGCGAGTCCACCGATGGCGGGGTTGCAGCTCATGCGGGCGATTGCGGCGGGGTCGCCGGTGACGAGCAGGGTGTTGGCGCCCATACGTGACGCGGCGAGCGCGGCTTCGCAGCCCGCGTGTCCACCGCCGACGACGATGACATCGGCGTGTTTGTCGCGTGGGTTGCGGGTGGGTTCAGCGTGGGATGCGAGTGGGTTCATTTTCCGCCGAAGTGCTTTCCGAAGAGGTTGAGGGCCAAAGTGAGCCCGATGCTGAGGAGGATGGAGACGAGAATCGAGGTGGCGATGGGGGCGTGCAGCGAAAACCCGTCGCGCTCGACGTGCAGGTCGCCGGGCAGTTTGCCGAGCGGAAGGCCAGATTTACCGACGAGCCAGACGAGGGCGCCGGCGGCGATGAGCAAGAGTCCGGTGCCGACGAGCCAGCGGGCGATGAGTGCGGTGTGCGTGGTGGGTTCCATGATGGCTTGAGGCTGTGGTTCGGTTGGGTTCGGTTGGGTTCGGTTGGGTGAGGTGTTGCGGCGGTATTGCAGCCGTGGTGCGCGAGGGTGATGGTGATGGGTGGGGTGAAACGTGAGGTTGGGTACGGTTTACCGGTTTGCGGTTTGACGTTTGAATGTAGAGAAGTTAGACACTTCGCGCCAACTTCGCCGACGCTGCACGTGGTTGCGGTCTTTCGCCCACGGGTCGCGTCTCACCGATGGAGAAGATTCATGCCCGGTTTGCTCAAGGCGCGCCTCGCCGAACAGTTTCCCCAACAGCGAGCGGTGATCAAGGGGCTTCTGACGAAGTCCGGCAATCAGAAGCTCGGTGAATACACGATTGAACAGGTTTACGGTGGTATGCGCGGCATTGCGGCCAGCGTGTGCGACACGTCGCTCGTGGATGAGAACACGGGTTTGTGGATTCGCGGCAAGCACATTCTGGAGCTTGTGGATCAGACTCCGGAGCAGATTTTTTATCTGATGCTGACGGGCGAGAAGCCGACGGCGGAGCAGCTTGCGGATTTGAAGGCTGACCTTGCGGCGCGCGCCGAGGTGCCGGCGTATGTGTGGTCGGTGCTCGATGCGATGCCCGAAGGGTCGCACCCGATGAGCATGCTGTCGGCGGCGCTGATGGCGATGCAGAGCGATTCGGTGACGGCGAAGACGTATGCCTCGACGAGCAAAGACAAGCTCTGGGAAGGGTATTACGAAGACGGCCTGAAGATCGTGGCGACGGTGAATGCGGTTGCGGCGGCGATTTACCGCAAGCGTTATGGCAAGGGTGCGCGCATCGCGGCGCAGGGCAAAGGGTTTGGCCCCGACTTCGCGTCGATGCTGGGTTTGCCCGATGAGAAGGGCACGCTCGCGAAGCTGCTCGACCTGTACCTGACGCTGCACTGCGACCACGAGAGCGGCAACGTCTCGACGGCGACGGCGTTGACGGTGGCGTCGGCGCACAGCGACCTTTATCTGTCGATTGCGGCGGGTTTGAATGGTCTTGCGGGGCCGTTGCACGGGCTTGCGAACCAGAACTCGCTGGCGTGGACGTTGAGCATTCGCGACCGGTTTGGTGGGGTGCCGACGAACGACCAGATCAAAGACTTCGCGTGGGAGATTTTGAACAGCGGCAAGGTGTTGCCGGGGTTTGGTCACGCGGTGTTGCGCGACATCGACCCGCGCTTTACGGCGTTTCGCGATTTCGCGAAGGCCGAGATGCCCGACGCGGAGCTGTACCGCATCGTCGAGGGGCTGTTTCAGGTGGTGCCAAAGGTTCTGCTCGAGCACGGCAAGGCGAAGAATCCGTGGCCGAACGTTGATGCGATTTCGGGCTGCCTGCTTTACAACTTTGGGCTGACCGAGTTTGATTTTTACACGGTGCTGTTTGGGGTTTCGCGCGTGCTGGGCTTTACGGCGCAGATCGTGTTGAACCGCGGCACGGGGATGCCGATCATGCGACCGACGCGCTCGTGAAGCAGTTTGGGTGAGGGGTAGAGCGCTGAGCTTCTGGCTCTTCGCGCGAGCGCTCATCGCGGTTTCTGGCTCTTCGCCTTGCGGCTCATCGCGGCACCTCTCCCCCCGACCCCCTCCCCGCATGACGCAGGGAGGGGGAGTCTGGTTTGAGCGAGAGCGGTGTTGCGGGCCGGGGTGGTCAGTGGTGCGCGGGTGGTGCGCAGGTGGCGCGCAGGTGGGCGGCGGTGGTGGCGGCAAGGGTGAGCGGTGGGCCGGGCGTCACCGCTTTGGCTGAGTTGATTCCAGAATCGAAGAGAAGCGCGTCGAGGGCGGCGGCGATGAGGCAGTGACCGGCTTCGTTCGGGTGTCCATCGCGCCAGTCGAAGGTGCCAAAGCGGGCGGCCTCGTCGCGGGGTACGAGCGCGCGCAGGTCGACGGTGCGCAACTTTGCGCGGGTGAGCGTTTCGACGAACCAGTCGGGGATGTATCCGGCGGATTGTTCGCTGCCCCAGAAGGCGGGCAACAAGACGGCGATCATGGTGGTGTCGCGCATGGTGGTGTCGCGCTCGCGGGCGAGCAGATCGACGATGTGGCTGGCGCAGCGGGCGCCGGGTAGCGTGGGGTCGAAGTAGTCGCGGTTTTGCCGGGGGGCGGTGATGGCGGTGCCGAGCAGCGCGGCGATGCGGGTGTGGTCTTCGAGCCAGCCGAAGAGTTGTTCTCCTATGAAGGCTTGGGGCATGTCGTGGCAGAAGCGGCGCGGGTTGGGGTTGCCGTCGAAGTCGCCGAAGTCGTTCCAGAAAAAGGTGAAGAGGGTGACGTCGGGGCGGGTTCGGCGCGCGAGGGTGTCGTAGCGCCAGTAGTTTTGCGCGGCGTTGAGTCCGGGGTGTCCGAAGTTGATGATTTGTGCCGGGGTGCCGCGCTTTGCGAGGCGATTGGCGAGCAGGTCGGCGAAGCGGTGGTGCTCTTCGACGCCGAGGCCGGCTGCGACCGAGTCGCCGATGATGGCGATGCGTGGTTGCGTGGCGGGGGCGTCGAGGTCGATCTCGGGGGCGCGCATGTGGTGGCGGTTGTAGCGGTTGCGGATGCCATGGCTCGTGAACTCGGCGGGGCCGAAGCTGGGCACGTCGATGCGGTGGTTGAGGTGTTCGAGGCGTATGCGCAGGCGGGCGGCTTCGAGCGGCATGAGGCGCAGGGTTGCTTCACCGGCGAGAAGGGCGATGGCGACGGCGGCGATGGTGATGGTGGCGAGCGTGAGTGCGCGCGCGACGGGGGTCGGCGTGCGTGGCGTGCGCGGCGGGCGCGGGTGAGGTGCGCCGGGTGGTGTGGGTGGTGTAGCGTTCACGCGGTGACGATAGGCTGATGCGGGCATGGTGCCAAGCGGCAGCCGAAGATGGGCGAGGTTGCCCGTGCTGAGAGGTAGCCGCAACGCGATAGGCTCGCGTGTGACGCCCGATGCCGCGAGGTTGCCCGCGGAAGCAGAGTAAACATGCCGGGATTGCCAGAGACGACAGGGAAGGGGCGCAAGGGGCGCGTGCCGATCATTGGTGTGATGGGCGGTAGCGCGTTTACGCCGGGGACGAATGAGGCCGAGCTTGCGTATGAGGTGGGTCGGCGCATCGCGCTCGCGGGGGCGGTGCTTTTGACGGGCGGTGGTGGCGGCGTGATGTTTGAGGCGTCGCGCGGTGCGAGCGAGGCGGGCGGTCTCGTGTTGGGGGTGCTGCCGGGCAGCGCGCGCGATGAGGCGAATCCATTTGTGGATGTGGCGGTGGTGACGGGGATGGGGTCGGCGCGAAATCGGATCAACACGCTGACGGCGGATGCGGTGATTGCGATTGGGGGTGGGCCGGGTACGTTGAGCGAGATTGCGCTGGCGCTGATTGATCACCGCGAGGTGGTGGGGCTTTTCACGTGGCGGCTGACGCGTCCGGATGGGGAGGTGGAGACGCGTGTCGTAGCGACGACGAGTGCCGAGCAGGCGGTGTCGGTGGCGCTTGCGCTGGCGGGGGTTTAGGGGCGCGCGGGCGGCGGTGTGGGTGGGTTAGTCGGCGTCGCGTAGCCATCCGGGCAGGGCGCCGGCTTTGCGGGCCTCTTCGTAGATGCCGGTGTTGACGTAGGTCTCTTGAGCGGGAATTTCGGTGGCGAGGGCGTCGAGGCGGGCGGTGATTTGGGCGACGCGTGCGCGGGCATCGGGGTTGGCCATGGCGAGGGCTTTGACTTGCAGGGTGCCGCGCTCTTCGGTGAGGCGGGTTTGCTCGTCGCGCAGGGCTTCGAGTTTTTGTCGGGCCGAGCGCATCTTTTGTTGCCAGAAGTCGCGTTTGGCTTCGGTCTCGGCGTCGCGTTTGCGTGCGGCGCTGAGGGCGTCTTCGGGGCGGTCGTTGTCGAGCACGTCGCTCGTGCCCTGGGTCTGCGCGACGAGCAGCGAGAAGGCGAGTGCGGCGAGTGAGGGGGTCATGGTGGTGCGGTGTGGGCGTTAGCGGATGAGAAGCTGGCGGCGCAGGTAGACGGCGATTTCGCTGCCGATGTGGCGGAGTACGGCGAGTTCGGTTTCGGTGAAGGCCGATTCGTGCTGTTTGTTGATGAGTTCGATGCAGCCGAAGCAGAGTCCTTCGTCGGCGATGGGGGCGCAGATGATCGACTGGGTGTCGTAGCGCAGCTTGCGAGAGATTTGCGCGTAGAAGCGCTGGTCGTTGGTGACGTCGTTGATGGCGAGGGCGACGGCGTGGGTGGTTGTGAATCCGGCGATGCCGAGTTGGGCGGGGAGGTGGAGGTCGAGGACGCTGCGCGATTTGGGGCCGCGCGCGGCTGGGAACCAGAGGGTGTCGCGTCCGAGTTCGCGCAGGAGGACGGAGCCTGACTCGCAGCGGACGTAGTCGAGGGCGAGGTCGAGAAAGTCGTAGATGACCTGTTCGGGGCGGCGGGCGCTGCGAGCGACGTCGCCACAACGCATGAGCAGGCCGCCGCGCAGTCCGTCGAAGTCGCGGCTCCATGGGCGGGGGGCGGTGACGGGTCGTGTGATGGTGGGTCTGCGTCGGCGCTCGGTTTGTCCGTCGTCGGATTCGGGTTCAGCGGTGGGTGCGGCGTAGTGGTTTGCGAGGGTTTCGGCGCTGACGACTTCGGCGGGTTCGTCGGGGATGGTGCTGCCGTCTTCGTCTTCGAGGTCGTCGCCGTCGAGTTTGACGATGCGAAAGCGGGCGCCGGTTTGAACGACGGTGACCTCGATGGTGTCGGTCTCTTCGATGGCGACCATGAGGTCGGTCTGGTCGCGCGGCGTGCCGTAGCGTTGCGAGCCGGCGGTGAGGGCGTCGAGCCATGAGCCGGCTTTGACCGTGAGACGAATCGCGTCGCGCTGATTCGCGGCGGGCAGGAGCACCTGATAGAGCGGCATCGGTCGAACCCTTTTTTGGCGAGCGGACTTTTTTTCGAGTGGACTTTTTTCGTGCGGAGTTGCGGGCGGGAGCGTAGCCCCTGGGCGCGCGTCGCGTCAATTCGCGATGTGGCCGCCTGACACGGCGCGGCAACGATGAATGTGGCGCGATGGCGTGGGGTGGGGTATCTGGGTTGGTCAATACATTGCACTGGTTCGTCGGGTTTTTTGCGTGGTCTCGCGAGCAGAAGCGGGGCGCGATGTGCCTGCGAACCCTGAGACTGAGGTGACCGCCATGCGCATTGCGCCGTTTCTTCCGCTGGGATTGCTGCTGGCCGCTGTGGCTCTTTTGAATCTTGCCGGGTGTGGTGATGACGACGATGAGGGCGACACGGCGTTTATTCCCGATGATGTCGATGATGACGACGCGACGGGCGTGGATGACGACGATGACGATGATTCGTCGGGCGATGATGACGATGACGATGATTCGTCGGGTGATGACGATGACGATGATTCGTCGGGTGATGACGATGACGACGATGATGACGATGACGATGATTCGTCGGGTGATGACGATGACGACGACGATGTGACGCCGAATCCACCGTGTGGGGCGAGCGAGGGTGATGTGATTTGTGCAGGGGCATCGGTGAAGTCGATTGCTCCGGCGGGGATGGAGAAGATTCGGCTCGAGTATTTGTCGCGGCAGAATGGTGATGGGACGCAGTGCAATTTTCCGGGGCCGTGTGGGCGGTTGATTCGCGATTATGCGCGCGATTGTGGGACAGACGGCAAGTGCAGTGATGCGGAGGGTTATGAGGGGCCGGATGCGGATGGGACGGAGAAGGACGGGGTGTATGATTTTTTTGAGGACTGCGGGTTTGATCAGCTTTGTCCGGGTGATGAGGGGTACACGGCGCCCGATTTTGGTGAGGGGAATGGTGAGTGGGAAGGGGTGTGGATGGCGGGGTTGGATGATCAGCATCCGGCGATTGGTGTGGGTGTTGAAGAGGGTGATGGGGTGTGGGCGCGGTCGCTGGTGTTGACGCACAAGCAGGATACGATCGCGATTGTGTCGCTGGATGTGATTGGCTGGTTTCAGGATGAGGTTGAGCGGACGCGTGAGGCGTTTGCCGAGAAGTATCCGGCAGAGGCGGCGGATATTGATTTGATCGTGATGCAGTCGACGCACAATCACATGGGGCCCGACACGATTGGGGTGTGGGGGTTGCAGAACGATGATGCGGGGTTGCCGCGCAAGACGGGGGTGCAGCTATGGTTTCAGGATTACGTGATTGCGCAGGCGGTCGAGTCGATTCACGAGGCGTATCAGGCGCAGGTGCGGACGAAGATGTATGCGGGGATGAAGTACACGGGGGTGAAGGGTGTGCTGGAGGATTGGCGTCCGCCGGTGGTGCTGGATGATCGCGTGTTCACGATGCAGTTCAAGGCGGTAGAGACGGGCGATGTGGTGGCGACGACGATTCACTGGGCGAATCACCCGGAGTCGTTGTGGACGGGGCACAATTATCTGTCGAGCGACTTTCCGCATTTTATTCGCAAGTTCGTCGAGCAGGGGATGCCGCCGCGTCCGAAAGATGATCGCGAGGTGCCGGGGTATGGGGGTGTGGCGATTTACTGGCAGGGGGCTGTGGGTGGCATGGTGAGCACGCCAGAGCGGAGTTTTTATCGCGATGGGACGCCGACGACGGAGCGGGGTCCGGCGAATACGGAGGCGATGGCCGAGCTTGTGAGCGTGCATGCGTTTGAGGCGATTGATGAGGCCGAGCAGATTACCGACCTTGATGGGATACGGTTTATCGACAAGAAGTTTTTTGCGGGGCTCGACAACACGAACTTCAAGTTTTCGTTTGCGGTGCTGAAGATATTTCCGCGGCGACCGCTGTTTCTGGAAGATGGGACGCCGTATCCGCCGAAAGAGAATGTGTTGACGGGTCGCAAGCCGCATATTCAGACCGAGCAGGTGATGATTCGCATTGGGCCGTCGGTGACGTTGTATTCGTATCCGGGTGAGTTGTTTCCCGAGTGGGCGGTGGGCGGTTACGACGGTGCGTTGTTGTGCGGCTGGGTCGAGAACGACTGCGATTACGACTTTTTGACGGGTGGGCCGTTTGACCCTGAGGCTGTGGGGTTTGAGCCTGATGTGTCGAAGGCGCCCGCCGGGCCTTACACCGATGAGCTGGTGCCGGGGAAATATCGGATGTTGATGGGGCTGACGTTTGATGAGCTTGGGTACATTGTGCCTGAGTACGATTACATACTCGACAAAGACGACCCGTATCTGAGTGCGGCGCCGGGCAAGCACTACGAAGAGACGTTTAGCATTGGTCCGGAGTCGTGGAAGTTCGACACGAACATCCGCGAGATGATTCCGCAAGCGGTGGAGTTGTATCCGCTGCCAGAGTGAGGTTGCGGGGTTAGAAGCGCAGTTCGAGTCCGCCGGTGGCGATGCCGAGCAGGTTTTTCTTTTGGGGGTAGTGGACGTGGGGGCATCAGAGTTATCTGTTGCACTTTGGTCGCCCCCAACGCATACTTCGCCAATGAAACACTTCGTGCATGCTTACATCGTCTTCGTGGTTGGCGCGACCGCGGTATTCGTCACGGCTTGCGGTGATGACGATGACGATTCACCCACCGACACGACGCCGTCGGTTGATGATGACGATGCTTCTTCCAGCAGCGACGATGATGACGCTACCGCGGCGGACGATGACGATGACGCGACCAGTGCCGATGATGATGATGACGGACCTCCGCGTTACCGCTGGAGGTTGCTCGACGACTCTCCGGCTCTGATTAATAGCCCATCTCACATCGCGCTAAATCCCGCCACTGGTGCGATCCACGCGGCAAGCCCGATTGACAACTGCGAGTGCCTCGACCCTAGCGAACAATCAGACTCGGAGTGTGGGGCTAATTGCTGCGAGCTTAGATTCCCTGAGTCAAGCTGGTCGCTTCAGTTGTTCGCTGATGAATCCGGGTGGACCGATCTAGACGTTGTAACTACTTCGCAAGAGGTCGACGTCGCTGGCGGAGCCTCGTTGGATTATTTGTCAGAGTTTGCTATGTTAACTCTCTCGCCCGACCCTGCGCTCGGTGGATTCCATGCATGGGGTAAGTTTAGCCAAATGTTGCAGGCATTACCTGAAGGGCTTCCGGCGACGCTGCCCGCCCAGGGCGCATCAACGATGCTGCAACTTGACACGACAGCGTCAGTGGTTTTTTCGCTGCATCCAGACGGAGACCGGGGTTCAGAGTTCCGCGGTTGGCTGACATTGGAGCAAGGCTGGCGAGAAATTCCGTTCTCAGCTGGGCCTGATTCTTTGACCGCGCAGCCAGGTCCCCTTATGGCCTATGCATTTGTTGCCCACGGGGCGCGATACCCTATTATGGCCATATACCCGTATGGTGGAGGCGCGGAATTTAGCGGTCAAATCGACATTCTCGACGTAGATGAGGGCGTTATCGTGTCCGTTCTCGAACCAGATGCGGTTAAATTGGGGGTTTCTCACATCGTTGTTGCCGCTGCTTCTCATCCCAAGACGGGGGAATTCATAGCTATTACAGGGTCGAAGGGTGAGGATGATATTAGTCTTTCCTGGCATCATGTTGCCAATGACCTTGATGGCTGGCGATTGTGGCGGAATCAAGGTCAACCGATGCCGCCCGTGCTTGAAGGGGCGGATCGCCAACCAGGTCGTTCCGACGGGTTTCATCTCGTCCGTGATGAGAAGAATGAGCGTCTTTTGCTTGTGGCGCACAATGAGCGACGCGACGTAAATGGCGAGTGGTGTCGCCCTCACAAGCCTGAACATTTTCTAACCGAAGTCTGGGAACTTACGTTTGAGTGACCGCACATTTTCGAGATTCCACTGCCACATCCGCTCCGACAAGCCTGCTCATCGGGGAGGAGGTTTTGGGTGAGGGCCCCCACCACCCCCTCCAGTCCCGCGCTCTCTGCGTCATGCGGAGGAGGGAGGCGGCGGGTTTTGGGAAAGCGGGGTTAGAAGCGGAGTTCGAGCCCGGCGGTGGCGATGCCGAGCAGGTTGAGTCCGTAGACGCCGAACTCGATTTCGACGAAGACGCCAACGTTGCGGGTGATGTCGTAAAGGAACCCCGGTCCGAACTGGACGGCGGGTAGCCACGTCATGGTGCGGCTCGTGTTGGGGTCGAAGTTGGTGGTTCCGTCTGGATTGATGCGGATGCGGTCGAAGATTTGAATGACGCTGACGCCGAGTTTGACGCCGCCGTAGAGTTTGAGCTGGGTGTCTTTCATCATGAAGCCGCGTCCGCGGATGAATCCGGCGGAGAGGCGTTCTTCGGCGAAGGCGCTTTTGTAGATGGGCAGGCCGCCGGCGATGATGTCGTTGGCGAAGAGTCCGTGGATGTAGGCTTCGATGCCGATGTCGAAGCGGTCGTCGATGGCGTAGAAGAGTCCGAGCCCGAGGGGTAGAGCGGGTCGGCTGCCGTAGAATGAGGCGCCGACGCGGGCGACGAGGCCGAATTGTCCGGTGTGGTTGTACTGGTCGAGGAGGTATTGGCGGTCGAGTCCGGTGCCGCCGCCGTCTTCGTCGAGTTCGGCTTCTTGTCCGCCGCCGCTGTTTGACTCGACCATGGCGCTGCGGACGGCTTCGCTTTCGTAGGGGACGATGGAGTCTTCGCGGGTGTAGGTGGCGTCGAGTGGTGCTACGCCGGGGCGTTCTTCTTCGGTGTTTTCTTCACCGCCGTATTCGCGTTGTTTGTCGTCGTTGACGATTTCTTCCATGCCGCGTTCGCGGTCTTCGGGTTGGGCGCTGGCGGTGTTGGCGCAGACGATTGGGGCGCAGGCGAGTGCGACGAGCAGCGCGAGCTTTGGTGCGAGGTGGTCGAGGCGGGGGTGGGTAGGCATCAGCGGCGGAACGAGGCGAAGAGGTCGCCTGCGCGGACGGGGTCTTTGTGCGGTTGGGGTGCGCTTGCGAAGGCGTGGGCGAAAAACTCGACGATGTTGCGCGGCTCTGCGGGTGGTGCGGGCTCGGCGAACTGCGCGGGCTGGGCTTCGGGTGCTGGCGGTGTGGGCTCGACGAATTGCGGGGGCTCAGCGGAAGGTGTGCTGAATGCAGCGAAGAGGGCACCGGCAGAGAGTTGCTGCTCTGTGAACTGATCGAACTGCTCGACTGGCTGCGCGAACTGCTCTGCGGGCGGCTCGACGGGCTGCTGCTCTGTGAACTGGTTGAACTGCTCGACGGGCTGCGCGAACTGCTCGACGGGTTGCGCGAACTGCTCTGCAGGCTGCTGCTCGGTGAACTGGTTGAACTGCTCGACTGGCTGCGCGTCGAACACGTCGGACATCGGCACCTCAACAACGTCAACCACTTCCGCGACTTCGATGGTTTCGGCGGGTGCGACGGCTTCGGCGGGTGCGAATTGAGGCTCGACGGCGGGTTCGGTGAGCGCCTCTGCGAGTGGCTCAGCGAATTGTGGCTCTGCACCTGGCTCTGCACCTGGCTCGGCAAACTGTTCGGCGGTCGGCTCAGCGAATTGCGCGAACGCGGGCTGCATCGCCGGTGCCGTGACGGGCTGCGGCACAGCAACAGGCTCGGCGGCATCAGGCTCAACGGCTGGCTGCTCGGCACGCTGCTCGGCAGGCTGCTCGGCGGCGGCGAGATCGTCAACGTAGACATCTGCGCCGAGATCGACTCCCATCTCGGCGGCAAAGTCGTAGACTTCACGGCTCACCGGGCGACGCGATGCCGAGGTGGGACGCTCTGCGGTCGTCGGCGCAGCGTCGTAAGCGGCATCAACCGGCGCGGCATCAACCGGCGCGGCATCAACCGGTGCGGCATCAACCGGTGCGGCATCAACCGGTGCGGCGACACCCGTGCCCGATTTGCGCGCCTCAATGCGGCGAAGCACGCCGTTGAGAAGCGCGAGCTTCCGTTCGGTGGAGAGGTCGTTGATGCCGGTGAAGAGGTCGAACACGATGCGCTTTCGAGGTTTGAATCGGATGAGGTTGAGGTGAGGGTTGCGCGCGCGGGTCAGGCGGGCGTGATGCGGTAGCGGATGACGCCGGTGCCGTCGGGATCGGTTTCGAAGACGTGGACACTGCCGCCCGCGAGCGGGGCGAAGAAGCCGTCAATGAGGCCGGCGAAGTGGGTCGATGCGGCGGTTTTTGGTGCGAATGCGGGGGCCTCGACGAAGACCATGACGGCGCCTTCGGCCTGACGCAGGGTGACGCTGCCAAAGCCCTGCGTTTTGTACATGGTGTTGACGTAGTCGAGAAAGTCGGGGAGCGGAACTTCGCCGAGCGAGGCGACGCCGAGCGAGGTGGTGACGAGTCGCGGGAGTCCGGCGCGAAGCGCGCGGCCGAGTGCGCGTCCGGCGGCGATGAGGCCGGGTTCGACGGCGATGCCGAGCAGCGAGCACTCGCGTGCGACGCTGTCGAGCCAGTCGGCGGGCAGCACGAGCGCGCGGCGACCGAGCATGGTGAGGCTGCCCTCGGCACCGAAGGCGAGGAGGGCGTCTGGTCTGAGCGAGGCTATGACGTTGCTGTTGGCCATCACGCCACCTTGCATGGTGCGCGCCGCGTGAATCGAGTCACATCAGCGCGCGAGATAAACGCGAGAGAAAACCGTCGTTGGCAACCGGGGGTGAAGCTACGCGGGCATGGGCGGGGTGTCAACGCACTAGCTGAGTTCGCGGCGGATGAGCAGGAAGGTGGCGGTGGCGAGGGCGAGGGCGATCGCGAGCGCGGCGAGCCCCGCGTCGGCGAGGTAGACGGTGGGGTCGAGTGGCGTGGCCGTGATGACGCGCGACTTGTCGTTGAAGCGCTCGAGGTCGGGGGCGAGGTTGAGCAGCGCGCGCATGGCGGGTGAGGTTGAGGCTTCGCGAAGTGGGGCGATCGCGTGTCCGACGGCGTAGAAGGTGATGACGGTGAGGGCCGATGCGGCGGGTGGTAGTGCCATTGATGCGGCAAGGGCGATGGCGGAGAGGATGGCGAGTTCGAGCGCCATGTGAAAGAGGGCGGTGAAGGTGGCGGGCACGGGGTCGCCTGAGGCGGCGGCGATGGCGACGTTGGTGGTGAGTAAAAGGGCGACCATGAGGGCGAGGCCGGTGGCGAGGGTGGCGAGAAAGCCCAGGTATTTGCCGAGCACGACCTGCCATGCGGTGACGGGCCTTGCGAAGAGGAGAAAGGTGGTGCGGCGCTGAAACTCGCGGGCGAGGACGCCGGAGCCGACGAGGACGACGAGCGCGAGTCCACCGGCGTTGGCGGTTGCGAGTCCGACTTCGGTGAGGATTTTTTGCCAGTTGCTGACGGAGAGTTCGATGAGCCACGGGCCGGTCGCCATGAAGGCGAGGGTGGCGAGCAGGGCGGCGAAGGCGAGGCGGTCGCGTGCGCTCTCGCGAAAGGTGTTGAGCGCAATCACATAGACGGCGCGCATGGTGCGTCCTTGTCGTGGGGCGGGGTGGCGGTAGCGGTAGCGGTGACGCCAGCGAGGACAGCGAGGCCCGATTGGCGCTGGCCGAGCGAGACGAGGGTGGCGGCGTTGGCTTTGACGATGTCGAGCACAAGGGGGGTGGCGTCGGTGTCGTCGAACTCTACGGTGATGACGCCTCCACGTTCGAAAAAGCGGGCGCCGGCGGCGGCGAGGCGGGCGTGGGCCGCGGGGGTGATGTCGATGAAGGTGGCGCGGCAGCCGCGGGCTTTGCCGGGCAGGGCGGCGAGGTCGCCAGCGTAGCGGATGGTGCCCTCGGC
>CAZXXB010000061.1:0-12430 GCA_964644185.1 uncultured Myxococcota bacterium
GTCGTCGCCGGTGGCGTCGTCGTCGTCGCCGGTGGCGTCGTCGTCGTCGTCGCTCGTGGCGTCGTCGTCGTCGTCGCTCGTGGCGTCATCGTCGTCGTCTACGCCGGTCGCGTCGTCGTCGTCACCCGCGGTGTCTTCGTCGACGATGTCGTCATCGTCATCGCCACACGACGTTACGCCGCCCGCCGCGACCATCGTCGCGAGAAGAACAAACCAGAAATTACGCATGTGAAACTCCCCTTGAAGGCAAACTGTTCTGCCGCCAGCGGCCACGACAACGCCACACAACAACGTGCGCGCAAGCGACCTATGGCGGCAACACCAACTGGCCAGGCAGGCCTCTCGGAAACGCCGTCAGTGTGCGCAGTGAGCGCGCGAATGTCAACGAAATCACGACAACGACGGGGCAAAACGGTGTGGCTTGAATGACGCAGCGTATCATTCGCGAGGTCGCATCGACACGCTTTGCCATGCGCCGCGCGCGGGATATAGGGGTGCGCGGTGACCACCACGACGCGGAGCAAAGCGCGCCGCAACGAAAGTGAGACGTCGATGGCAAAATACGTCGGGGCCCACGTCAGCGCAGCGGGCGGGGTCGATGCCGCGCCAGAGAACGCGCACGCGATTGACGCGAAGGCGTTCGCACTGTTCGTGAAGAATCAGAAGACGTGGTTCGCGAACGACCTGAGGCCCGAAGAGATCGCTTCGTTCAAGGCGCGCTGCGAAGCGTATGGGTATACGCCAGAGCGGGTGCTTCCGCACGATAGTTACCTCATCAACCTCGGCAACCCCGATGACGAGAAGCAGACGATGTCGTTCAACTCGTGGGTCAAAGAGCTGCAACGCTGCGAGCAACTGGGGCTCGTCTACCTCAACTTTCATCCGGGTGCGCACCTGAAGCTCATCAGCGAAGACGAGTGCATCGCGCGCATCGCCGATTGCATCAACCGCGCCCACGACAAGACGCGGGCGATGGTGCCCGTGATCGAGAACACGGCGGGTCAGGGCTCGGCGATTGGTTGGCGCTTTGAGCACCTCGCGAAGATCATCGAGCGCGTCGAAGACAAAACGCGCATCGGTGTGTGCCTCGACACGTGTCACACCTTCGCGGCGGGGTACGATTTGCGCACGCGCGAAGCGTATGAAGCGACGATGAGCGAGTTCGAAAAGGTCGTCGGCTTCAAGTACCTGAAGGGGGTACACCTCAACGACTCGAAGCCGAAGTTCGCGAGCAGGGTCGACCGGCATGAGTGCATCGGCAAGGGTGAGATTGGTCTCGAAGCGTTTCGCTGCCTGATGAATGACCCGCGCTTCGACGACGTTCCGATGGTGCTTGAGACGCCCGAGCCAGAGAACTGGGCCGAAGAGATTAAGCTTTTGTATGGGCTCGTCGAAGGGGCATCACAAACGGGGTGACGCAAGGGTGTCGCTCGGGCTATACGAGAGAGACTGATTCAAGCAGTCAAACAACGGGCGTGACGCGGCACGAGGTGCGCGGTTCACAGCCGAAGGGAAAGTGCCATGGCATTCGATAGCATTCCGGCTCGTCTGATGAAGCTCGCGAACGAAAAACCGAACCTGCCCGGCTACTACTACAAGAAAGATGGGGCGTGGGTCGCGCAGACGTTCAAAGGCTACGCCGATGAAGTGCGCGCCTGCGCAAAATCACTCATCGCGCACGGCTTTCAACCCGGTCACACCGTCACCGTGCTGGGCTTCAACCGCCCCGAGTGGGTGATCGCAGACCTTGCCGCAATGACCGCGGGTGGCGCGCCGGCGGGCATCTACACCACGTGCTCGCCGCCCGAGGTGCAGTACATCATTCACCATGCCGAAGCGCGATTCGTGTTTCTCGAAAACCTGATGCAATGGAAGAAGGTCGAGCAAGAGTTGGCGAACCTGCCGAACCTGCATCTCGCGGTGATGATGAAGGGCGCCCCGGCGATTGATCACCCCAAAGTGATGAGCTGGGAAAAGTGGATGGCCGAGGGCAAAGGGGTGAGCGACGCCGATCTCGACAGGCGACTCAGCTCGATCAAGGCGACCGACCTCGCGACGATGATCTACACCTCGGGCACAACGGGGCCACCGAAGGGCGTGATGCTCTCAGCGGAAAACCTGTCGTGGACAGCGGGGCAGATCGCTGAGTTGTTTCCGTTGGGTGAGCAAGACTCGTCGCTCTCGTACCTTCCGCTCGCCCACATCGCCGAGCAGATGTTTTCGATTCACGGGCCGATCACCTACGGCTGGCCGGTCTATTTTGCCGAGTCGCTCGAAAAGCTTCCCGACAACCTCAAAGAGGTGCAGCCGACGGTGTTCTTCGGCGTTCCGCGCATTTGGGAAAAGCTCAACGCAGGCATCGCGTCGAAGCTTGCGCTGGCGACGGGCGTCAAGAAGTCGCTCGCCGAGTGGGCAATGGGCGTGGGCCGCGAACACTCGCAATATGTGATGCGCGGCGAGTCGGTTCCGTTCGGTCTGGGGCTGCAATACAAGCTCGCCAACAAGCTCATCTTCTCGAAGGTGAAGGCGGCGATCGGTCTGTCGCGCGCTCGCGTCTGCGTCAGCGGCGCGGCACCCATTTCAAAAGAGGTGCTGTCGTTTTTCACGAGCCTCGACGTGATCGTGCTCGAGGTCTATGGGCAGAGCGAAGATTGCGGGCCGACGAGTTTTAACAAACCCGGCGACGTGAGACTCGGCTCAGTCGGCAAACCGTTCCCAGGTGATGAGGTGCGTATCGCCGACGACGGCGAGATCATGATTCGCGGCAAGAACGTGTTTCTCGGCTACTACAAAGACGACAAAGCGACCGCCGAGACGCTCGTCGATGGGTGGCTGGCGAGCGGCGACCTCGGCAGCTTTGACTCAGACGGGTACCTGCACATCACGGGTCGCAAGAAAGAAATCATCATTACCTCGGGCGGAAAGAACATCGCGCCGAAGAACATCGAAGCGGCGATCAAAGATTCTCCGCTCGTGACCGAGGCGGTGGTGATCGGCGACCGGCGCAAGTTCATCTCGGCGCTGATTTGCCTCGACCCCGATGCGGCGAAGAAGTTCGCCGAAGACAACGGCATCGACGTCGCGAAGGTGCACGAAGACCCGAAGACGATCGCCGCGATGCAAGAGCACATCAACAAGGTCAACGAGCAGTTCGCCCGCGTCGAGTGGGTGCGCAAGTTCACGATTCTCGAAAAGCCGCTCTCGATTGAGGCCGGTGAATTGACCGCGACGTTGAAGGTCAAGCGCAAGGTGGTCAACGAGCGTTACTCGCGCGAGATTGAGGCGATGTACGCCGACGGCAATGGTATCGACTGACCACGTGCGACGCGGTGACCGGTGCGGGCGCGGGCGAACGACCCGCGCCTTCGGGTGAAGGTGCGCGAATGCGGTTTCTCTGTCTACTCGCGGTGATGATCGCGATGGTTTCGGCAACGACGGGGTGCGCGTCGAGCGATGTGCTGCGCGACACGCACCACGGCGGCAGCTCGCTGCGCGCCGACTACGCGATGACGCCCGATGAGGCCTTCACCTGCGCGACGACGGTAATGAAATGGCTCGGCGCGAGCGAAGTGAGTGAGATGCCGCAAGACCGCGCCGTGACCGGGCTTGTGATGGCTCCACCAATGACGACGCGCGATGGGCTCGCGACACGCGTCGGCATCTTCGTCACGGTCGATGATGATCGCAGCGAGGTAGCGGTCGTGACGCGCGCGGTGAATCCATTTTTTCGAGGTGAAGAGAACCCACCTGAGCGCGAAGTGCATCGCTACATGAGCCTGTGCGCGCGGCTCGTAAAGGCTGGCACCGCGCTACCGGCGAAGCTGCCCGACCCGTATGGCGAGACGGTTGGCATGCCGCGCTAGCGGGCACGACAACGCTCGAATGAGGTGACGACACACCATGACGAACACCGTGAAGGACATCATTACGACGACAACGATTCTCGCGCCGTTTCATCTGGCGTTTCCGGTCAAAGACATCGAGAGCACGCGCGAGTTCTATACGTCGCTGCTCGGTGCGACGGTGGGGCGCGAAGACACGCAATGGATCGACTTTGACCTGTACGGACACCAGATTTCGGCGCACGTTTCGCCGGGTCACACGGGGCCCGTGCATCACAACGCGGTCGATGGCGATGCTGTTCCGGTGCCGCATTTTGGCGTGGTGCTGGCGTGGAACGACTGGCAGGCGCTTTCAGAGCGGCTGAAGAAGCTCAACGTGCGGTTTCTCATCGAGCCGCACATTCGCTTTGCGGGGCAGCCGGGCGAGCAGGCGACGCTTTTCATCGCCGACCCATCGGGCAACGCGCTCGAGTTCAAGAGCTTTCAAGACATGTCGAAGCTCTTCGCGCGTGAGTGAGCGGGGGGGGCGAACATTTCGCGCGGTCGAACGACGACACCGCCGAAGTGACCCGCGCGGCGTTTACCCGTTCGCGATTGACTGCTAGTTTGCGCGCCGCCGCCAGAACGACGGCCTTACGACCATCAGGGTGAAGCATGTCCGACGCCAATAAAGCGCGCTTTGAAGCCATCGACGTTGAAAAACTCGCCAAGCACTTCGACAGCGCCGAAGCCGAAAAACGCCTCGATACCTACTGGCAAGACCTCGGAATCTACCGCTACAACCCCGATGCGTCGCGCGACGACACCTTCGTCGTTGATACCCCTCCCCCGACCGTCTCGGGCTCGCTGCACCTCGGCCACGTCTTCAGCTACAGCCACACCGACATCATCGCCCGCTTTCAACGCATGATGGGCAAGAACGTCTTCTACCCCATGGGTTGGGATGACAACGGCCTGCCGACCGAACGCCGCGTGCAAAACGTCTTTCACGTGCGCTGCGACCCCAACGTGCCCTACGACCCGCACCTCACCATCGACAAGGCAACCGATGCCGACACGAAGAGTCCACCGCGACTCGTCTCGCGCCAAAACTTCATCGAGCTGTGCAGCCGCGTGACGAAAGAAGATGAGCAGGCCTTCATGGCGCTCTTTCGCCGCGTCGCCCTCTCGGTCGATTGGACACAAGAGTACGCCACCATCGACGCCCACTGCCGCACCCTCGCGCAGCGCTCGTTTCTCGACCTGTGGAACAAGGGCCACGTCTACAACGTCGATGCACCAACGATGTGGGATATCGACTTTCAAACCGCCGTCGCGCAAGCCGAGGTCGAAGACCGCGAAAAAGACGGCGCGTTTCACGACATCTGGTTTGGTGTCGAGGGCTCGACCGAGCGCTTCATGATCAGCACGACGCGCCCCGAATTGCTGCCCGCGTGCGTCGCCGTCACCGCGCACCCGAGCGACGAGCGCTACAAACACCTCTTCGGCAAACGCGCCGTGACGCCGCTGTTTCACGCGCCCGTCCCGGTCTTTCCGAGTGAGCTTGCCGACCCCGAAAAGGGGACCGGCATTCTCATGGTGTGTACCTTCGGCGACGCCACCGACGTGTTGTGGTGGCGCGAGCAGAAGCTACCCCTGCGGCAAATTCTCGCGCGCGATGGCAAGCTGCGGCAGGTCTACTTTGGCAGCGACGCCGATGCGACCGGCTACGTCTCGCTTTTGCCCGATGTCGCCAATGCCGCCTATGCCGAACTGAGTGGCAAGACGATCAATGCCGCGCAGCGGCAGGTCGTCGAGATGCTGAAACGCCCGGGTGGCGCGCCGTGGCTCAACGAAGGTGAGGCCGCGCTCGCGAGCCCACCAAAGCCCCTTCGCAGGCCAGTCAAATACTTCGAGAAGGGCGACCGTCCGCTCGAGTTCATCAGCACACGTCAGTGGTTCGTGCGGCTCATGGATAAAAAGCAGGCGCTGATCGACAAGGGCGAAGAGATTCAGTGGCATCCCGATTTCATGCGCCTGCGCTACCGCAACTGGACCGAGAACCTGCAACTCGACTGGTGCGTGAGCCGCCAGCGCTATTTCGGCGTGCCCATCCCCGTCTGGTACCCGCTCGATGCCGACGGAATGCCCGAATACGACAAGCCGATCATCGCGGGCGAGGCCGAGCTGCCCGTAGACCCGATGGCGCGCGCCCCGCAAGGCTTTGATGAGTCGCAGCGCGACCGCCCCCACGGCTTCACCGCCGACCGCGACGTGTTCGACACGTGGTTCACAAGCTCACTCACGCCGCAGATCGGCACCCACTGGGAACTCAACCCGGCACGGCACGAGAAGCTCTTTCCGACCGACATTCGCCCGCAGAGCCACGAGATCATCCGCACGTGGGCGTTTTACACCATCGCCAAAGCGATGCTGCACGAAAACAAGATTCCATGGCGGCACGTCATCATCTCGGGGTGGATACTCGACCCCGACCGCAAGAAGATGTCGAAGAGCAAGGGCAACGTCGTGACACCGATGCACCTGCTCGATGACTACGGGTCAGACGGCGTGCGCTACTGGGCAGCGTCGGCGCGACTCGGCGTCGATACCGCGTTTGACGAGAAGGTGCTCAAGGTCGGCAAGCGACTCGTCACGAAGATCTTCAATGCCGGCAAATTCGTGCTGATGCAGGAAGGTGAGCGCCACGCGATCACGAACGAACTCGACCGAGCCTTCGTCAGCGAACTTCACGGCCTCGTAAAGCGTGCCACGGCGGCGTTTCACGAGTTCAACTTCGCGCAGGCACTGCTCGAAACCGAGTCGTTCTTCTGGTCACGCTACACCGACACCTACATCGAACTTGCAAAGGGACGCGCGCGCGGCGAGGGCGCAGGCGGGGCAACTGTCTCGGCTGCCGATCAGGGCTCTGCGATTGCGACACTGCGCCTCGGGCTCTCGGTGTTGCTGCGGCTGTTTGCCCCATTCTTGCCGTACATCACCGAAGAGGTGTGGCAGTGGAGCTTCGCGTTCGAGACCAACAAGCCGTCAATCCACAAGGCTCCATGGCCGACCGATATGGGCTTCAACGTCATCGCCGACCCGCAAGACAGCGCGAGCTTCGAGACCGCCGTGCAGGCAATGTTTGCGATCAACAAGGCGAAGACGGCCGGGGGTGTCTCGACCGGGCGCGCGGTGTCGTCACTGACGCTCGCGGCGCACCCCGAGACCGCGGCAAGACTTCAGCTTGTAACAGGCGATGTGATGAGCGCCGCACGCGTCGCGGCGTTTTCGATTGCGAGCGACGCAAGCGTCGAGCCCGGGTCGTTTCGTGTCGACGCCATTGAGTTCGTCATCGACGAGCCCGCCGCGACGGTGAATTGATCGGCTCAACAAACCGATGCGTCAATCGATCTGAACGAAGCCTTCATCGCCGTCGGTGCCAACATTGCCCGGCAAGAACGGCGAGGGTCGCGTGCCACCTGGTCCGCCCAGGGCCGAGATGTTGGCCGAGGCTGCGTCGATGGGGCCACCACCAGCGGTGATGTAGATGTAGCCGCCGCTACCGCCGCCACCCCCGTGGCCGGTGAGCGCCGCTCCGCCCGCTCCGCCGCTGGCGTTGATTTCACCAAGCAGCGTGACGGTCGCTTCGCCGCCTGAGACCTGCACCGCAATCACGCCACCAGAGCCACCGCCGCCCGCACCGCCCGCGCTGAAGATTCCGCCGCTGCCAGGGCCGCCTGAACCGCCACTACCACCAGATGCACGCAGCGCACCCGATGGGCCAAGCGTGAAGCTGCCGCCGGGTTGAATCGTGAGCACGATTGCGCCACCACCGCCGCCACCGCCGCCGCCGAAATCGCTGCCGCACGTGCCGCCACCGCCACCGCCCGTACCGGCGCCAAAGAGGCTGCCGTTTTCGGGCGAGCCGCCAAAGGCCCCCGTGCCCGCGCCGAATGCGCCGCCACCGTTACCACCGATGGAATACAGCGCGCCGCCGCCGCCGCCAGAGCCGCATGGGTTGCCGCCGAATGCACCCTCACCTGCGCCGCTACCACCGCCCGCACCGGCGAACGTGTTGACGCCCGCGGGTGTCCCCCCGGCCTCGCCCGAAGGTGCCCCTGCGCCGCCACGCCCCGAGCGGGTACCGCTACCTGCCGCTCCACCGCCGCCACCGCCAGCACCGGCACCCGCCTGCCCGCCATCACCCGGCTGGTTGTTGAGCCCCGCGCCACCCGCCGAACCCGACACGTCGATCTCGCCGTCGATAACAAACGTCGTCGCGGTGATCGTGAGGGGCTGTGTTGAACTGCTCGACTCGAGGCGTCCGCCCGCGGCGATTTCGACGCGGTTGTAGACCTTGTTGCCGCTCAACTGGACGGTCTCGCCCGCGCCCACGAAGAGGTCTTCAAGCTGCGCGGGGTCAATGACGGTGAAGACGACGCTCGCGGTACCAAGCGCGGTCGTGAGCGTGATGAGCACATCGCCCGCCGCCGCCGACGCGTCGATCGTGAGCGTCGCGACGAGAAAGCCTCCCTCGGGGTCGCTGAACACTTCGCCGAAGGTGAGGCCGGGCGTCGTCGTCGCGACGGTCGCGTTGGCGAGTCCGCTGCCGACGAAGGTGAGGTCAACCTGCGTATTGATAAGAGCCGAGTCGGGCGTGAGGCTCGTGATGCGCGGTCGCGACTGGACCGCAATGAATTCGGTGTTCGAGGCATTCGCGCCTTCGATGACCGTCACGTCGAGCGCGCCCGCCGTCGCGAAGAAGCGCGACGCAATTTCGACCACGAGGCGTGTCGCCGTGGCCGAGACGACGCGCACATTTTCGCCCGCGACGACAACTTGCGAGCGTGAGGTGAATCCGCTGCCGTCAATCGAGAACTGCCGCGTCGAAGAGCCGACGGCGACGACGTTGGGGGTGACGCGGGTGATGATGGGCTGACTGCCTGCCGTGACGCTCACATCGACGCTGGTTGAGACACCGGCGTAGGTGATGGTGACCTTTGCCGCGCCCGCGGTGACGCCGGTGATGATGCCAACGCCGTTGACGGTCGCGACTTCGACAGGTGTCGAGCGGTAGCTGATGCCGGGCTGCGAGGTGACATCTTCGCTCGTGCCATCGTTGAAAAATGCGGTGACCGTGAGCGGCAGCGTCACCCCCGTCGCGAGCAGCGCGGGTGAGGGCGAGACCTCGATGCGCTCTACGACCGGTGCCACATCAACCACGTTGACGGTCACGGCGGTTGTGGTGCCATCGCGGCGAACGGTGATGTTCGCGGAGCCAACGCCGATAGCAGTGATGAGGCCAGTTGAAGAGACGGTTGCGACCGCGGGCCTGCTGCTGCTGTACGTCGTGCGCGGGTCGCTCGTCACGTCGATCTGAGACAGGTCGGAGAGCGTCGCGACGACGGTGAGTTGTCGCGCGTCGCCGATTTCAAGCGTAACGGGGCTTGGTGTCGCGGCGATGCGCAACGTGCTGAGGCCCGACACCTCAACGTCCGTCTCGCACGCAAGATCGCCAACGCGAGCGGTGATGATGGCGCTACCCTGTGCGATGCCGCGCACGAGCCCGTTGCTGTTCACCGTCGCAACGCCGATGTCGTCGCTTTCGAGTGAGGGTCGTAAGTCAGCGGGTGCGCTGCCGTTGTTGAGTACGACTTCGTTGCCGCCATCGAACGTGCCGTAGACGAGCACGCGTCGTGATTGAGCAATACCGAGGTCAATGCTGGTGGGGTCGCAACGCAGCGACCGCAATTCTCCCTCGCTCACCTGCACCGCCGACGAGTCGCTAAAGCCCTCGTAGCTCGCGCGCACAAGCGTGTTGCCCGGTGCGACCGGCGACAGCTCGCCCGCTGCGCTCACCGTCGCGACGTCGCTCTCGTCGATGGTCCACGTCGCAAGCGTGAGGTCGTCGAGTCGGACACGCCCGCCGCTGCTGAAAAGAACCAACAGCTCAAGCTGAAGTGGCTCGCCGTTCGTCAGCAGCGTCACGGTCGAGGGTTGAATATCGATGCCGATGATCTCGTCGCCCGAGATGACCACCTCGACGGTATCCGAGATGCCCGCGTTCGTGATGGTGAGGGTGCCCTGCCCCTCGCGCACGCCGGTGACGAGCCCATCGGGGTCAACGGTCGCGAAGTCTCCATCGAGCGAATACGTCGTGCCGGTGGATGCGGCGGTGAGGTTCTCGGTCGTGTTGTTGTTGTAGGTGCCGATGACGACGATGCGCTGCGAGGCACCCGCCGCAATCGCGACCGTGTTGGGGCGTCCCTCAAGAGAAACAAGTCGCCGTACATCGACCGTCACCGACGTGAGCGCGCGGAAGCCCTGATAGGTCACTTCGATGCCGACGGGTCCGCCACGCGCGACGCCCGAAACGAGCCCCGAAGATGAGACCGTCGCGATGGTCGGCGTGCCGCTGACATAGCGCACCAGCGAACCGCTGACCGGCTCGGATGAGCCATCGCTGTATTGCGCGGTGACGACGAGTTGCACCGTGCCACCAACGGTAATGCGGTTGTTCTGCGGCGCGACGGTGATTCCAGTCAACGTGCGTGACTCGCCCTGCACCGTCACCGTCACCGTCGTCGACACCCCTTCGTAGGTAATCGCGATGGTCGCTGGGCCACCCGCCGCGCGCGCGGTGACGAGACCCGCCGCCGAGACGGTCGCCACGGCATCGGCGAGCGAATAACGCGTCGCCGGGTCAACCGTGACGTCGCGCTGGGCGCCCCCGGCAAACGTGGCGATCACGTTGAGTTGCTGGGTCTCACCGACATTGAGCGTAAACGCGGTTGGCGTCGCGCGTAGCGAGAGCACCTCACCCGGCGACACCCGCACGGGCACCTGCGTCTGCAAGATCACGGCGTCGATGATGATGATTGTCTCGCCTTCTGAGACACCGGTCACAAGCGCGTCTTGCGTGACGGTCGCGATTTGTCCGTCTTGCGTGCGGTAAGTCGGGCGCCCAAACGGCGTTTGCAGCGTCGTGATGTCGGTGCGATTGCCCGATGGATAAGTCGCGAAGACGCGCAGCTGCACGGTCTCACCGACGGCAAGCTCGACGAATTGCGGCTCGACCACGAGCGCCGTCGGAAACTCATCTTCGACCCGCGCGACGATGCTGTCGTTGAAGCCCTGATAGGTCGCGCGAATCGTCGATTGTCCAGCCGAGACCGCCGAGAGCACGCCCCCCGCCGTGATGCGCGCGACACCCGGACTCGACGAGGTCCACACGATGCCGGGCTGCCCAGTGACTTCGACGCGGGTGCCCTGCGAGTCGACGGTGAAGAGGCGCATCGTGTAGCTGACGGGCAGCGCGGTCGAAAGCGTGACTTCGCGGGGCTCGATCTCGATGCGGGTGATTTGCGGCGCGATGACGGTGACCCTGACGGTCGCGGTGCGACCGCTGTTGCTGATCGTGATGGTGGTCGTGCCCGGCGCCGCGCCCGTCACACCGCCCTCGCCGTCGAGCGTCACGGGTGCCGCCGGGTTGGCAACGTAAGTCGTGCCGGTCGATGAAGACGACACGTCGAGCGTGCGTCCGGCGCTGAAGGTGCCGGTCACGGTGAGGTTCGCCGACTCACCGACTTCGAGTTCAAGTTCGGTGGGCTCGACCGAGATTCCGGTCAACGTCGCATTCGTGACGGTGACGAGCGTGCGTGCGGTAAAACCCCGGTAGCGCACGGTGATGGCGATGGCCGTTGCCGCCGACCGCCCGGTCACGAGTCCCTTTGCGGTGACGCCGACGAGGTTTGCGCTTGCGCTCGCGTAAGTGGTCTCGCTGCTGAGTGTGACGTCTTGCTCGGTGCCGTTGTCGAAGAGTGCCGCCACGGCAAGCTGCACGGTGCCGTTGAGCGCGAGCGCGATGTTCTGCGGCGCGGCTTCGATGCCGGTGAGCGTCCCTTCACGAAAGACGACGGTGAAAGGTGCCGTAGCGGTGAGCCCCGCGTAACGCACGTTGACGGTCGCGGTGCCGGGCACGAGGCCCAGCAGTTGCCCGTCGTTGCCGATGGTCGCGAGGGCGTTGTTGGTGAGTCGATAGATGATCGAGGGGTCGCCGGTCACGTCGAGTCGCGCGCCGGTGGTGAGCACGGCGGTGACGCGCACCTGCGCGGTCTCACCAACGACGAACGTCTCTGGGTCGACGGACACTTCGAGACTCGCGAAGTCATCGGGACCAATGCTCACCGCGACCGGCACGGTGACCGTTACCGCGCCGTAGCTGACCGTGAGCGACCCGTTGCCCTGATTGAGCGCGGTGACGAGTCCGGTCGCGTTGACGGTGGCGATGCGCGTCGCGAGCGAGAGGTATTTCGTCAACGGGTCACGTGTGATGTCGCGCTGGCTTCCGTCGCCGAAGACACCAAAGACGAGCAATTGATGGGTGTCGGACACGTCGAGCTCGACCGCCGATGGAATGACGATGATGTCGACGATTTCGCTGGGGTCGATCTCTTCGCGCACCGTGACGGTGGCGAATGTCGTGATGCCGAGATAGCTGCCCTCGATGAGCGTTGTTCCCGTTGCAAGCCCACGCACCACACCGACGGCACTCACGGTCGCGATGGCGGGGTCAAACGAAACATGACGCACCGCCGGCACAGCGG
>CAZXXB010000061.1:12440-13849 GCA_964644185.1 uncultured Myxococcota bacterium
TGACATCCAGCTCGCTCCCGTCTGTGAACGTGGCGATGAGGCGCAATGTCACGGTATCGCCGGGCTCAAGCGTCAGCGCGTCGGGCTCGTAGGCGAGCGAGGCGAGGTCGGTACCGTTTTCGGTCACCGTAATCTGGCAAAACGCGGCGAAGCCCTCGTAACGCACACGCAGCACGGTGGCCCCGCTCGTAAAGTTGCTGAAGACGACGCCCTGCGGGGTGACGGCGGCGAGCAGCGGGTCGTCAACGGTGTAGCTCGTGAGCGGATTGTCGGTCACATCAAGCGTCGCACCCGAAGCGAACCGCGCCTGCACCCGCACCGCCTCTGCGGCGTTGAACGGCATCGTGATCTGCGCTGGAGAAATCGTCAGACCCACAACGGGGTCAACTTCGCTCGTGACGACACCGACCGCCGTTGCCTCGAATTGTTCACCACCCGGCGGCGTGTAGCGCGCGACCACCACCACGTCTTCACCCGCAAAGATCGCTTCGTACACACCCTTTTGCGCAGCCTGAAGCTCGCGGTCGCTCGCGAATGAGGTCGCCGCATCGTTCGTCACGTCGATGCGCGTACCATCAACGATGAGTGCAAACGCACGAAACGTAATCGCCTCACCAACCGCGATACGAAACTCGTCGGGTTCGATGACGAGACCCACCACCTCGTCGGGGTTGACCCCGCCAACGATCTGCACGGTCGCAGTGCCGATCAGTTGCTCAAGGCTCGCAAAGACGATGACCTGCTGCCCTTCGAATCCACCGACGGCCGTGACGAGCCCCCCTTGCTGGTACACCGCGATCGTCTCGTCGTCGGAAAAATAACTGATGCCTCGGTCGTTGGTCACATCGACCCGATTGCCGAGCGGCGTCACACCAAACACGACCGTCTGCGCCGACTGCTCGATGCTAAGGCGCACGTTGGCCGGCTCAATCAGCAACGCCACGAATCGCGCACCGGGGGTGAGCGTCTCGATCTGCACCGAAGCAGAACGTCCACGAAACACAGCGTTGACCGCGACGGCCCCATCGGCCTTCGCGTCTGCGCTCAGAATACCCGGACGAACGATGCGCACCGCCTCGGACAGCGCCGAGCTCAGCACCAGCTCTGGTTCATCGGTGATGTCGTAGGCGGTGCCGGGGTCGTCGTCGAAAAACGCCAGCACGCGAAACGGCTCGGTCTCGCCAACGGTGAGTGCGACACGCGCGATCTCAAAGCGAATCTCGTCGGGCGTGCCATCGGGCACATCGTCGTCATCGTCATCGGTTGCGTCATCGTCATCGTCATCAGTCGCGTCGTCGTCGTCATCGTCGTCGGTGGTGACGCCGACAAACACATCGACCGTGCGACGCACGCGGGTGCTCTGAAATGCCGAGCCCGTACCGGCCGGGATACCCGCGTCGTAAGCGACG
>CAZXXB010000061.1:13933-16922 GCA_964644185.1 uncultured Myxococcota bacterium
CAACGCGCTCGTCTTCGCTCTGAATCAACAGACCCGTTGGCGCGCTGCTGTAATCGACGCGCAAGCCGTCTTCGTAGACCCCCTCGACGCGAAAGACGCTGTAACTGCCGACCTCAGTCTCGATCGGTGTCGGGTCAACCTCGATGTCTGTGAGGTTGCCGTTGACCACCATCACCGCCGCGGTCGCGCTGTAACGGCCGCCTTCGAATTCGATCGAGGCACGCATCGTGACCACCACGTGCCGCAAATCGATGTCGGTCGAGGCGAGCGCGCCAGCACGCGCCACGATTGCGTACCCAAGCCCCGTGCGACGTACGCGCGTACCGACACCGCGCAACACCACCTCGCCGGTCGCCTCGTCAAAGTCGAAGGTCGCAAGCTGCGAAAAGTCGCCCGTCAACGCAATCGACGTCGATGTGTCGGGCGCGCCCGCGAATTGTCCACGTGGACGAAAAAACGCGCCGGTGTACTCAACGCTCACATCGCGCACAATGCGGCGACGGCTGAAGTCGGCAAAGTTGCCGAAGACGCCGATGCGCACCTCGCGGCCCACCGAAATCACAGGCGCCGCGGGGTCAAACGAGATCGCGGTCGGCGTTGGCGAGACATCGGGTACGCCGAGCGAAGGCAAATCACGCGGCTCGGTCATGCCACACGCCGCCGAAAACGCGACGGCAAACGCCAGCACGCCCGATGCCGCAAAGGCACCGAAGGCATGAAGGGCATGTGACAGGCTGGCACGCATCTCTGACCTGGCTTACGCCGCGCGACGGAACCGTCTGCCGCGCGAACAGCTTGCTACTTACTTCGAACTCGCCGTTTCAACCACGACAATTTCAACGCGATTGTTGGTTTCACGCCCGGCGGTCGTGCGGTTGCTGGCAATCGGTTGCGCCGAGCCAAGCCCCTGCGCATCGACCAGCGCCGCCGAAAGTCCCTGCGCCACGAGCGCCTTGCGTACCGACTCGGCACGGGCCGTCGTCCGTCGCAGTTGGTCTTCGGTCGCACCGGTCGAGTCGGTGTGCGCCTCGACGACGATGCGCTGAATCGTCGGGTTGGCCCGCACGAGGGCCACAATGTTTTCGACGAGCGTTGTGCTGTTGCGTGTCAATGTATCGTCGATGCCAAACTCGAATTTGCGTGAAAGCGCGATGCGGCCCCATTCGAGGGCGGCCGCACCCACCGCAAGCGTCGTCTTCGGCGCGACGGGCGCGGCAACCACAAGGTCGAGCGCCGCAATCGCGCCTTCATCAATCGCCACTTCACGCCGCACTGGCGCAAGACCTGTGACCGTCACGGTTACGCTGTAGAGGCCCGGTGCGACGCGCGCCGTGGCAATGCCGGTACGCTCATCGGCCTTGATGCTCGTCGCCGCACCGGAGGCTGGCTGACCTGCGGTCGCGGTCGCCCCCTTCTGGGCTGCTGCCTTGGCGGGTGCAGGTGCTGCGGCAGGTGCTGAGGCAGATGCTGCGGCGGTCGCCGCTTTGGCTGCCGGTGCCGCGGCGGGCGGCGCTTTCGTCGCGGGCGCGGTGGCGGCAGGCGCGCTGGCAAGTTCAACCGGGGCATACGCGATCGTCGCGGCAACCGCGGCGCCGTTGTCACCGGTGACCCGCACCGAGAGCGTCCCCTCGGCGGGTTTGTCGATGCGCTTCAGCGCAATCGTCACCTCGGCTGCGTCACCCTCGGCGATCACAATCTCAGCCGCCTGCGACTCGTAACCTTCGCGCTCGACGACCACCTCGGCGGCACCCGCCGGAACAAAGTCAATGCGGAACCTGCCCGTGTCGGGCGACGTGGCGTAACCCTGCTCAATCGCCGGACGCAGCGCGACGATGGCGTTGCCGATGGGTTCACCCGTATCGGCGTCTACGACCTGACCCAGCAATCCACCGCCCGTCGGGGCGCGCACACCGCCCTGCCCCGTCAGGTCAAACGCGAAGCCCACGCCGAAGAGCACGTTCCATGGCGGTACCGCGGGGTAGCCATCGTAAATAATGCGACGCAGGCCAATCTCGCCCGCGAGCTCAAGGTAGATTGCGCGCTCGACGAACGGATGAATGCGAATGCCCGGCGAAACGACGAGCAACCCTTTGGGCTCTTGCATGAAAAACTCGAGCTGCGGCGTGACCCACGGCAGCGGAAACTCGGCGGCGAACGCAAGCTGAAAACCCGAGTTCTGATTGATGTCGAGACCAAACTGCTCGACGTTCGAGAAGTCACGCCCGTCAAAGGCTCCACCGTCGATAAAGACCCCGCCGAGGTTGAGGTGCAGCTTCATCGGCACGCGTTCGAGCCCGGGTGTTTTTGAGGCATCCCACGTCAGGAGTGCGTTAAAATTCCAGCCGAGCGACGACGCATCCCACGCCACGGCACCCGGGGCGGCGTTGAGATCGACCGCGATCGTACCCGCGACGTCGAGGTACGGCAGCACGCGATAGCCACCCTTTGCGCCAAGGCGCGTGCGCGACATGTTGAGCAGCAGCGACGGCGACGTGATGCTGTTGAGGTTCGAGTACGACGCCCAGACGCCGTAGATTTCGACCCACTCGACGGTCGTGAAGCTGAAGCCGACGCGCCCGACACCGCGAAAGTTGTCGTTCTCGGGGGCGGTGCCATCTGCGAGGCGCACGAGCTGGTTGTCGAAGCGGTTGATCTCGCCCTTCACGCCAAAGCGCAGTGTCCATGCGGCACCACGCTCTGCCGCGAGTGTGCGATAGACGCCGACGCCACCGAACAGGTTCTGCGCGCCGAGACGCGTCGTTTCAGACTCGACAAACACCCGCTTGCCGGGCGTCGCGCGCGCCGCGACGGCGGGGGCCTCGGCTGCGGCATCACCGCCTTCATCACCGGTGCCGTCGTCGATCACGACTTCCATCGGCTCGTAGGTATCGAGGTCTGCCTGATTGGCCGACTCTTCCGCGGCCACGGCGGCAGTCGCGGCGGCAGCGTCACTTGCGGCGGCAGCGCCGGGCGCGGGGGCGGCAGCGGG
>CAZXXB010000062.1:0-1926 GCA_964644185.1 uncultured Myxococcota bacterium
GAGAAAATCCGCGTCTGCTCGTGCGGCCCACCGCCCCTCGACACCCGCAAGCCGCACCCCACCGAAGAGCCAGCAGACGCCTTCACCCTCGACCCGCCCTCAAGCCAGACGACCCTTGACCCGGTCAACCTCGAAACCGGCGAGCAAGACTGCATTGAGCTCAATCTCAGCTTCAAGCCCGAAGAGCTCCAGGCCTACGGCGGACAAATCGAACTCAACACCAACGACCCGCGCGTTCCGCAGGGCTTCATCGACATTCAGGGCATCGGCGCACCCACGAAGGCCTGCATCCTCTCGGCTGCACCCACCGCCATCAACTTCGGCAACGTCCCCGCCAACCGCCACGGCTTACGGCGAGCAGCAGTTTCAAATCGCCAACATCGGCGAAAAAGAGTGCATCATCGCCTCGCTCAGCGGTCCCTCGAAGCCCGAGTTCACCATCACCAACTACCGCCTCACCACCGTCGATAGTCAGGGCGTCCCCGTTCAGACCGACGTCGCCTCGCTGCCCGCCGACTACCAGCTCGACAGCGGACTCTCGATCCTCGTGACCGTGCAGTTCCGCCCCGTCAACCTCGGCTCGGTCAACGACCGCATCGACGTCAACGAAAAGACCACCGGCTCGACCGAAACCGTCATCATCGGCGGCAACGGCGCTCAGCCCGGCGCCTGCCTCTTGAAGACCACCCCCGCGATTCGCAAGATCAACGGGCAAGACTTGGGCCTCGTTGACTTCGGACGTACCGCCAAAGGTAGCCAGAAAACCAAGACGATCGACTTCGAGCACCAGACCAACTCAGGTGACGTCTGCACGATCAACAGCGTGACCTTTGGTGCCGCGACGTCGGCCGACTACAACTGGGCGCCCAACAACCCCGGCGCCTTCCCGCGCGATATCCAGCTTGGTCAAAAGGCAACTTACACCCTCAAATACACGCCTACCACCTGCACCGGCGGCGGCATCTTCGACCCGATTTGTCAGATTTTCCCGACCTTCCCCGGCTGCTCGGGTGGTGGAGCGTCGGCTTCGCAAGACTGGCTGCGTTTCTCCACCACGGCTGCCAACGAGCCCACCGTCAGCGGCACCGGTAATGCGCCCAACGGCAAAGGCTTCACCTTCACCCTCAACGGTGAGTGCGGCGACGGCGCCTGCGACGTTTTGCCCCGTCAGGTTGACTTCGGCCTCGTCACCGTCGGCTGCCGCTCGCAAGACTTTACCGTCACGATCTACAACACCGGCAACGCCACGTTTGACGTAACCAAGCTCACCGCCGACGCCAACCCGCCGTTCTCGGTGAGCGCCATCAACCCGCCCCCCGCCTCAGCCGGTGCCCCAATCACCGTGCCCGCTGGCGGCAGCGTGCAGGTCTCGCTGCGCTACACCCCAAGCTCACCGCAGCAAGACACCGGCGTCCTCAAGATCGAAACCGACGGCGGCTGCAATGGACGCGAGATTCCCCTCGTCGGCACCGGTACCCTCGAGTCGTCGCAAACCGACGTGTGGGATAACCCGACCGAGCCGCAGGTTGACGTCCTCTGGGCCGTCGATAACTCGGGCTCGATGGGTGAAGAGCAAGGCGGCCTGGGTCAGAACTTCGGCATCTTCGTCCAGTACGCCAGCTCGGTGCAGGTCGACTACAATATCGCGATCACCTCGTCTGAAGTGAACGACACCTACGAGAGCCAGTGCAACGGCAAGATCGCCCCGGGACTCTTCCACGCCTGCCCCGGCCAGCCGAAGATCGTCAATCGCCAAACCCCCAACGGCTCGGGCGCGCTCTCGCAGAACATGATCGGCATCGGCACCTGCTGCTCTGACTCGCAAGAAGCCGTCTTGCAGGCCGCCCAGCTGGCGCTCGACGAGCCAAACATCAGCGACCCCAGCCTCAACGGTGGCTTCCTGCGTGAACCCGCGACGCTCTACCT
>CAZXXB010000062.1:1942-9043 GCA_964644185.1 uncultured Myxococcota bacterium
AGATCAGTCCGATGCGTCGATTCCGTTCTACGTTGACTTCTTCCGCCAGATTAAGGGCCCGCGTAACACCGAGCTTCTCTCGGCCTCGATCATCACCGGCCTCAGCACCGGCAGCAATCCGAAGCCGCAAGACTGCTCAAGCTCTGCCGGTAGCGCCGAGTCGGCCACCCGCCTCTACGACTTCTACCAGCAGATCAACAACGGCCTCGCCCTCAGCATCTGCGACACCCAGTGGGGCAGCAGCATGAACAAGCTCGCCCTCGACGTCTTCCGTGCCCGCAGCGCTTACCCGCTCTCGCGCCCGGCTGACCCGTCGCAGATCGTCGTCAAGATCAACGGACGCACCATCCCCGCCGACACCACCGGCAGCGGCACGGGTTGGACCTACGACCAGGCCAACAACTCGGTCGTCTTCGGAAAAAACACGACCCCGCCGCGCGGTTCGCGCATCGAAGTCAGCTACGAGGCCCTCTGCCTGTAACGGTAAGGCTTCACATAGCGTCTGACGCAGACATCAAGACCGCCGGGGCAACTCGGCGGTCTTTTTTTACGGATTCAACCACCATGCTTCACGAACGCTTTCTCGTCCCCGCGATGCTCATCGTTGCCAACATCTTCATGACGTACGCGTGGTACGGCCACCTGCGCGACCTCAAGACCGCGCCCGTCTACATCGCGATTTTGGTCAGTTGGGGCGTCGCTCTGCTCGAATACTGCGTGCAGGTACCCGCCAACCGTCTCGGCGTGCAGCACTACAACCTCGGCCAACTCAAGGTCATGCAGGAAGTCATCACAATGAGCGTCTTCGCCGTCTTCTCACCCTGGTACATGCGCGAACAGCTTCGCCTCGACTTCCTCTGGGCCTCACTCTGCCTCGCCGCCGCCGCCTACTTCATGTTCAGAGGCTCAGGCCACGTAACGTGATGCGTTCGCGATGAGGCGTCAGCCGAAGAGCCATCAACACGCGAGGCGTCAGCCGAAGAGCCATCAACGCGTGAGGCGTTAGCCGAAGAGCCATCAACTCAGCGCGTCCAGCACCCGCTCCGCCGCCTCGGTAATCACCGTCCCCGGCCCAAATATCGCCGTCACCCCGACAGCGTAAAGCGCCTCATAATCTTGCGGAGGCACCACCCCGCCTACCACCACAAGAATGTCGTCGCGTCCCAACCGGCCAAGCGCCTCGCGCAACTGCGGCACCAGCGTCAGGTGCCCCGCCGCGAGCGAACTCACGCCCACGACATGCACGTCGTTCTCAACCGCCTGCTTCGCCGTCTCTTCCGGCGTACGAAACAGCGGACCCACATCGACATCGAACCCCATGTCAGCAAACGCTGTCGCAATCACCTTCTGCCCGCGGTCGTGACCATCCTGCCCCATCTTCGCCACCAGAATTCGCGGACGCCGCCCCTCCGCCGCAGCAAACGCATCGGCACGGGCACGCACATGGTCAAGCGCATCATGGTTCGACTTCACGGTTTCGCTATACACCCCCGCGACCATGCGAATCGTCGCTTCGTGTCGCCCAAAAACCTTTTCAAGCGCGTCGCTCATCTCGCCCACCGTCGCCTTGCGACGCGCCGCCTCAACAGCCAGCTCGAGCAGGTTGCCCTGCCCCGTCTCGGCTGCTTTCGTCAACGCCGCCAGCGCATCGCCCACCGCGCGACCATCGCGTGACGCCCGCAACACCTTCAACCGGGCAATCTGCGCCTCGCGCACCGCCGTGTTATCAACCTTCAGCACATCAATCGGCTTCTCGTCACGAACCACCTCGCGGTTGACGCCCACAATCGGCTGCTCGCCCGCATCGATGCGCGCCTGAGTCCGCGCCGCTGCCTGCTCGATACGCATTTTCGGCAAACCCGACTCGAGTGCCCTCGTCATGCCCCCCAACGCCTCAATCTCACGAATGTGCGCAAGCGCCCGTTCAGCCAGCTCGTGCGTCAAGCACTCAATCGCATAGCTGCCCCCCACAAGGTCGGCCGTGCGACACACCCCCGACTCTTGCTGCAACTGAATCTGCGTGTTGCGAGCGATTCGCGCCGAAAAATCGGTCGGAAGCGCCAACGCCTCATCAAGCGAATTCGTGTGTAAACTCTGCGTCTGCCCCAACGCCGCCGCCAACGCCTCGATACCCGTGCGCACCACGTTGTTGTACGGGTCTTGCGCCGTCAGACTCCACCCAGACGTCTGGCAGTGGGTACGCAGCGACATCGACTTCGCGCTCTTTGCCCCAAGCTGCCGCAACAGATTCGCCCAGACGAGCCGCGCCGCACGCAACTTCGCGATCTCCATCGCAAAGTTCATCCCAATCGCCCAGAAAAACGACAACCGCGGAGCAAACGCATCAACCGCCAGCCCTGCCCGCTCACCGGTGCGAATGTACTCGACCCCGTCGGCCAGCGTGTACCCAAGCTCAAGCTCAGCCGTCGCCCCCGCCTCCTGCATATGGTAGCCGCTGATGCTGATGCTGTTGAACTTTGGCATCTTCTGCGCGGTGTAGACGAAAATGTCGCCGATGATGCGCATTGATGGCGCAGGCGGATAAATGTACGTGTTCCGCACCATGAACTCTTTCAAAATATCGTTCTGTATCGTCCCCGACAGCTTCTCCGTCGCCACCCCCTGCTCTTCGCCCGCAACGATGTAGAGCGCCATCACCGGCAGCACCGCCCCATTCATCGTCATCGACACGCTCATTTTATCGAGCGGAATCCCATCGAACAGCACCCGCATATCGAGTATCGAGTCGATCGCCACCCCCGCCATGCCCACGTCACCCGCCACACGCGGATTGTCACTGTCGTAGCCCCGATGCGTCGCAAGGTCGAACGCAATCGAAAGCCCCTTCTGTCCCTGCGCCAGATTCCGCCGATAAAACGCGTTGCTCGCCTCCGCCGTCGAGAACCCCGCATACTGCCGTATCGTCCACGGCTGCTGCACATACATCGTCGGATACGGCCCGCGCACAAACGGGGCAAACCCCGGTGCGCCCCCGAGATGTTGCACCGAAGCACGCTCACCCGGCCCATACGACGGCAGCAGTGTAATCCCCTCGCCCGTCAGGAACCCCTCACCGCTCGCACCCGTGCCGGTCGCTCTACCGCTCGAAGGCATTGCGGCCGCCGCCAGCACGTCACCCAACGACACCGCACCCCAATCCATCGTCCGCCTCATCGCACACCTCCAACCGGCTCGTTCGCATTTGCCGTCGCCACGTCGCCCCCCCATTCACCCATCGCGTCGAGCACCGCATCAATCGCTTCCAGCGCATCACAGCCAAGGTAAATGAATGCCCCCACGCCCGCCGCGCGGTACGCCGCCTCGCGCTCGCCCCCACGCCCCGCCAGCACCACGAGTCGCGCCCCCGCCGCACAAAGCGCACGCGCCGCCTCTTCGGCCATCGCCTCGTACAACTCATCACTCGAACAAATCACCGCCACCCTCGCCCCCGATGCCGCGAACGCCGCCGCCGCTTCACCGCCGCTCGCAAATCCATCATTGCGCAGCGACGCCACGCCCCCCGCCGCATAAAGATTCGCCGCAAACGTCGCCCGCGCGGTGTGCTTCGCAATTGGCCCCAGATTCGCCAGAAACACCGCGACGCGCCTCGCGCCCGCCGTACCTCGCGCCATCGCATCCGCGCGCGCGACACGACGCTCAAACGGCTCGGCATCGCGTGAAAAATCAAACCTCGTCGGCTCACCTGCCAGAAGCGCCCGCGCCAACCCTTCAATCTCGTCATCACCGCGCTGCTCGACAAACGGCGGAAACTCACTCACCCCGGTGATGGCAATCTTGCGCCGTGCCACCTCACCCGCCCGCTTCGCCCGCGTCGCGAGCAGCTCACCCTCAATCGACCCATCGTTGAGCGCCGCGACAATCCCCCCGCGCGCCTCGATTGCGCGAAACCGCGCCCACCCCTTCTCGCAAAGCTCTGCCGTCAGCGCCTCGATCATCCCCGACCCACCCAGCAAATCGCGCACCCGCGCCAGATGCGATTCTTCGCGCAAGATAATCTGCGTGTTACGCGCGAGGTGTTCGCCCATCTCGCTGCCGCGCCCGATCTCTCCCCCGGCCCCCAGCACCGCATCAAACGCGAGTGTCGTCACGCGATCTGCACCGCCACACAACGCCGCCGCGGTCTCGACCGTTGACCGCAGTAGATTCACCCATCGGTCACACGCCGTAAGCTCGCGCCAAGCCTGCGCCGCGTGAACCAAAAACCCATTCGCGGCCTCATGCTCGCCCGCCGAGATCAACAACCCGCGCACCAGCACACGCGCGGCCCGCAACTTCGCCACCCCCATCGGAAAATCGCGACCCACCCGCATCAACACGACGGGCGCGAGAGGCATCGGACCGTCACCCCGCAACGCAGCCGCCACCCGCGCCAACAGCAAACCAATCTCATCGACCGCCGTACCGCCCGCGTCGTGCCACACCGCACCATCGAAGAGGCCGCCGCCCGCCGCCGCATCGCTTGCCTCAACCCCAATCACCTCACCCCGCCTCGCTGTACGCACCCGCCATCCCACCGCATCACGCGACAACTCTGGCAGCGGAACATTCCCCTCTACGTCATCCGCCAAAGCAGCAGCGAGCGCCGCCGCTACCGCCGCCTGCAACACACCAGGCTCGCCCGCGTCAGGGTACAACGGCTCAACCGCTATCCCCTCCGCCGTTCGCGTCACGAGCTTCTTCTCAAACGCAGCCCCTTCAAGCGACGCCTCGACCGAAGCTCGCCACACGGCGTACGCCGTCGGCTCGAAGCGGTTCAACGGCTCAGACAAATCGAGACCACCGACACCCGCCGCAACGTTCTCCATCTTCCCCTCCATGATCCTCTCCATCGCCCGCGCCTCAACCGACGGCGCAAAGCGCCACGTGCGCCGCCTCTCATTCGCTCAAAACTAGAACGGAAGCTCGCACACCTCGTACGTCGCAAATGCATCAGCACACGCGTCGTCCTTCGCGTTCGCAGCAACCCCGTCGTCCTCAAAAATCGCCGTCAACTCGGCCACGCACGCCGTGCGCTCGTCGCCCTCACATGCCGCGCACAACTCGCGAAAACTCTCGCAATCTTCACGCGAACAGCCGCCCAGCACCCCCGCCGCCACGACACCACACAAAACAAAAAAGCGTGTCACAGCCATGTTCACCTCTCCTCGCGTCGCAAATCAAATCACACGACGGAAAAGAACACGCCCACGCTCGCTTGGCAATCGTACTCATGCCATTCAGTCACGCCACTCGGTCACTTCGCTGACGTCAATCGCGACACCGCCACACGGCCCACACCAGACAGCGACGCGGAGATGCAGCCAAGCAACTCCACCAACGGTGCATCACTCGGCGCTTGCGTCGTCGTCGTCATCCGTCGGAACATCGGTCGTCGAACACGCCTCGATGTACCCCGGCAACGCATCACGGCACGCGGCCGTATCAAACGCCTCCGCCGCGAGATTGCACTCGGCGCGCGTCGTCTCGTCTCCACACGAACCGCAGATGATCGCAAGCTCAAAGCAATCGCCGCACGTGCCGACGTAGGTACCATAGGCCGCCGTGCAAGCCGCCGCGTCGTTCGCCTTCGATACCGCTTCGCACGCCTCACCCTCGCCACTACCCGGACACTTCGCGCAAAGGTCGGCAAGCCCGGCACATGGGCACGCCCCCTCATTTTGCAGGTTCACGAGAGCGTCACGGCAACCTTTCGCCTCATCAACAAAAATCGCGTCGTCACAGCGGTCTTTTGCCGACAGGCCCTCGCCCGCGCTACCATCGGCCAGCGTAATCGCCGGACGTTCAGCCGGGCACCGCTCGCAATACGTCTCAAGGTCTTTGCACTCGTTGGCGCACGAAGCCGCCGCCATCGCAGAAACCGAGACCAACGCGATCCACGCCGCCCGCTGTGCAACCTGCACCACTCGCGTCACGTGATTGCCCTTCGAACGCCACTGCACTGACATGCTTCCACTCCACAAACAAACAGCGCCGTATCCGTCTGGATAAGGCGCTGTCGTGTAACGACGGGGCGCACCTTGCGATGCGCCCACACCGAACCCGCGTCGCGAATTACTCCGCGGTGTCGGTCGCGTCGTCGTCGTCCGCCGCGTCGTCGTCGTCGCCAGCCGCGCCGCAGAGCGTCTCGTAGCCGGGGATGCCAGCTTCGCAGAGCTCGGCGTCACCAGCGTCGACAACCGCGTTGCACGCCGTCGCGGTCGCGCCTTCGCAGTTCGCGCAGACGTCAGCGAGGTCGTCGCACTTGTTGCCGCAGCCCGACGCAACGAGGAACAGAGCCGACGAGGCCACCAGAACAAAAACCTTCTTCATCTTTACTCTCCGTGTTGGTGCAAATTGACGCCTGCCCCACCCACCGGCGCAAGCCATCCAATGCACTTCGTCATGGGCACCGCTTATACAGCCACCGCCGCATATCTAGCAAGTTCTTGCGCCCGATACCGACACGATTCGCCCTTCCGACCACACACTCACTGCCCACACGACTCACGCTGCTCAAGGTCATTCTCAAACGACCGACACGTGAAGCCATCGCCCGCATTGACGATCGACAAACACTGATTTTGTATATACGGCGGACACTTACGGCAGTAATCTTCAAGGCTTGAACACTCTTGAAAACATCCCGTCCCAAATAGCCCAAGCGCCACGAATGCCGCCGAAACCACCAAAACTCTCACCGGAACTCTCATCAACCGTCTCCACGTTGCGTCACATCTCGATTGCCCGGCAGAACTACCTGCCGCCGCCACCTTTGCGCAACCCCTCACGCCGACGCAGCCGTTATCGTTGCGGTCACGCCCGCTCTCACCTACACTCACCGCGCCACGTCGCGCGCCCACGCCGCACGTCGCCCGCCACGCTGCCACACGAGGTTTCACTTGCCGAGCCCGCCGTCACGACTTCGCCGCCCGACCCCCGCGTCTCGCCTGGCGAAGCCTGCCACCGCAAAGCGCGCAGCACGTGCCACGGCCCCGCTCGTCGTCGCCTTCGTTGTCGCCACAGTTACCGCGTGCGCGCCCGAGACCGCTTCGGCCCCCATCCCCACCACCCAGCAACTCGAAGTCGCACGCGAACGCTACC
>CAZXXB010000062.1:9106-16758 GCA_964644185.1 uncultured Myxococcota bacterium
CCGCCCCACTTCCAGTCGCTTACGTCGCCCTGCCCCCCGACGCCCCCGCATGGCTGCGCACCCGCCTGCTCGACGCCGCACGCCTCGACGCCACACCTTCCGACCCTTCACAAGTCGACGCCGCCACGCGTCGCCTCGACGCCTTGCACGCCCTGCGCCTCACCCTCACCGACACCAACATCGCCCTCATCGCAGAGCTCACCCCCTACCTCCGCGCCGTCCACGTCGAACGCCCCCTTACCCGCCACGACGACCCCATCGCCCCACCCTTCAACGCCCACAACAGTCGCGGCGTCCGCACCACCCGCGCCGACACCGTCCAACCCGGCGGCGACAGCGCCTACAACCTCACCGGAGATACCACCCGCGTCGCCGTCTGGGATGAAGGCGTCGTACGCACCACCCACATCGACTTCACCGGCAGAGCCTCCGCCCGCGACAACGCCGCCATCGACAACCACGGCACCCACTGCGCGGGCTCGATGGTCGGTGCCGGTCTCGGCGAATCACAAGCCCGAGGCATGGCCTTCGGCGCAGACATCTGGTCATACGACTGGGTCAACGACACCGACGAAGCCACCGCCAATGGCTACTACCTCACCTCGACAAACCACTCGTACGGCCCCTTTCTCGGCTGGGATACCGTCTGCAGCGACGGCATCCCCTCATGGTTTGGCACACGCGACGTCTTCGAAGACCCCGAATTCGGCAAATACACCTTCGACGCTCAAGCCACCGACTTCGCCGCATGGACAACCGACGTGCTCCCCGTCTGGTCCGCCGGCAACGAACGCAACGACGTGGGCGTCGCTGCAGGCCAGCCCCACCACCTCGGCACCGACTGCACACAGACCTTCACCGAAGCCCACCCAAGCGAACAAGACATCGACTTCGACACCATCGGTGGACGTTCCGCCGCCAAGAACATCCTCACGGTCGGCGCCATCAGTCCCGTGCTTTACGCAAACCCGCCCCCCGGCGATATCACCGTCGCCGACTTCAGCGCCTTTGGCCCCATGGATGACAACCGCGTCAAACCCGACCTCGTCGCCCCCGGCATCAACGTCCGCTCCACAGGTTCCGCCTCCGACACCGCCTACGCAAACCTCTCCGGCACCTCGATGGCCGCACCCATCGTCGCCGGTGGACTCGCGCTCCTCGCCGAGATGCATCGCGACCTCAACAACGGCCTCGACCTTTCCGCCGCTGAACTCAAAGCCATCACCCTGCTCACCACCGTCGAGGCTGGCCCCAGCCCCGGTCCCGACTATCAACACGGCTACGGACTCCTCAACATCCGCGCCGCCGCCGACCTCATCGCCGCCAACGACGCCCTCGATGATGCGGTACGCTACGGTCGCTCGGTCATCGGTACCGGTCAGACCCGCACGTTCACAATCGAGGCCGACGACGGCGGCGACATCACCCCCGGCGAAGCCTTTTCCGTCATTCTCGCCTGGATAGACCCCCCCGGCAGCCCCAACCTCGCCGGTGTCGACGACCCCGAAAAGGCCCTCCAAAACAACCTCGACCTCGAACTCATCGCACCCGACGGCACGACCACCTTCTACCCCTGGTCGCTCAACGCCGCGAACCCCGACGCGCCAGCCACTCGCACAGCCCCCAACAACACCGACCCCGTCGAACGCATCGACATCGCCGCGGCCGACAACACCTTCACCGGCAAGTGGACCCTGAAAGTTCGCACCCCACCTGAACTCTTCGACTTCAAACCCCAGAGCTACGCACTCGCCGCCACCCGCGCCATCGCAAGCGCCGCTCCCCGCGCCCCAGCCCTCGGCTACCCGCGCTACATCACCGTCGAGGCGCCCGTCGGCGGCACCGCCCCTGCCGCGACCCTGCGGCTGCGCAACCTCGGCGACGGCACCCTCACGTGGGTCGCCGCCGAAAACGCCCCATGGCTTGCACTCGACACCACAAGCGGCACCACCTCAGCCAACGTCACCCTCACCTTCGATATGGCACAAATCGCCTCACCGGGCGTCTACACCGCCACCATCGCCATCACCGCCACCGACGAGCCCCGCACCCGCTACGTCGGCGTCACCCTCAACGCCTCACCCTGCACCCCCGTTTGCGACGGAAAATCATGCGGCCCCGACACCGTCTGCGGCGCCTCATGCGGCACCTGCCCCTCTGGCTCTGCCTGCAACGCCATCGGACAATGCATCGCCTGCATCGGCGACGACTACGAACCCGACAACAATGCCCCCGCCGCCAAATCGATCACCATCGGCGACACCCAGTCGCGCAACCTCTGCGATGGATTCGACTGGGTCGCCTTCACCGTCGCCCAACCGCAAGGCATCGTCATTCAAAGCCGCAACATCGGCAGTTCTGCCCGCACTCGCATCGCCCTCTACGCCGCCGACCAGACCACCCTGCTCGCGAGCGCCGACTCGACCAGCGACCCCAACGAGGCCACCCTCCAAGCCAACCTCGCTAGCGCGGGCACCCACTACATCCGCATCAGCAGCGTCACCAACACCTACGGCCTCAACACCCAATACGCCCTCACCGTCACCGACGGCTGCATCCCCGCCTGCAACGGAAAACAATGCGGCGACAACGGCTGTGACGGCATCTGCGGCGACTGCGACGACAACAACCCCTGCACCATCGACGCCTGCAACCCCGACGGCACCTGCACCCACGACGCCGCGAGCGCCGAAGATGACGCATGCACGACCGGCAATTTCTGCCTCGTCAACGAGACCTGCAAAGCCGGCGAATGCATCGGTGTGCCCCGCGACTGCCAGGCCACCGCGGGCCCCTGCGCCGTTGCCACCTGCAACGAAGACGCAAACCGCTGCGATGTCGAAATCGAGTCGCTCGACGGCACCGCCTGCGACGATGGAAACTTCTGCACCCTCGGCGACACCTGCATTGACGGCTCATGCACCCCCGACGCGACCCGCGACTGCGATGACGGCGTCACCTGCACCACCGACACCTGCGACCCCTCAAGTTCAGCATGCCGCAACGAGATTCCGCTCGACCGCTGCGTCATCGACGGCGTCTGCTACACACCGGGAGCCGAAAAACCCGACAACCCCTGCCTCACCTGTCGGCTCGCCTCCCCCACCGACTGGACACCCCGCGGCAAAGGCTTTGCCTGTGGCCGTGAACCCCGCTGCGTAGACCAGGACTTCATCGCCGCCGATGCCTGCGACGGTGCCGGTACCTGCGTCGAAGGAACCCCAAAAGACTGCGCACCCTACAACTCGTGCGACCCCGCGCTCGGCTGCCCTGCATCGTGCGACTCCGACGCCGATTGCCTTGCCGGGTTCACCTGCCGCAACGAACGTTGCCTCGAACCCCTCGCCGACGATGACGACGACGACGACACCGACGACGACGCTAACGACAGCGCCAGCACCGACGACGACGATGACTTCGACGACACATCAGGCGACGACGGCGGCGACACCAGCGACGACACCGAGACAGGCACGGGTGACACTTCACCCCCCGACACCGCGACCGACGAGACCGGCAACAACGCCGATGGCTGCTCTGCAACCGGCACGACCTCTCACGGCCTGTCACCGGCCACGCTCTTTCTCTTCATCGCCGCATTCGCGTCACGCAAACTCACGCGCCGCTTGCGTCAGCACCAGAAGCCACACTAAGTAGCGCCCGCGATGGATCACACCAGTCAACTCGTCTGCTCATGGGTCGCCCTCGCCCCCGCTTCAAAACCCCTGCTCGTGCTTCATGCCATTGCCGCCGCCGTACTCTCAGGTGCCGCGACCCACAACGGCATTCTCGCCTTCCGCTACTTCTCGCGCGGCGTCCTCCGCGCCCCGCTCCAGCGCACCTACGCAAGCGTCATTGCCGTCACCTACCTCATCACCTTCGCCCTCGGGCTGCTCATCTACCCCGACTTCCGCGTCAACGTCCGCGCCGCATACCTCGACGCCAACGTACCCCTCGCCACCGGCTTTTTCGAAGTCAAAGAGCAGTGGCTCGCGCTCGGGGCACTTCTCGCCGTCTACCTTTCGGCAAATCGCCACCACGCAGACCCACGCGCCACCACATCAGCCCGCAACTTCTTTCAGGTCGCGAGCCTCGTCATCGCCATTGTCGTGCTTTTCTCGGCAATCGTTGGACTCTCACTCGTGACGATTCGGTCAGTCTGACTCACCCATTTCCGACCGAATGAAACACCCGCACCCAATCACCACCCCATGAACGTCACGCGACCCATGACTTCTTCAAACGCCACCTCCCCCCTGGCCTCGACCTCGCCCCCCGCGAGCCCCGAGCTTCACCCAGGCTGGATGCTGGCACTAAGCCCCGCCGCGCTCTGCTTCATGCTCGGTCACTTCGACCTCCTCCCCGTCGTCACCTACTCGCCCATCACCTGCCGCATCGGCATCTCTGGCGACTTCCCTGCCCGCATGCGCTATTTTGGGCACCTCCTCAACGCCATCCTTGGCGCCTCCGCAGGTGCAGCCATCTACCCCGCAATCGCGAAACACCTCGCCGCCCCAGCCCTGCGCGCCGTCTTCGGCTACGCCACCCTCGCCTTCTTCATCGCCGCCATGCTCATCGTCGGCGCGGTCGAGTTTGCCCACTGGATCACCCGCTAGCCCGCCTCGATCACCGCGCAGACGCGCCTCTTGCCCACACCGCGCAACTCGCCTAAACCCCGCCCCCATGACCCGCATCGTCTACATCGTCACCCAACCCA
Source organism: uncultured Myxococcota bacterium (assembly GCA_964644185.1). Classification (GTDB taxonomy): domain Bacteria; phylum Myxococcota; class JAJVIH01; order JAJVIH01; family CAZXXB01; genus CAZXXB01. Next base: position 13,824 of record CAZXXB010000062.1, read on the forward strand.
ACGCCGCCGCATGGCACATGCGCGGTCAACTCGCGTGGATGCGTGAACGCGGCTACGACGTCACCTGCATCGCATCGCCCGGCAAAGACCTCGACATCGTCGCCGAGCGTGAAAAAGTCCGCACCGTCGCGCTCCCCATGGAACGTGAAATCGGCCTTGCCGCCGACGCGCGCGGTCTTGCGCAAATGCTCGCCACCCTGCGCAAATTAAAGCCCGACATCGTCAACGCGGGCACGCCCAAAGCCGCCCTCCTCGGCATGCTCGCCGCGCGCGCCCTCAACATCCGCGCCCGCATCTACACCATGCGTGGCCTGCGCCTCGAAACCACCGATGGAGCCAAGCGCGGCATTCTCAACTCGACCGAGCGCATCACCGCCTTCTGCGCCCACCGCGTCGTCTGCGTCAGCCATAGCCTGCGCGCCAAAACCCTCGAATTGCGTCTCGCCTCACCCCAAAAAACCATCGTCATCGGTGGAGGCTCGTCAAACGGCATCGACGGCACCCGCTTCTTCCCAACACACGACCTCGCTGCAAAAGCCGCCGCCCTGCGCGACCAGCACCACATTCCAGCCGACGCCACCGTCATCGGATTCGTGGGCCGCTTCACCCGCGACAAGGGCATCGCCGAACTCGTCGAAGCGTTCGAAACACTCGCTGCGACGCACCCGAACCTTTACCTCCTGCTCGTCGGCGACTTCGAAGACGGCGACCCCGTCGCCCCCCACGTGCGCGAGCGCATCTCGACCCACCCGCGCATCGTCGTCACCGGCTTCGTTGAAGACCCCGCACCCGCCTTCAACGCCATGAACATCCTCGCCTTTCCGTCGTACCGTGAGGGCTTCCCCAACGTCGTGCTGCAAGCCTCCGCAGCCGAGCTACCCATCGCCGGCTTTTCCGCAACCGGTGTCGTCGATGGTGTCGTCGACGGCACGACCGGCCTGCTCGCAGCGGTCGGCGACGCAAAACAGCTCACCGCAAACCTTGCCCGCTACCTCGACGACCCCGCCCTCGGCCGTGCCCACGGCACCGCCGGACGCGCGCGCGTCGAACGCGAGTTTCAGCAGGAGGTCATCTGGCGCGGGCTCGAAACCCTCTACCTCGATGTGCTGCGTGAGCACGGTGGCCCACAATGAGCACACACCTCTCACCGCCTTCCCCACCGCGCCCCCCACCGCCAACCCCCTCGCCTCGTCAGGTTCTCATCGAAAACACCGTGCGCCTGCACGTACTAAAGGCCATCGGCACCGCCTGCCGCGACGCCGGCGTGCGCCTCGTCGCCATCAAAGGCATGTCGCTTCTGGGCCGCGAATACCCCGACCTCTCGCAGCGCCGCATGTCAGATATCGACGTGCTCATTCGCCCCCGCGACGAGGCCCGGGCCAAAGCCGCCCTGCTCGCCGCCCGCGCCGTCAAACTCGACGAACCCACCACCGGCAGACCCTTCGCCTACCACTTCAGCTACGGATACACATGGGGCGCGACGCAAACCCTCATCGAGCTTCACACCGGCTTCAGCTACCATGACTGGTTTCACATCGACATTGACCGCATCATCGCTGCCGCCGAGCCCCACCCGCTCGAAGACCTCGCCACCGCCGGAATCTACCGCCCCCGCCCCGAGCACCAGTTGCTCGCCGCCGCCATCCACCGCATCAAACACGCCTACCTGCCCGACCCGCGCGACGTGAACGACGCATTGCACATCATCGCCCACAACGTCATCGACGAATCGCTGCTCGTTCACGACGCCCACGATTTCGGGCTCTCAATCGCCCTCAACCTCTTCGCCCGCGTCGCCCACGCCGAGGCTGCACGCCAAACAACCACCGACGCCAGCACGCTCGCGCTGCTCGACCGCATCGCCACCGCCACCACCCCACCAAGGCCGCGTCGCCTTGCGCTCGACGCTGCTTTCGACCCCACGCAACCCAACCCGTGGCGCATTCACCTCGCCAACTACACCGCGCGCGTCTACACAGGTTACCTGCTCACCGCACCCTCGCTCCGCACCGCCATCAGCCCCGCCGTAAGCTACCTGCGTTGGAAACTGCGGCCTACCAGCGCGACGTGAACGCGAAGATCAACCACGCCACCCACGACCACACAAAAAAAGCCCACATGCCAAATATCCACCGCTTCTCAACCTCGGTCACCTTCGCCCAGTGAACCTTCCAGTCCATCGCCATCACAACAGCCGCCAGCAGCAGCAACCCATCGAGCGGATACGAGTAGCGCGGCTTCGAAATCGCCACCAGCGTCAACGGAATCACCCCCGCCGCCATCGCCACGAAATACTCAAAAAACTCCTTCGCCCGCGTCCGTAAAAACACCACCCCCGCAACACCCACAAACAACATAAATGCCCATTGCACCGCCGACACGATCAAAATCAGCATCGGACGCACGCCAAACACGCTCTGCACCAGCTCGCCCCCCACAACCACCAGCCCATCGGTCTTTGGCGCCATTATCCGCGCCAGCCGCCCCAGCACCCGCCGCGCCGACGTCAGCGGATTCTCAAAAATGTACTGCCACGCTGCGCTCGTCAGCTCGTCCCACTTGTCGTCTTCAATCGCCAACGGGTCTTCGCCCCGCCGCTGAAAGCCCCGCACCTCACGCTGCGCTTCGGTCGCGACTGGCCAAAACAGGTTCAGGTCTTCCTGATAGTCGGGCTGATTGCCTCGGTAAAAATTGTAGTACGTGTTCGTCGCAATCACCCAGTTGCCATCGATGCGCGCGTTGTACGCCGTGTAGGCAAGCGGTATCGACGACGCAATCGCAAACAGAATCAATGGCTGCTGCTGCCACGGCTTACGCGTCTCCCACGACGGAAGCCGCTTGTTGCGCTCGCGATACCGTTGCAGGACGGCGTAGGCTTCGAAATGCGTTGCGCAGTTGGTGCAACGGTATTCATACAATGGCATCGCTCTACCTC
>CAZXXB010000063.1:0-1785 GCA_964644185.1 uncultured Myxococcota bacterium
GCGGTCGGCGGCAGGCTGCGAGCCCGGGGCGCTTGCGTTTGTTGGGGCGGCGCCGTTGCGGTTGTGGGGGCCGTGTTTGCGGGCGGGTGGGTCGTCGGGGATGACGACGCCGCACTCGACGGCGAGTTCGCGCACCGCCTCGGGGAAGGTGATGCCCTGCCTTTCCATAAGGTAGTTGAAGACGTTGCCGCCCCAGCCGCAGCCGAAGCACTTGATGATGCCGGTGCTGGGCGAGACGTTGAAGCTGGGGGTGCGCTCGCCGTGAAAGGGGCAGAGGCCGATGTAGTTGGTGCCTCGCTTTTTGAGGGCGACGTCGCGCGAGACGATGCTGACAACGTCGGTGCGTTGCCGAACTTCAGCGACGAGCTGGTCGGGTATGCGTCCCATCGGGGTGGGGTCTAGGCAAGTTTGGCTTTGACGATGTCGCTGACGAGTTTTCCATCGGCTTTGCCCTGGGTCTGGGCGCGGACGACTTTCATGACTTTGCCGAGGTCGCCACTGCCAGACGCGCCGGTTTCCTGAATGGCGGCGATGACGATGGCTTCGATGTCGGCCTGCGACATCTGGGTCGGTAGAAACTCTTCGAGAACTTTGAGTTCGGCCTTTTCTTTGTCGGCGAGGTCGAGGCGGTTTGCGGCGGTGAACTGCTCAATCGAGTCGCGGCGCTGTTTGACGAGGCTCTGGACGATTTGGAGTTGGGCGGTGGCGTCGGGCAGAGAGCCTTCATCGGCCTCACGCTTCATGATGGCGGCTTTGAGGCTGCGCAGGGCGAGGAGGCGGTCTTTTTCGCCGGCCTTCATCGCGGTTTTCATGGCGTCGCCGACGCGCTCGAATACGGTTTGTTCGCTCATTTGGTGGCCTTTTTGTTTTGCGTGGAAGACTTTTTGGGTACCCGTTTGACGCTCGGGGCTGGTTTTGTGGCGGCAGGTGTTGTCGCCGTGGGTTTGGTTGCTTTGCGGCTCGCCTTTTCGTCGAGACCCGATTGAGCGCGGCGGCGGTCGAGCTCGTCGTAGATGGCAGAGGGTGAAACGCCCGAGGCTTTGAATAGCACAAACAGGTGAAAGACGAGATCGGCAGCTTCGGCGGCGAGCTTTTCGGGTTGATGGGGGTGGTCGTCGAGGGCTGTGCAGACCTCGAACGCCTCTTCGATGACCTTGCGCTGAATTTTTCGCGGTCCGCTGTCGAGTAGTTGGCGGGTGTACGAGACGTCGCGGGTCGAGGTGGCGCGGGTCTCAATGGTGGCCCACAGCGTGTCGAGTGGGTGCGGCGCGCCAGACGGCGGTGATGAGAGAGGCATTGACGTTGACGGTGCTGGGCGAGCTGGTTGTTTTTTCATCTCGTTCACGCGACCTGATGTGAGGGGTTGGCCCCATGTGCGGCGATGAATGGGTGCGTTGCAGGCGAGAATGCGGGCGTCGCGGGTCCAGAATTCGTCGCAGCCGTGGTGGATGGCGCAGGCGAGGTGCAGGGCATCGGGGGTTTTGAGTCGCTGTTCGGCACGTAAGGTTGCGGCGAGGTCGAAGACCTCAACGGGAAGCGTGAGAAATGCTGTTGTTTGAACGACGGCGCGAATCCGCAATTCGGCCTCAATGTCGTTTTCGCGGCGCGGGCGCACAAGGCACTCAAGCAAGACGAGGGGTGACGTGCATATTTCGGTCGTTGGTTGAGGTCGGTTTGTGATCAGGGCAGTGTGATGCGGAGCCTCGGGGTCGATGAGGTCAAGCAAGAAATTTGCGTCGAGATAGGCTTTCACCGCGATTTGTCTTCCGCATCTCGTTGGTCGAT
>CAZXXB010000063.1:1795-16176 GCA_964644185.1 uncultured Myxococcota bacterium
CCTCGGCGAAGTTGTCGAACTCGACCAGCACCACGTCGTCACGGTCGTCGATGATTTGTTGATGCCAGGCTTCAACCTCGGTTGCAGCGGTTTCTCGCCCGCGGTGACGCGCGAGAAGAGGCTCAATGAGCTTGTCGAGGTCGGCCATGGTCGGGGCGCGCGAGGGCGTTGCCTTGGTTCGCGAAGCGGAGGTGCGTTGCGTGCGGGCGGGCGACACGGTGCGTCTGCTGGCTAGTGACTCTGTCATGCGTGCCTCCTGTCGCCGGTCAATTCGACAAGCGGTCATTCTATCTGGTTCGACTCGCGAGCGCGACGAAGCGAACTTCAGCGATTGCTTGTCTGAATATTCGCGTCAGCGTTGGCCGCGCTTTGCGCATGTTACCTGCCAACGCGCGTTGATGCCAGCGGTCACCGCGTTAGCGCTTTTTCGCCGTGCGATACGCGTCGAGGCCCGCCATGAGGATGTTCATCGCGCGGCGGGTGCGGTCGGTATCGAGTACGAAGGCGGCGCGGACTTCGTTTTTGCCGGCGCCGGGGGTGGCGTAGAACCCGGCGGCGGGGGCGACCATCGTTGTCTCGCCATCGACCGCGAAGTTTTCAAGCATCCAGATGCAGAAGTCGTCGGCGTCTTCGATGGGAAGTTTCGCGGTGATGTAGAAGGCGCCTTCGGGCAATCGGGTGACGACACCCGGGGTTGCGCTGAGCACCGCGTATGCGGCGTCACGGCGCTCTTTGTAGGTGTCGCGGGTCTTGGCGATGTAGGCGGCCTCTTCGGCGGGTTCAGGCAAGCCCATGACCTGAGAGATCGTGGGGGGCGAGAGGCGCGACATGGCGTAGCGGAGTCCGGCGCCGTAGAGTTCGGGGTCGAAGATGGCGAGCGAGCCGAGGCGCACGCCGCATGCCGAGTAACGTTTACTGAGGCTGTCGACGAGCAGCGTCTGCTCGCGCACTTCGGGAAAATGAAGTGGCGAGACCCATCTGGCGTCGTCGAAGACGAACTCGCGGTAGACCTCATCGCTTACGATGAAGAGTTGGTGTTGCTTTGCGATGTCGACGAGCATTTTCATCTCGTCGTGGGTGAAGACGGTTCCGGTGGGGTTGTTGGGCGAGCAGATGAGCAACGCCTTTGTGCGGGGGCCGATGGCGGCTTCGATGACGGCGCGCGGGGGCAGGTGAAAGCCCTCTTCGCAGGTTGTTGGCACGGTTTTGATGGTGAGACCGGCGATGACGGCGAAGCTGTTGTAGTTGGTGTAGAACGGCTCGGGAATGAGTATCTCGTCGCCAGGGTCGCCGACGAGGGTGAATGCGATTGAGAGTGCTTCAGAGCCGCCAGTGGTCACGATGAGCTGGTCGGGGGTCACGTCGAGGCCGACACCGGCGTAGTAGCGCGAGAGGCGGGCGCGGTAGTTGTCGAGCCCCTGTGAGGGGCAATAAGCGACGACCTTTTCGTTGTAGGTGCGCAGCGCTTCGAGCATCCACGGCGCGGTCGCGACGTCGGGCTGGCCGATGTTCATGTTGTGGATGCGGATGCCGCGCTTTTCGGCGGCGTCGGCGTAGGGCTTGAGCTTGCGAATTGGCGAGGCGGGCAACAGCCCTGCGCGCGCGCTGGGTTTGAGACCTGCCCCCATGGTGTGTGACGCATTTGACCGATTGGCGCTCATGCAGAACCTCGCTGTGTGTGGCGTGCCGCGTCGTGTCATGCGGCCGACAATCTCTGCCAAGTGGGCACACCCGCTGTCAAACAACCGCGAGAGAAAGTGGTGAGAAACGGCGCGCGAGCGACAAATCGCAAAGAAAACAGCAACTTGGTTCAACCGCACTGGTTGAACCTGTGGCGAATTTACGGGCGCGGGAGGTTGAAGGGGCATTGGGGCGGTGCTAGTTTCAGCGCGCTTTTCGAAAGCTTCTGGCCCGCGGGTAGCGGGCGTCACCCGACCACCGAGGGATTGCGTTTCGCACGGCGTTACGCCCCTGCCATCGGTTTGACCGTAGGCGGCTTGACCGTAGGCCGCTTGACCGGAGGGCCACTTGAACGACAGCAAGACTGCGCAGCAAACAGCCTCCGAGACCGATTCGTCTTCGCTTGCTGCCATTGAGACTTCGCAGATCGACGCGGATGCGCTGCGCACCATCGAGCGGCTGACGCGCTATGGGTATCAGGCTTATCTGTGTGGTGGTGGCGTGCGCGATCTGCTGCTGGGTCGCACGCCCAAAGACTTTGATATCGCGACGAATGCGCACCCGGGTGAGATACGCAAGCTGTTTCGCAACTGCCGCATCATCGGGCGGCGGTTTCGCCTCGCGCATGTTTATTTTCCGGGTGGGAAGATACTCGAAGTGTCGACGTTTCGGGCGACGAATGAGTTTGCCCTTGAGGCGATGGCGGGTGGCGAAGAGGGGCAGGGCGAGGTGCGACCAGAGGCTGCGACCGGCGCGGGTGAGCGCGGTGCGCCGACAACGCAAGAGCGCGAACTTCTGATTACCGACGACAACACGTTTGGCACTGCCGAGACCGATGCGCGGCGGCGTGACTTCACGATCAACGGGCTCTTTTACGACGTCATTGCAGGGCGGGTGATTGACCATGTGGACGGTCTTGCCGATGCGGAGCGTCGGCTGATTCGCACGATTGGCGACCCGTCGATACGCTTTCGCGAAGACCCGGTGCGTATGTTGCGCGCGGTGAAGTTTGCCGGGAGGCTCGAGTGCACGATTGAGGCTGAGACGCTCGCGGCGTTGAAGGCGCACACGCGCGAGTTGCGCAAAGCGGCTCCGCCACGGGTGCTACTGGAAGTGTCGCGGATGCTGGGCGGCGGGGCGGCTGAGTCAACCTATCGGATGCTGGACGAGACGGGTTTGCTGGAGGTGATTTTGCCCGACGTTGCCGAGTTTGTGCATCGTTGCGGTAGCGACGCCGAGGGTGAGCTTTTCTGGCACCTTCTGGCGACGCTCGATCAGGTGCGACGTGAGGGGGTGGCGGTGGAAGAGGCGGTGCTACTGGCGGTTTTGTTTGCGCCGATGGTGCACCGCCGAGCGACCGACATTGGCGTTGACCCCGACAGTCACCACATGCAGGAGGTGGTTGACGAGGTGCTGGCGAGCTTTGCGGGCAACTCGGCGATTACGAAGCGGATCAAGGCGCGCATTCGCGAGATATTTGGGGCGCAGCGGCGGCTGCGCGAGCCGACGAAGAACCCCGGTCAGCTACGGCGGTTGATGCAGCGCGATTACTTTCCAGACGCGCTGGCGTTTTTTCAGATTTACTGTCGGGCGTTTGGGCGCAACGTGGGTATCGAGTTCGACCCCGAGCAAGATGGGCCCGAGGCGAATCATCCACCGCGCAAGCGTCGGCGCAGGGGCGGGGGAGCGCGCAGGCCGCGGGCCGGGGCGCGTGAGGCTGGGCAGGGCGGTGGCGAGGGTGGCGGTGGCACGGGTGGGGGCTCGTCGGAGCCGTGTCCGTGGGTGAGCGGGTGCTGTGGCGTGCGCCCAGATGCTATCGCAGCCACGCACCTGACAGACATTTCTCACGTGCAGCTGCCGCAATAGCTGCCGCAACCATCGGAGTCGCCGCACGCCTTGCCGTTGCAATTCGGTACGCAGGCTTCTCCGTCGTCGTCGCTGTCTCCGTTGTTGCCGCTGTTCTCGTTGCACCAGAACGGGTCTGAGTACGGGCAATACCCGTAGCATCCGTTCCACTCACCGCAGGGCCGCTCGGGGCATTTGGGGTAACACAACTCGCCGGTATCGCCGCTCGACTCGTTGCCGGTCTCGTCTTCGTCCTCACCCGGCTCCTCTTTCTCGTAGACGTTGAAGCGAAGCTGGGCGCGCGCGCTGAGTTTCGTGTTGCGGTCGGTCACGGTGAGCGTGACGCTGTAGCTACCGGGTACGCGGGGGACGATGCCGATTTCGCGGTTTTCGTAGGTAAATGGGGGCGCGCCAGTCGCGCCGTACTCCCAGCGAAGGCGCACGACGCCATCTTCCGATACGGTGGCGCGACAGATTACGCGCTCATCGGTGTTGACCGAGTCGCCCTCGTCGATGGCGCCAGAGCTTTCGCCGACACAGGTGAAGCTGGCAGTGGGCTTGAGTTCGGCGACTGGTGTCGAGACGCGGTCACCGACGACGAGGCGCACGCTCTCTTCGGTGATGCCAGAGCTTTCGACGTGCCCTCCGGCGCCATCGCGCGGCGGTTTGCCGTACACTTCGAACGCGTCATCGGCGTGAAGTTTGCCGAGGTTGGCAGCGGGCTCGTCGATGCAGTGGGTGAGGGTAGTTCCGCCAAACGACTCTTTGCAGAAGATATCGTCGTCGTGCTGATAGTAGCGGGTCGCGGCATCGGGTGAGCCGTATTGCGCGAGGGCGTCGCTGAGCTTGCGCGCCCACGAGAGCTGGCTGACGAGCGACTGGTCGAGGCTCTCGCGAATGGAATCAACGACGCGTTGCATCGCGCGGGTGATCTCGGGGACACCGTCGTCGTTTGCGACGCGGCGCGGCTCTCCGGTGTCAAACAGCGGTTTGAGAAGGCCGCTTTCCCAGTCGCCAGCCCGCCATGCGGAGGTCGCGGAAGCGGCGTTGGTGATCGCGGTGGTGGAGGCACCCGCTTCGGCGACATCGATCACGAAGGTCGTTCCCTCAGGTGTGACGACGACCGCATGACGTGCCAGAGGGCCTTCGACGTCGCAGGCGACGCCCGCACCGCAGCCGCCCGACGGGCGTTCGACGACATTGCGGTAGAGGACGACGCTGCCACGATCAGTTTGGAGAATCGCGAGCACCTGATTTTTCGGCCTGGTCGCAAAGAGGATGTCGATGTCGCCGTCGAAGAATGTATCGGGATTTGATTGTTGCGGCGATTCTGAAAATGATTCGAAGTCGGCTTCGTCGGGAGCATCGTCATCATCATCGCCATCACCGCAGGCCGAGAGGGCTGTACCGTGGCTGAGCAGGGCGAGCGCGGCGAGGCATCGTGCAACGTGATGGATAGGCTGTTTGAGGATGCGAAGCGACATGTCCCCCTCCGAAAGCGCGTCACAAGGTTGCGGCTGCAAGCGAGTTATTGCTGCCGGGGGGGCGGCGCGTCAACAATAAAAAAGTCGCGACACCGAGAGGTTCAGCCGCGGGTGAGTGCAAGGGCGATGGTGATGAAGCCGAGCGGAAGCACGTAGTAGGCGAATTTGTAGAACGCACCCTGTTTGATGAACTGCGTGAGCCAGCGAACGGCGAGGTAGCCGACGATTCCGCTGACGATGGCACCGACGAGGCTGGGTACGATGAAGTCGGGCGGTTGGTCGCGAAAGTCGAGCGCCTTGAGAATGACGGCACCGAGCACGGCGGGCACCGACATGAGAAACGAGAAGCGGGCGGCCATCTCGCGCTCGACGCCGAACATGAGGGCGGTTGAGACGGTGCTTCCGCTGCGGCTGACGCCGGGGGCGATGGCGGTCGCCTGAACGACGCCGAGTATGATTGCCTGCCAGATGTTCGGGGCGGTGGGGGCAGCACCTTCGAGACGGGCGGTTTTTGGTACGCCGTTGCGTCCGATAATGCGCGGGAGCAAGAGCCAGGTGCCGGTGATGACAAAGCCGATGCCGCCGGCGAGCAACGAGGTCGCCATCTCTTCGAACATGTCTTTGAAGACGATGCCGATGATGCCGGTGGGGATGGTTGCGACGACGATGCCGAGCATGAGGCGAAAGTCGTCTTCGCGGTGGGCTTCGTCGGGTTTGGTCTTTAGCCCGCGGGCGAGGTAGCCGAGAAACGCGGGTGTGAGGGTGAGCATGCGGGCGATGTCTTCCCAGTAATAGACGAGCACAGCGATGAGGGTGCCGGCGTGCATGGCGACGGTGAAAAAGAGCGAAGGCTCTTTCATGCCGACGAAGACCTGGCCGAGCAGAAGGTGTCCGTCGCTTGAGACCGGGAGAAACTCGGTGAGACCCTGTACCACGCCGAGAAAAATTGCCGACAGAAAGCCCATGGTGTCTCCAACCGAAAATTATCGTCGAGGCAAAAGCGTCGTCTAAGAAAAGCGTCGTCTCGTCGATGGTGTAGTCGTCTGCCGCGGCGAGATCGCCGTCGCCGCGGGCGGGTATCGTGCCGTGCTCGCGAAGGTCGTTTTTGAGGCGCATCGCCTCGACGAGTTCGTCGGCGTCGAGGTCGCTCAGTGCTTCTATGCCTGCGTTGCCCGCGATTTTGAGGCTCATGATCGTTGAGGGCTCGCCCGCGTCACGTCCGTTGCGAACGAAGTAGAGACGCGAGCCATCTTTGTTGAAGTTGAGGCCGCTGAGCACGTGGGGCACCTGCACCTCGACGGGTTCTTGAAGGTCGAGTTCGTAGCTGACCTTTGAGCCGGTGAAGAGGTCGAGCGCGCCGATTGTCCACCACGGGGGGGTGAGTCCGCCGTCGTGAAGCCAGAAGAGGCGGGTGCCGGTGGGGTTGAGAATCAGTTCGAGGGGAAGTCCATCGTCGAAGAGGTGTTGTTCGGGGGCGGCCAGTGCGTCGCCGGTGGCGGCAAGGCGCCGCTCTTCGTCGCTCGCGAATTTTGAAAGCCATGGGGCGAGCAGGGTGAGTGTGGGTGCGTCGGTGGCGTCGAGTATGAAAAGGCCCCATGCGTCTTCGGCGAGGTCGGTGCTTTCGCCCTTGAGCAGCTCGCAGCGGGCGTCGTACATCGCCGCAATGTAGGCGCGGTCGCCCTCTTCGGTCCAAGCGACGGCGAGCACGTCGGTGAGATCGCGCGGCGATGCCACGGCGGTGGTTTCGCCGTCGATTTCAAGCAGTAGTTCGCCGTCTTCGAACAGGATGGCGCGATCGCCAGATTGTTCCGCGTCGATTTCGTTGCGCTCGTTCAGACTCACAGGTAAACCCTCGCCCATGCGTACTTTGGCACTGGATGTTGGCGACAAAACCCTCGGCGTGGCGGTTAGCGATGCGCTCGGCATGATCGCGACACCGGTTGTCACGATTCGCCGAACCACCCCGAGTGAAGACGCAGCGGCCCTTCAATCGCTGATGGAAGAGCGCGAAGTCAACCACGTGATCGCCGGATTACCGGTGAAACTGGACGGTGGGCGCACCGAGCAGACCGAAAAGACTGAGGCGACGATCGCAGCGCTTGAGAAGGCACTGGGCATCACGATTGAACGGGTAGACGAGCGGTGGTCGACGGCGGCGGTCGAGCGGATGCTGATTGACGCGAACGTACGTCGCGAGCGTCGGCGCGAAGTCAAAGACCACCTCGCGGCTGCGTATTTTTTGCAGAGCTGGCTCGATGCGCGTCCGCGCGCGGCGACGCTGAGTGACGAGCATGAGGGTGGCGAGTACGGCGATGATGTGTTCGGCGATGGTGATGGCGACGACAGCGGCTTCACCGAAGTCGAGCGGTACGATGATGACCCATCTGGTCTTGCCGACGATTACGGTTCGCCTTCTGGACATACGTTGCGCGAGACCCGCAACGATGGAAAGCGCAGACGCCCCCGATCATGATTGACACCTCGTTTGGGCCCGCGAGCGGCGCCCTGCTCGATGAACTTTCACACTACGTGCTGGCCGAGCCGTATCCATTTGGCGTCGACCTTGCGAACTCTTCGGGCATGTACCTTGCGACGGTCGACGGTGAGCGCATCTTCGACTGGGCCGGGTATTTCGGCGCGAAGCTTGTGGCACACAATCATCCGCGGTTGTACGAGCCGGAATATGTGCGGCGGCTTACGGTGGCGGCGAACAACAAGACGGCGAACCCCGATTTTCTGACGCCAGAGTGCGTGGCCTATTACCGCGAGTTGTATCAGTTGGCGCCGCGTTCGATGCGAGGCGAATCGCTCGAGATTTACGCGGTCAACAGTGGGGCCGAAGCGGTCGAGAACATGATGAAGTACCTCATCAACTGCCACCACGAGCGGTTGATCGCCGAGGGGCGTTTGCGGGGCACGCATCGGTTTCTCTACTTTGATCAGGCGTTTCACGGGCGGACGATTTTCGCGTTGAACGTGACGCGCATTGCCCATGACCCTGTGATGACGAAAGACTTTCAGGGGCTCGTACCGGGCAATATTCTGGTTCCGTTTCCATCGCTCAATACCGATGAGTCTGACGAAGCGAATGAGGCTCGAGCGAGCCAGAGCCTGATGCAAATCGAGGCGGCGTTTCGGCTTCACCCGGGCGAGATCGTGGCGGTGATTGTTGAGCCGATACAGGGTGCGGGCGGGCATCGGGTTCCGCCAGCGTCGTTCTTGCCGCGCCTGTCGGCGCTGTGTCACGAGCACGGGGTGCAGCTCGGGTTCGATGAGGTGCAGACGGCGGGGGGTAACACGGGCACGATGTTCGCGATTGATGCGTTTGAATTGCCGTATCCACCGCAGGCGGTGGCGGCTGGAAAAAAGCTGGGCAACGGCGTCGTCTACATGCAGCGGCCGATGCGTGATCGCGGGGTGCTCGACTCGACGTGGGGCGGCACGCTGGCCGACATGGTGCGGTTCGTTCAAGAGATGAAGATTGTGCGCGACGAGCGGCTGATCGAGCTGGTTCCCGAAAAATCCGAGCGGCTTGTCGCGGTGTTGCGTGGGCTCGCGGCGCGATACCCCGAGATGATGTTCAACGTGCGGGGTTGTGGGTTGTATCAGGGGTTTTCGCTGCGGTCGAAGCAACTGAAGAGTGAGCTCGTGTCGCGCGCGCTACGTGAAGAGCGAACGCTGTTGCTGGGGGCGGGCAACGTGTCGGTGAGACTGCGTCCGCACCTCAATGTCGAGGTCGAAGACATTGAGCGGTTGGGCGAAATTCTCGACCGGGTGCTCGGCCGCCTCGCGGGGCACGTGGTCTGACTGGGCCAATTTCGCGACACGGGGTTTCACTGTGCCGGCGTCGCCGTGCCAGAGTTACGGCGACGGGGTCATGGGCGACATGAGCGTCTCGGGGTCGAGGCAGATTGCGTCTTTGCCGGTCTCTTGCGCGACAATCGAGAGCTTGCACTCGTCGTCGTCGATGCATCCACCCAGACGGCAGACCGACTCAAGGCAGTAGAATCGCAACGGATACGCGGCGCAATCAGAGCCGGGCGGGCAGCAGTCGGCGGCTTTGGTGCAGCTCTGCACGCAAACGTTGGGTCCGTCGGGTTGGCTGACGCACTTGCCGATGGCGTCGGGGTCGGTGCGTCGGTACTGGTCGGTGCAGGCGGTGTCTCCGGTTTCGCCAAGCTCGCAGCCTGCGGCCTCGCAGACCCCTTCGTTGCAGACGCGCTTTGGCAGAAGCGGATTGCAGGGTGGGCCCTCGATGCAGCAGTCGTCGTCGATCTCGCAGGTTCTGACGCATGAGGGTGCCGCGCCTCGCACTGAGCGGCAGGCGGTCTTGTCGGGTTGTGGCGCGCCGTCTTTGCAGCCTTGATCATCGGCGCATCCGGTCGCGACGCAGGCACCTTCAATGCACTCTTCGATGTTGCGTGGGTTGGGGCAGGGGGCACCTTCGCGGCAGCAATCGGCGCTGGTCTCGCATGCGATGTAGCAGCGGGTTTCGCGGTCGGAAAGATCAGGGCCCGTGTCGTTGTCGTCATCGTCATCGCCCGTTGCGTCGTCGTCGTCGCCGGTCGCATCATCGTCGTCGTCGCCTGCGGTGGCATCGTCATCATCGAGCACATCGTCGTCATCGTCATCGGCGAAATCGTCGTCATTGCCGACGTCGGCGGTGTCTTCGCCACTGCTGGCGTCGTCGTCGTTACCACCGCCTGCGGTGTTACCTCCGCCGTTTGTCGCGTCGTCGTCGTCGCTATCGCTGGTCGCGGCAGAATCGACCTCGGTGTCGGTGTCGCCGGGGGCGGGTGCGTCGGTGCTGCGGTCAAAGTCGTCGGTGATGCCACCCGTGTCACTCGTGCCGACGGGGCACGCGGAAAACAAGAGCGAGCAACAGATGAGCGCGGCAAAATGTCCCCAAACCCGCGATGAACGAGGTAGCTGCACAATGCGACTTGAGTGAAGCATGAAAAGTCTCACGTCGAAGCGCGCGAGGGGGCCGCTCGCACGAACCGGATGCCAGAGTGCGATTATGCCCGCTGCAAACAAAAAGCGCCACAGTTGTGCCGAATGACGTGTTGCCTGTGAGCTGCGAGGGGCGTCACGCCAGCGCTGCGAGCAACAGACCTTCAACGGTCTCGGCGGCTTTTTCGGCGGTGTGTAGCCGCATCATGCGTCGCCTGCCTTCAGAAGCCATGTTGTCGCGCAGCGGCTTGTCGGCGAGAAGCTGCATCAAGGCACGCGCAAGGGTCGCGGCGCTGCCCGAAGAGGCAAAGAGTCCGGTCTGGTTGTGTGAGATGAGCCAGCCGCCACCGAGCGGGTCACCCACGGGCACCCGTTTTGCGTGCCAGGTTTCAAGCGCGCTTCGCGCAAGCGGGTCACGTCGCTGACTGCACGCGACGACATCGCAGAGAGCGAATACCGATGCGCGGTCGGCTTCGTCAAACCGGTCGATGCAGATGACGCGGGTACGTAGTTGCGGTGCGGCCTGCAAAAGTCGAGCAAGTGCCACGTCGCGCTCTGCGGTGGGCTCGCCTGCGAGCAGAAGTTGTACGTCGGGCAACTCGCGCCAGACCGCGCTCATGGCGTCGATGAGGGTGTCGATGGCGCTTTCTGCGCTTTGACGTCCGACAAAGCCGACGGTGGGGTAGGCGCCGATGCCGAAGCGTGCGGCGAGTTCGTGTGGGGCGGCGGTGACGGGTTCGTTGAAGGCGGCGTACTCGGCCTCTTCGGTCGCGATAAACGGTGCCACGACATGCAGTCGGTTTTCGTCGCAGCCCGCGTCGCGCAAGGTCGCGCGGTCGAACGGATTGGTGACGATGTGGTGCAGGCCGTGCAGTAAGCGATGCGTAACCGGGGTGTGAATCAGCCACTCATCGACCATCGTCTCACTCGGCAGCAGAAAGACCGGCTTTTTTGTCTTCTGCTGGACGACGAACGCAGACCAGAAGGCAGGTCCGGGGGGGGGGGATGCGAGCACCACGTCGCTCGCAAGCGACTCGACCGCCGCGAGCATGTTGGGCAGGCTCTCTGCGCCGATGTCGATGCCCGACCGGCGAACGACGGGCAGAAAGCGAGCGAGTCGCAGCAGGGGTTCGGCAATGCCACCCTGCTCAACGCGATGGACTTTGAAGTGGGGGGCGGCTTCGAAAACCGGGGGGCCGCTTTCGGCAGCTCGTGGGCAGACGAAGTGGACATGGTGGCCGCGTCGGGCGAGCGCTCCGGCGAGGTCGCGGGCGCTTCGAGCGGCGCTGCGATGGGCATCAAAACCGTAGACGCTGGCGAGGGTGATGCTGAGTCGCCGCCTGTCACCGCCTGCCTCGAACGAAAAACGCTGCTGTGCCTGTTCGCCCATCAGGGTTTCAAGAAACCACATGCGTGGCGAGAAGCAAACAATCGTGGGTCGCTCGGCGGGCGTGGATGACACAATTTTTGCTCATTCAGTGAACCTCGCATAGGCTCTCGCGCATCAGGTCAGGCAAGGGCCAGGGCATGCTGCAACAACTCGAACATCTCTACGCTCGCAGGCACGGGCAATTCGTGGCGTCTATGGTCGCCGTGAGCGCGGTTGCGCTGGTTGCGGCGGTCGGCATCGAGGTGCATGGCGCGGCGACGGTTCGTGCGGTGGCGAGGGCGGCATCGCATGCGGGCATTCGCGTCGTCAGCGGGCTCTCAGCCGGTATCGCGCCACGCAGCGCGCACGCGACACCCTCGGCCGCATCGCGCGTGGCTGAGTCGCGTGCGACAGCCGAAACGACGCGGGCCCCGGTTGACGCGGTGGCGATTGAGTCGCGCGCACGAGAGCTTGCAGGTCGCGTGTTTTTGATCGGCTTTGAGGGCGACAACCCGAGCGACCCCGAGGTGAAGCGGGCTCGGCGTCACCTTGAAGAGGGGCGCGCGGCGGGTGTGGTGGTTCTAGCGCGCAATCTTCCGCGCGGTAGCGACCCAGCATATTCGGCAAAGGTGCGTCGCCTCGTGAGCTATCTCACTGAAGGCATCACGCCGCGCCCGATACTCGCGGTCGATCAAGAGGGTGGGGTCGTGCAGCGCATCGCGGGGCCGTACCCCGACATCGCGTCGAATCAGGCGATTGGTCGCGAGCGTGACCTGAAGCGCGCCACACGAAGGGCATATGAGGCGGGTGCGCTCGCGGCGTCACAGCTTGCCGAGCTTGGCTTCAACCTCAATTTCAGTCCGGTCGTCGATGTGTACCGGGCTGACGCGACGAAGCCTGCGGGTGGGGCGTCTGACCCGCAAGAGATGCTGATGCTCGACCGGCGGTCATTTGGCTCGGACCCTGATCGCGTTGCGGCGCTTGGTGCAGAGGTTGTGCGTGCGCACAATGACGCTGGCATCGTGTCGTGTGCGAAGCACTTTCCGGGGCACGGCGTGACGAGCGAAGACACACACACGGGGGCACCGTCGGTGGCGGTTGATCGCGAGTTGCTGCGCGATGTCGATTTGCTTCCATTTGTCGGCGCGATTCGCGCTGGGGTGCCTCTCATCATGACGGCGCACGTCGTCAACACGCGCATTGACCCGACCGCGCCCGCGACGTTGTCTGCGCGAGCGATAGATGTGTTGCGCGGGGCGCTGCGCTTTGAGGGTGCGATTGTCGCCGACGACATGACGATGGAGGCGATTCGTTCGCAGCCGGGTGGCTCGTCGTTGTCGGCGGTGCGCGCGTTGCAAGCCGGTGTCGATGCGCTGATCTATGCGTGGAAGCCGGCTGAGTTTGGCCCTGCGTACAATGCCGTCGTCAACGCGATCATTGACGGTAGCTTGCCACAGGCGCGTGCCATCGACGCGGCTCAGCGTGTCGGCAAAGTTCGCGAGGAACTCACGCATGTGCCCCGCGCCGCCGTCGCCCGACGCTGATTCGAATCTCGCTGCACGACCCGTCGAGGCGCCCCTGCCGCGAGGCGGTGGGTTGCGTCGGTTGACGTTCGCAGTCGTGATGGTTTTTTTGTCGTTTTCCGTCGCGCTGCTGGTCGCCGAAGTCGGTCTGCGTATCGCCGGTGTGGGTGACCCGCTCGCGACGTATCTTCCGGGTGATGGTGATGGGTTGCCAAGGCCGTTCACGCGCGGTGCGGTCATCATGGACCCGTGCGGTCAGGCGATTCGCCACAATGCCGACGGGTATCGGGGGCACGAGTTCACGCCGCGCACGGACCCGGAAGAGATTCGCGTGCTGATGGCGGGCGATTCGTTCGTGTGGGGGTCGCTGGTGGCCGACCATGAGACGCTGCCGTCGCAGGTTGAGTGGGCGTTGCAGCAGAAGACGAAACGCGCGGTGAAGGTGTTTAATCTTGCGCGAGCGGGTGCGAACCTGTTGCAGACCGAGATGATGCTGCGGCGGTACTGGGGCACGCTTTCGCCGAACCTCGTGGTGCTCGTGCTGACGGCGAACGATACCGACGTGAACCCGAATCAGCCGAATCCGGCGTTTGCGTGTGGGCTTGAGTTGACGCGGGCCGAGTGGTTTGACGAGTGGCTTTTCACGTGGTCGCGAGCGTGGGGTGTCGTGCGGCGCTACCGCGACCAGCAGATCGACAATGCGCGTCCGCTTTGCAACAGCGCCAACGAATGCCACGGGGCGCTGAGCGATGCACATCGGCGCTACGTGCACGTGAGGTGTTTTGAGCAGTCGCTGTTGCGCATTCGCCGCGATGCGTTCGCGGCAAAGCTGCCGCTTTTGATGACGCTGTACCCCGAGGTGCGGGTGAAGCCGACGCCGTCTGACGGGCCAGCAAATACCGCCGAGCAGTTCGTCGAGCGGCGCATCTATGAGAGTGGGGCAGAGGTTTTTAATATGCGTCCATTTTTTGCGGGTCACGAGCCGCGCGAGTTGTGGGTGGGTAAGAAGTGTCCGACCCCGGAGACTGACAATCACCCCAACGGGTTCGCGCACAGCCTTGTCGCGCCGTATCTCGCGAACGTGATCGCGGGTCAGATCAAACTCTAGCGGCGAGGTTGTGTGTCGGTAAGCCACGTGTCGAGCATCGTGAGCGCGCGATGCAGGTCACGCATGGGTGTCTCACCGATGGCGCGCGACGCCTCTGCTTCGAGCGTGCGTAGTTCGTTGAGCCCCGAGAGCATCGATAGTTTGCCTCGCTCGGTGAAGCGAACGAGGACGGCGCGGCGGTCGACGGGGTCGGGCAGACGCTCAATGATGCCCATCGATTCGAGATCATCGACGAGTTGATTGACCGCCTGTTTTGTGACGCCGAGCTTTTTGGCAAGGTCGGTCTGGCGGGTTCCGTCGAGGGCAATATGGGGCAGAAGGGCGGTGTGTGCCGCGCGAATGGGGACATCGTAGCGCGCGGCGGCGCGGGTAACGGCACGCTCATTCATCAGGCGCGCGCAGCGAAAGAGAAGCTGCAA
>CAZXXB010000063.1:16186-16475 GCA_964644185.1 uncultured Myxococcota bacterium
CTGGCGCGTTTGGCAGCGTCGAACGCAACCGGGTCAAACGCTGCGTCGGCTTGCGGGACGGCGTGTGCGCCGGTGTCGGTTGCGGCGGCGTCGGCGGAGGCGGAGGAGGAGGAGGAGGGCTGCCTAAGCGTGTTTTTTTGCATTGCACTCATGCCGTGATGGTCGCGCGGATTCGCGCAGTCGTCAAGAAGACTTGACGAACGCAGAAAAAACAAGTCAAGTGAGGTTGACGATGTGGCATGATAAGAAATCGGCACGCACGTGAGAATCGAGGCACATGATGAGCAGC
>CAZXXB010000063.1:16501-16745 GCA_964644185.1 uncultured Myxococcota bacterium
GGTTGCGACGCTTGGCTCGGCCGAGGTTTCGCCGGGGCAGGTGTTTGAGACGCAGGCGGCAGGGGTCTACACGGTTGCGACGACGATACGTCCGGGGCCGGGTTTCGTGATGCCGCTGAGATCGACGATTCTCGAAACTGCGGTGGGGCTTGTCGTGATTTCGCCGATCGCGTTTGATGAAGCGTCGCTGCGCGAGATCAACCGGCGGGGCAGGGTGGCGCTCATCATTGCGCCGAATTGCCTG
>CAZXXB010000064.1:0-3156 GCA_964644185.1 uncultured Myxococcota bacterium
GAACGCCGCACACGGACAGCGCCACGCGCATGCTGCTGCTGGGATCCGGCGAGCTGGGCAAGGAGGTCGCGATCGAGGCGCAAAGGCTCGGGGTGGAGGTCATCGCCGTCGACCGCGACATGGCGATGGTCGACGCCGTCAAGAGCAAGGTCGCCTACGCGATCGAGCTCGACGCCACCGACCCGCAGGCATCGGGCATCGAAGGCACCTTCGATGGAATCTTAATGGCCTACGGTATCCGCAACCTGCCAGACCCCAACCGCGGCCTGCGAAACCTCTTCAATCTCTTGCGCAGCGGCGGCACCGTTGCGTTTCACGAGTACTCGGTCAGCGACTCGATGCAGAGCAAACTCGTCTGGAACACCGTCTGCTCGAGCGTCATCATCCCCAGCGGATTTCTCTTCACCGGCGACGCCGGCATGTTCCGCTACCTTCAGCGCAGCGTGAATACGTTCGACGGCGTTCGCGCCTTTGAAGAACGCTTGCGCAACGCAGGGTTCGTCGGCGTCCACACCGAGGCGATGGATGGCTGGCAGCGCGGCATCGTCCACACCTTCATTGCACGTCGCGCCTGACTCTTGAGGCAAAGAAACACCATGTCGAACCCACGTCGAAGCAACCGCGGCACGAACACGTCGGGCAACCCACGCGAGTTCTCGGTCATCGGCTCAAACGCCGCCCCATTCAGCCACACCGCCATCGTCGTCGGCGGCGGACTCGCCGGTGTCGCCGCCGCAACCGCCCTTGCCGAACGTGGCGTGCGCGTCACCCTCATCGAAGCCGAAAGCTACCTCGGTGGACGCGTCGGCGCATGGCAAGACACCCTCGCGACTGGCGAAAACTTCGAGATGGAACGCGGGTTTCATGCGTTCTTCCGCCAATACTACAACGTCCGCAGCCTCTTGCGGCGCGTTGACCCCAACCTCACCTTCCTCACCCCTCTCGACGACTACCCGCTCTTTGGCCCCAACGGCATCAGCGAACGCTTCTCGGGCATACCCACGACCCCACCGCTCAACCTCGTCGGCCTTTTGCAGAAAACCCCGTCGCTCACATGGCTCGAATCGTTGCGCATCGGCCAGCGCACCAACATCTACGAACTCTTCCGCTTCGAAGCCGGTCGCACCTACGCGAAGTGGGACAACGTCTCAGCCAAAGACTACCTCGACTCGCTCGGCTTCAACCCCCGCGCGCGTCAGATGCTCTTCGACATCTTCGCCCACTCATTCTTCAACCCCGAAGAGACCATGTCAGCCGCCGAGCTGATCATGCAGTTTCACTTCTACTTTCTCGGCAACCCTGAAGGACTCGTCTTCGACGTGCTCAACGAGCCCTTCGCCACCGCCTTCTGGCAACCCATGCGCCGCTACCTCGAATCACGTGGCGTGCGCGTGCTCACCGACAAACGCGCCACCTCACTGCGCAACCTCGGCACCGGCTGGGAAGTCGCCACCGAAGACGGCTCGACCCACCGCGCCGAAGCGGTCACCCTCGCCCTCAACGTACCCGCACTCAAAAAGGTCATGTCGGCCTCACCCGACTTGCAGGCCGACGCACAATTCGCCCGCTCGGTCGCATCGCTCGACGTCACCCTCCCCTTCGCCATCCACCGCCTCTGGCTCGACCGCCCCGCCGCCCCCGGGCGCTTCCCCTTCGTCGGCACCACCGGCTTGGGGCTGCTCGACAACGTCTCGCTCTACCACCTTTTCGAGGGTGAGAGCCGCCGATACGCACAGGCAACGGGTGGCTCGGTCGTCGAGCTTCACGCCTACGCCGTGCCCGAAAACCTCAGCGAAGACGACGTGCGCCGCGACCTCGTCGCCCAAATGCACGCCCTCTACCCCGAGTTCCGCGACGCAAAGATTCTCGACGAGCGCTTTCTCATGCGCCGCGACTGCCCCTCGTTTTCAATGGGCTCGCACGCCAACCGCCCCGAAGTCGAAACCTCGCTGCCACTTCTCACCCTCGCCGGAGACTTCGTCCGCACCGACTACCCCTCGGCCCTTATGGAACGCGCCGTGATGACCGGCTTCATGGCCGCCAACGTCGCCCTCACCAAATGGGGTCTCGAAGGCGAACCCATTCGCGGCATCCCGGTCACCGGCTTTCTCGCCCTGCCCCCCCTCGCCCGCGAACCCTCGCGTGAGCGCGAAGCCCGCGCCGCCCGCAACGCCATGTCGCCCGGTGGACTCGTGATCAACATCGGGCGTTCGCTGCCCCCCCTGCAATCGCCCCCCGAGCCCGCCCCCGACTGGGTTCAGGCCAGCCCCCGCTGGATCTCCAAAGCCCTCGAACACGCCCAGCAAAAACCCTCTGGCGGCTGGTACGTCATCGGTGCCTCGCGCGAGATAACCGCGCAGCCCCGCGCCATCACCATCGCCGGGCGTGAACTCGTCGTCTGGCGCGGCGAATCGGGCCTTCGCGTCGCCCCCGACGCCTGCCCCCACATGGGCGCGCAACTCTCTCTCGGACGCACCCGCGGCGACGCCATCGTCTGCCCCTGGCACGGCCTCGAACTGCGCGACAAGCACGGCCCCTGGCACTGCATGCCCGCCCACGACGACGGCGTGCTCGCATGGGTGCGCCTCACCGGCGCAAACGACACCGACGTCACCAACGCCCCCATTCTGCCCGAGCGCCCAGCCCGCTTTCTCGACGCCGTCATCGCGATGGATGCCGCCTGCGAGCCGCAAGACATCATCGCCAACCGCCTCGACCCGTGGCACGGCGCATGGTTTCACGGACACTCATTCGCCCGCCTCTCGGTACTGCACAAGTCGTTCGACGCCATCGACCTGCGCGTCGCCTACCGCGCCTTCGGCCCCCTCTGTGTCGAGGTCGACGCCCGCTTTCATTGCCCAGAGCCACGCACAATCGTCATGACCATTCTCGACGGCGACGGCAAAGGCTCGGTCGTCGAGACCCACGCCACCCCCATCGCCCCCGGCAAATCACGCGTCATCGAAGCCACCCTTGCGACAAGCGACCGCCCCATCGTCCGCACCATGCTCGGCATGGGACGCCTCTTGCGCCCCTGGGTCGAGGCCCGCGCCGCGAAACTCTGGGTCGAAGACGTCGCCTACGCCGAGCGCACCTACGCTCTGCGCTCTGGCTCGGTCGCCTCACCCACCGAAGACCTCGGCGAGACGCCGAACG
>CAZXXB010000064.1:3166-7542 GCA_964644185.1 uncultured Myxococcota bacterium
CAGGCTGAACCCCGCCAAACGCGCCAAAAACACCCCGCGCTCACTTTTCTGTTTGACGCCCCGTCGCAGCGGTGTAACCTTTGCGTGACAAACTCGCGAGGTTCAACGCGACCCGTTCCGCGACCACAACAAGGAGGCGTCCCAATGACACTGGAGTATACCCTTGATGAGCTGAAGGCCGAGCACCACACCCTCGAGCAAAAGCTCCGCGACCTGCAACGAGCCAAATACCTCACCGCCGAAGTGCAGGCCGAAATCAACCGCATCAAGAAACTCAAACTGCGTACCAAAGAAATGATGGAGACCATGCGTCCGGCGCGGTAATCTTCACCGCATGACCTGTTCCTCGGCACGCGCCCGTGAGTCGTCTCTTCATCGCCTGTTCGTGACCACGACGGCGTTTGCCCTCTTCGCCTGCCCCGCCCCGTCGGCCCTCGCCGCCGACGCCGCGGGGCTTGTACGTTTCATGGGCGCACCGTTTGTTTTCGCGGCCCCGCTCGCCGTCGCCACCACACACCTCGCTTCCACCGCACACCGCGCTTCCACCGCACACCCTGCTTCCACCGCGCAACCGGGTGGCTTCGTTCCACCACCACCATCACTACCATCACAACCATCACCACCTCCCGACTCGCCCGCACCCGCCACACCGGGCGATGGCACGGCCACGACCAGCGAGCCCACCTTGCCCCGCGTCGCCGCCCCAACGCGCAGCACCGCCGCAACCTCAACCCTCACCGCAACCGACACCCTCTCGTTTGCCGTCGAGCCCGTCACCAACGCCGCAACCTATTTCTTCGGCTTCACCCTGCTCGACCCTGACACCTCGGCCAGCCCCGTCACCATCGCCGCCCCACCCGGAACCTTCTGCGCGAATGGCGCCTGCGACAGCCTCGCCCTCGCATGGGGGCAAACCGCCACCGAACCCGTCGCTCACCTTCCGCTTACCATCGCAGAGCTACTCGCGGTGACGCGCGCCCACGGCGCAAACGACCTCTTCACCATCGCCGCCACCCTCTGCGCCGCCCGGCCCGACGACCTCTGCGCCGCGCGCCTCGCATGGTGGGCCTCACGCGCGCACGATGACGGCGACGCCCGCGCCGCCGAGCTGCTCAAACTCATGTGGTACGCGGGCATCCCCTCGCGCATCCTCGTGATGGAAGCCTCACCGCGCGAGGGCATGATGACGAGTTCGGGCGACATGACGCGCACCCGTGGCGTCGAATTCTGGCTCGACGGCGTCGCCGCATTCGCCCACCCCGAACTCGGCTTCTTCACCACCGACGCCTCCGCCGAGACGCTGCAACGCGCGACCACAGGTGTCGTCGCCGACCTCATCGCGCAAAACCTCGCACCCCACATGTTCACCACCGTCCCCCGCGGATATCCAACACCGCCCCACAGCTACCGCATCGAGGGCGTGGTCTTCTACGAAGACTTGCTCAAGTCACGCCGCAGCTTTCCGTTTCGCTACATCGCAGCGCACTACAGCGGCACGGGCCTCGACATCTTCATCGACGATGCCCGTGACTGGAACACCTACTGGCAGAGCATTCAGCCAACCCTCACACTGCCCACCCTCACGCCGCCTGCCCTCACGTCGCCATCGCTCACCCCGTCGTCGCCCGGCTCATCTTCGCCTTCTTCGACACCGGTCGGGTTCTGGCTCGCGGTCGCGCTCGTCGCCACAACACTCGCCGGGTTTCTCATCATTTTTGTCGCATCAAGGCGCGCCCGCACACGCGGCAAACCGATGCCGCTAAAGCGCCACCAACTCGCCGTCGCCATCGTCGTGCAAACCGCCATCGTCGCGGCAGCGCTCTACTGGGCCGCCCCGCACCTTCACGCCGACGCATCGCGCAGCAAACTCGTCGAATCATTTGGCGCGGCGCGACGCCTCGACCCGGCGACCGTCGCACCGCCCCCCGAAAAGCCCGCACGCCTTCAGGTCACCGCATGCGCCGCCGCCTACGCGGTACCCGACGTCTCGCGCAGCTTTCGCCCCGACGGAACCTGGTGGTCGCACCCAGCCGCCCCACCCCCGTCATGCACCACATTCGACTGGATCGTGACCATCGCGCCGCGATGAGCGCTTGCGCGAAGTGCCACAGATGCAGCGCGCGCTTGCGCGAAGTGCCACAGATGCAGCGCGCGCTTGCGCGAAGAGCCAGAGTTATTGCCCGCTACGAGCGGCGTTACTTGCCTGCGATGAGCGCTTGCGCGAAGAGCCACAGATGCAGCGCGCGCTTGCGTGAAGAGCGAAGACTACTTTGCTGGCAGCGCCTTCTCGACCGCCTTCATCAACTCAGGGTCAGTCGGCTTCACACCCGACTCAAACCGCCCCGCCACCGTCCCATCCGCCGCGATCAAAAACTTCGTGAAGTTCCACCGCACATCACCCTTCACCCCTTCGGGCGTCTGCTCGGTGAGAAAAGCGTAAAGCGGTGACTTGCCCGGGTTGAGCGCCTTCACCTTCGCAAACATCGGAAACGTCGTCTTGTACTTCCGCTCGCAAAACGTCTTGATCTCCGCCTCGCTGCCCGGCTCCTGACCACCAAAATCGTTGCTCGGAAACCCGAGTACTTCAAACCCTTTGTCTTTGTACTCTTCGTAAAGCTCTTGCAGCCCGGCGTATTGCGGCGTGTACCCGCACTGCGACGCGGTGTTGACGATCAACAGCGCCTTGCCCTTGTAGTCTGCGAGTTTTTTCTCGGTGCCATCAATTGTCTTCACGGTCAGTTCAAACATTTTGTCGGCCTTCATCACGGTTTTTGGGGTGGCTGAGTGGGCATGACCGGGGATGCATGCGGCAACGCCCACGATCGAGCCTGTCGCGAGCGCGAACGCGGCAAACACCGCTCGCCCCCGTCGCATCGTCGTCGTCTCTTGTTCTTTTGTGCCTGCTCTTGTCATCGCTGCATCTACCCTTCGTGCGCGTCACGTGCGTGCCGCGCGTCGTGCGCCTACCCCGCCCCACATCGACGCGGCATCATGCACCACTCTCTCGCGCGACGCCACCCACTTCTCGCCCTACCGCTACATGTTCCGTCGGTACTGACCACCCACTTCGTAGAGCGCCTGCGAAATCTCACCCAGCGACGCATGCCGCACCGTCTCCATCAACTCGGCAAAGATGTTCCCGCCAGCATCGGCCACCGCCTTCAACCGCGCCAGCGCCCCCGCCGCCGTGCCCGCGTTGCGCGCCTGAAACGCGCGCAACCGGTCGATCTGTGCCTGCTTCTCGTCATCCGAAGACCGCGACAAATCGAGCTTATCAAGCTGCTCGTTGACCCGCGCGTCGGCATTGACGAACGTATTGACACCGATGATCGGCAACTCACCCGAGTGCTTCTTGCGCTCGTAGAGCATCGACTCGTCCTGTATCCGACCACGCTGATACATCGTTTCCATCGCCCCCAGCACGCCACCACGCTCATTCAGCCGCTCAAACTCGCTCAGAATCGCCTCTTCGACGAGCTCGGTCAGCTCGCGCATGATGTACGACCCCTGCAACCCATTTTCGTTGCGCATCAACCCATACTCGCGATTGATGATCAGCTGAATCGCCTTCGCCCGCCGCACCGACTCTGCTGTCGGAGTCGTCACCGCCTCGTCGTACGCATTGGTGTGCAGGCTGTTGCAGTTGTCGTAGATCGCCATCAACGCCTGCAACGTCGTGCGGATGTCATTAAAGTCGATCTCCTGCGCATGCAGCGACCGCCCCGATGTCTGAATGTGGTATTTGAGCCGCTGGCTGCGGTCGTTGGCATGATACCGGTCACGCATCGCCACCGCCCAGATGCGCCGCGCAACCCGCCCAATCACCGCATACTCAATGTCGAGCCCATTCGAGAAAAAGAACGACAGGTTCGGCGCGAACTCGTCAATCTTCATCCCCCGCGCAAGGTACGCCTCGACAAACGTGAACCCGTTTGCCAGCGTAAACGCCACCTGCGAAATCGGATTCGCCCCCGCCTCGGCAATGTGGTAGCCGCTCACCGACACCGAGTAATAGTTACGCACCTCGTTCTCGATGAAAAACTGCTGAATGTCGCCCATCATCTTGAGCGCAAACCCAGTCGAGAAGATGCACGTGTTCTGCGCCTGGTCTTCCTTCAAAATATCGGCCTGCACCGTACCCCGCACGCTCTTGAGCGTCTTCGCGCGAATCGCCTGCCACTCGTCACCCGTCGGCTCGCGCCCATGCGCCGCGACAAACTTCTCAACCTGCTGGTCAATCGCCGCATTCAGAAAAAACGCCAGCACGATCGGCGCCGGACCATTGATCGTCTTCGACACGCTCGTCGTCGGCGCGCAAAGGTCAAACCCGCTGTAAAGCAGCTTCGCATCGTCGAGCGTCGCCACCGACACCCCCG
>CAZXXB010000064.1:7559-15049 GCA_964644185.1 uncultured Myxococcota bacterium
ATATCCGGACGCCGGTCCGGGTTTTCGCCATACAGCGTCACCGAATCAAATGCCGTCGAGAGCCGATGCGCCTTCTCGCCCGCGCACAACAGATGAAACCGCTCATTCGTCCGCGCTGGCCCACCCTCACCCGCAAACAGCCGCGTCGGCTCTTCATCGGGCCGCTTCAATGGAAACACCCCCGCCACGAACGGAAACTCACCCGGCACATTCTCGAGCGCCAAAAAGTTCAACACCGCCTGCGGATCATCGGTCGCCGGCAGCGCCACACGCGGTATCCGCGTACCCGAGAGCGTGTAACTCACGAGTGGCTGACGATGCGTCTCACCCCGCACGGAGTAGGCAAACTCGTCGGCGCTGTACCGCTCACGCAGTTGCGGCCAACCCTCAATCAGCCTTCTCGCCCGTGCATCGAGCCGCGACTCACACGCCGCCGCCTTCTCGCGCAACATCGCCGCCGCCCCCTCATCACCCACGAGCCGCGCCGCCTCAGCCAAATGCCACGCCTCACGCGCCACCGCCGCCTCACGCGCAACCCACGCCTTGTAGTCACGCACCACCCGCGCAATCTCAGCGAGGTAATTCTCGCGATGCGCCGGAATCAACGGAGTCCGCGCCGCCGAGACCATCTGCCGCCGCCCCTGTGCATCCACCGGCCACGCACGCGACGACACAAACGGCTGCGCCGCCTTTTCGCCAAGCTTACCCAGCAAATGCAGGTAAAGTGCCGTCACCCCCGTGTCGCCAAACCGGCTCGCCACCGTACCAAACACCGGTATCGCCTCATCCGCCGCCTCAAACTGCTTGCGCGCCCGCCGCACCTGCTTGCGCACATCGCGAATCGCATCGTCGCCGCCACGCCGGTCGCACTTGTTCACCGCGACGGCGTCGGCCACGTCGAGCATGTCAATCTTCTCAAGCTGCGTCGCCGCACCAAACTCGGGCGTCATCACATACAGCGTCACATCGGCCACATCGGTAATCGCCGACGATGCCTGACCAATACCGCTCGTCTCGACGACGATGAGATCAAACCCCGCCCCCCGCGCCACCGCGATGCCGTGCTCAACCGCGAGCGACAGCTCACTGCCCGAGTCGCGCGTCGCAAGCGACCGCAAATAGACATTCGGGTTCGCCGCCACGTTCATCCGTATCCGGTCGCCCAACAGCGCCCCACCCGTCCGCTTTCTCGACGGATCAACCGCAAGTATCGCCACCCGCAGCGTCGGAAAATCGCTCGTGAACCGCCGAATCAACTCATCGGTCAGCGAACTCTTGCCGCTGCCACCCGTGCCCGTAATGCCAAGCACGGGTGCCCGCTTACCCGCCCGCTGCGCCCGCTTTTCAAGCGCCCCCGCCACATCCGCCGGCAACGTCCCCTGCTCTGCCCACGTGATGAGCCGCGCCACCAGCGCATCATCGAGCGCCGCCTCGCCCGCGAGCGCATCGCGCGCCGCACCCAGCGTCGCCCCACCCGCCACCGCAACATCCATGTCGGCCCGCTGCACGAGGTCGTCGATCATCCCCGTCAGGCCCATCAGCCGACCATCTTCGGGCGAGTAGAGCCGACTCACACCATATTGCTGCAACGCCTCGATCTCGCGCGGCAAAATCGTGCCACCGCCGCCGCCAAAGACACGAATGTGACCCGCCTTCCGCTCGCGCAACAAATCAACCATGTAGCGGAAAAACTCGTTGTGCCCGCCCTGATAACTCGTCACCGCCACGCCGTTCGCGTCTTCCTGAATCGCCGCATTCACAATCTCGGCAACGCTGCGGTTGTGCCCGAGGTGAATCACCTCGCAACCCGCGTCCTGCATCATCCGCCGCATCACGTTGATCGCCGCGTCATGCCCGTCAAACAGCGATGTCGCCGTCACGATGCGCACGGTGTGTTTCGGCTTGTACCCGTGACCGTCATGACCTGCCCGCGCGCCGGTCGCCTGCTTCAAAGTCTCTGCCTGTGTTGAGGTGTGCGTCGTCATGGCGCCTCGCTACCACGCCTTTCGCGCTTCGTGAAGCGAGCCCCCCACCCGCCGCCGCCACCCCGTCTACCCATCAAAACGGCACATCGCGCCTTGTCGCCGGGGTTGCGAGCGGCTAGAGAGTGCAACCATGCAACACGCCTCGATCTCACGTCGGGCGGCCCGCTTGCGCGCTGCCCTCTTCTTCTCGTGTGTCGCAACGGTCTTCGCCGTTGTGAACCCCGTGTACGCCAACCCCTACGACACGTTCGGCGCCACGCCCCGCGTCATCAGCATGGGAGGCGCGGGCACCGCCGTCGCCGACGACGCAGGCGCCGTCTACTACAACCCCGCCCTGCTCACCGAGTCGCGCCGCACCACCGCCTTTCTCGGCTTCAACCTCGCAGCACCGATGCTCTCGCTCAACGGCGCCGACGCACCCGTCGCCAACAGCTACACCATCGACCTCGGCCTCAACCTCCAGATTCCATTCGGCGGCATCCTCGCCAACCGCTTCGCACTCGGCGTACTCGTCGCCCTGCCCACCAACGGCATCCTCCGCCTCCCCGCCTTCGACGACGCCAGCCCCATCTACATGTTCTACGATGGACGCAACGAACGCCTCGTCCTCTCCACCGCCTTCAGCATCCGCATCATCGACGAACTACACATCGGCGCCGGCGTCATGGTCATCCCCACCGCCACAGGCAGCATCTCGCTCGACATCAGCGGACTCAGCGACGAAGACGGCGCAACCGACAACCCAGCAGGCACCCCCGAAAACGAACGCCAGAACGTCGCCGAACTCGACATCGAGTACCAGGTCGCCCCCGTCGTCGGCATCGTCGCCAAACCCATCCCCGAGCTACGCATCGGCCTCACATGGCGCGGCGAACAGCAACTCGGCCTCTCGATACCCGCCACCATTCGCATCGACGAGCAGGGCAACACCATCGGCATCCTCGCCGAATACACCGCTTTCAAAACCCCGCACACCATCGCCCTCGGCGTCGCCTACAAACCCGTCTCGTGGACAACCATCACCGCCGACGTTAGCTGGCTCAACTACAAAAGCTTCGTCATCCCCGCCCCGCAAATCTCCGTGCTCGACACCTCAGGCGCCGTCATCGGCGTCGATCAACGCGCCAACGCCAACCTCTCCGACGTCTTCATCCCCCGCGTCGGCGTCGAGTTCCGCCCAGCCGAGACCCTCGGGTTCGCCTTTCGCGGTGGCTTCACGTGGCTCTCGTCACCCGTGCCCCCCCAGACTGGCCGTTCAAACCTGCTCGACGCCGACAGCTTCGCCCTCGCCGGTGGCATCGGCTGGCACGGCGTTGAAGACATCACCCTCTTCGACTCGGGCATCGACTTCGACCTCGCCGCCCGCTGGGTCCACATGGCCGAATTCGCCAACGAAAAACAGGCCATTCTCCCCGGCAACCCCGGCTACCCCACCCTCACCGGCGGCGGAAACATCGTCAGCTTTCACGCCCAACTCAAAGTCGGCTTCTAGCCCCACGACAGCCTGCAAGGTCTCATCATCACCATGCCGCTCACCATGCCGCGCCAAACTTATATAAGCACCCACGCGCCTCTCGCCGCCCTTCTTGTCGCAAGCCTCACCGCGAGCCTCACCGCCTGCGTCGCAAGCGAGCTTGGCCCCGACACCGACGGCGACGGACTCACCGACGCGCAAGAGGCCGCCTTCGGCACCGACCCCAACAACCCCGACTCAAACGGCAACGGAATCCCCGACGGCGAAGACCCAAACCCTGCACCCGAAAACTACCGCATCGAAACCGCAGCCACCTACGACACCGAACCCTTCTCTCTCTCAGGCACCGTCACCGTCACCCTCACCGACGGGCGCAACCAGCGCGCAGCAGGCAAATCCCTCACCGTCACCACCGACCCCGCCGACGACGCCGACAAACTCACCATCGCCGAACCACCCGCAACCGACGACGGCGGACAATCGCGCTTCACCGTCTCTTCCGAAATCGGCGGAACCTTCTACCTCGTCGTCACCTTCGACGACCCCGACGACCGTTTTCCCGCCGTCTCGGCCACGCAAAAACTCGTCTTCACCGCCCCACCCGACGAAAACGTCGTCATTCCACAACCCGGCTTCAACCAGCCCCCATACGACTCCGAAGGCCCCGCCGACGGAGAAATGCGCGTCTTCATCGTCGAGGGCGAATCGGTGCTCGACACCTCTGCCTCGCCCACCCCCCTCTCAGCCGCCTTCGTCATGCTCGGCGACAACCTCGCCCGCGGCACCACCGACAACAACGGCTGCCTCACCTTCTGCGAAGACGGCACCACCTGCTCGGGCTGCCCCAACACCGGTGCCAGCGTCACCGTCCCCGAAGGCACCCTGCGCGACGGCGTCATGCTCACCGCCGCCCTCGATGGCTACCGCTACATCAGCGTCACCGACGCCGCGACACGCATCGTCTCGCTGCCCCTCTCACCGCTCGCCTCTGTCCCCGACGAGTCCGCCGTCGGTTTCGGACGCGTCGAAGGCGAGGTCAAAGGCTGGCTCGGCGAATACGGACTCCCCTCGTACGGCAAAGCCTCATTCGACAAGTTCAACCTCGCCATCGTGCAAATCGGCCTCAAAAACATCCCACTCGCCTCAATCAGCATCGGTCGCATCATCGAGGGCAAAACCGAAACCACCGGCCCCCTCCCCATACCCGCCAACCTCGCCCTCTTCAGCGGCAACGCAGGCGACAAGGCCGTCTTCTCCATCAACGAAGTCCCCGAGGGCGAACACATCATCTTCGCCGTCGCCGGTGAGGCCGAAAAAGTCCCCGATACCCTCCTCAACCCCTACGCCCTCCAGTTCACCCCCCGCACCTTCGGCATCGGACGCATCACCGTCAAAACCGGCGAAGTCACCAAAGCCGAAATCGAGATGAAGATCGACATCCGCCGCCGCAACACCTTCGTCGCCGATGGCGGCAACCCCAACGACTACCCCAACCGCGAGGTCGAAGTGCTGCTCGGCGCAAAGGGTGCCGACCCCCGCACCGAAAACAACGGATGCACCTCTGGCTGCTCAATCTACGAGCGCCGCTGCAGCAACAGCACCGCCCCCACCGTCGCCCAGTGTGAAGCCGCCTGTGCGACCGATGGCTCACTCATCCCCAACCTCCTGCTTCTACCCGCCATCGACTTCGGCAAAGACGGCGTCGTCTTCGTTGATGTCGGCTCGCGCTATCAAGAGCTTGGCCCCGCCTCAAACCCCAATTTCGCAGCATTCCCCTACGAAGATCACCCAGAATTTCAAAAGCTTGGACTCAAATCGTTCGGCAACCTCTTCAACATCATCGGCGCCCGCCGCAACGTCTATGGCTCAGACCCACCCGGCATCTCCGTCCGCATCTTCCGCTACCTCGAAGACGGCGAATCAATCAACGCCACAGCCCAAGACCGCGACATGATCACAATGCCCCTACCCATCGAACCCACCCCGCCCCCCTTCGGCGCACCCGTCGACGAGCCCGGCGGCTCGCTCTCAAAAACCGGAACCATCCGCTGGGTCAACGGCCTCACCCCGCAAGCCCCCCACATCAACATCGCCCGCCTCAACTACATGGTCCCCGCGCCCAAAAACACCATCGCCAACGAACCCCGCCAGAGCATCGGCGGCCCCCGCTCGTACATCCTCTGGGAACTCTTCATGCCCGGCGACCGTGAAGAGGTAAAACTACCCAACCTGCCCGACGACGCCCCCAACATGCCGCTCTTGCGCAACCCCCGCCCCAACATCGACCGCAAGTGCAAACGGTGCAGCGAGCAAGAGTGCGACCCCCAGGGCTACGCCGAAAACATGCTCGAACTCGAACTCACCCACGTCCACGTCACCGACGCACGGGGTGCCGACGTGCAGCCCCGCACAAGCTACGACTTTCGCAACGGCTGGCGTTACCGCGACTTCGAAGACCGCGCCTGGAGCACCGCGCAAGACTCGTTCATCGTCACGATCGAGTAGTCTCGCCACCCGCCGCGCCACCGGCCAGAAGCCCCAGCACCACCCGCGCCGCCTGCGTCGGCGTCTGCGTGCCCGCAAGCACCGCCGCTTCAAGCCCCGGTGCCGCCGCCACCACCGCCGCATGCTGATGCGCCCGATGCAGCACCGCCTCGTCAACCATCGACCACATCCACGCCCGCAACTGCGACGCCCGCCGCCGCGAAAATGAACCATCGGCACGCGCCCGCTCGACCCGCGCCTCAATCGCCCCCCACAACGCCCCAATGCCCTCCCCCTCAACCTCGCTCACGCCAAGCACCTCCGGCGTCCCCCCCTCATCACTTCCCCGCAACAGATGCAGCGCCGCCTGCAACTCGCTCTGCGTCGCCTCGGCCCGCACCCGATTCGCCCCATCGGCCTTGTTCACCGCCACCACATCGGCCACCTCAAACAACCCCCGCTTGATGCCCTGCAAATCGTCGCCCGCCCCCGCAATCGTGATCACCAGCACCGCATCGGTCATCTCGGCCACCGTCGTCTCGCTCTGCCCCACCCCCACCGTCTCAACCAGCACCACATCAAACCCCGCCGCTTCGCAAAGTAACATCGTCTCACGCGTCCGCCGCGCCACCCCGCCCAACGCCCCACCCGTCGGCGATGGACGAATAAACGCCTCCGCCGCCACCGCGAGCCGTGTCATCCGCGTTTTGTCGCCCAGAATGCTCCCATGCGAGCGATTGCTCGACGGGTCAACCGCCAGCACCGCCACCCGATGCCCGCGCCCAATCAGCCACAACCCCAGCGCCTCGATCAGCGTGCTCTTCCCCGCCCCCGGCGACCCGCTGATACCCACCCGAATCGCCCCACCCGTGCGTGATAAAAGCCGCGAAAGTAGCTCTTGCGCCCGCATCTCATCGGACTCACGCGTGCTCTCGATGAGCGTCACCGCGCGCCCAAGTGCCGCCGCGTCACGGGCCAGCACCCCCGCATAAAGCGCGTCTATCGTTGGCTCAACCCTGCGTGCCATCTGCCTCACCATCTTGCCGACCCAGATTGCTTCCCCGACTCAAACTACTGGCCCGACTCAGATCGCGCTGCCCCCGCGCATACCGCCGCACAGG
Source organism: uncultured Myxococcota bacterium (assembly GCA_964644185.1). GTDB lineage: Bacteria > Myxococcota > JAJVIH01 > JAJVIH01 > CAZXXB01 > CAZXXB01. The sequence goes on from CAZXXB010000064.1 coordinate 14,624, forward strand.
GTACGTCACGACAAGCCACGCCCCCCACCCCGCAAAAAACACCACCGTCGCCGTCGCCGCCAGCAACACCAGCGCCATCGACAGCGGACCCGCCGCCGCCGCCGCCGTATGCACCGCCACCCGCTTCGCAAGCGGCATCCCCGAAGACACTTTTTTACCCTCTTTTCGCACCCCTGACCCATATCTGCCCCGCCGACCGATAACAATTGCCGTCGAAGGGTTGACACGGCGCACCGGAAAGCTACCCTCTCGCCCCGAATTGCTCCCCGTTTGGCGCTCCATCTGTTTGGGGCGCCCTGCGCTCGGTGCAGAACGCCTTCGCGGGGCCGAAAACTCTTTTCCGGGGTATCCAGATAGGGGTGTGTCTACAACCGGGGGAACGTCCAGCGCGGGCGTGGTGGTGTCGTGAAACTCGTTGATCAACTG
>CAZXXB010000064.1:15060-16504 GCA_964644185.1 uncultured Myxococcota bacterium
CCGCTCTGAGCTTCAGCAACTGGCCCGCACGCTCGAACTCGAAGGCCGTAGCAAGCTCACCCGCGATGGACTCATCGAGGCCATTGCCAAGCAGCGCAAGGCCGCCGAGACCGCCATTCGCGAACTCTTCGGCATGCCCCCCGAAGCCACCCCCGCAAAACCCGCCACAGACAAACCCGCCGCAGACAAATCAGCGGCAGGCAAATCAGCGACAGACAAGGCCCCAGCCGACAAGCCCACCGCCGCAACAAAGCCCCCAACCTCGCGCGAAAAAATCATCAAAACCGTCGAGTCGGTCACCGAGGTCGCGCGCTCATTCAGCAAACGCGCCTCACCGACCGCGAAGCCCTCTGCCAGGTCGGCTGAAAAACCCGCGACGCCACCCGCCGCAAAACCTTCCGCCAGGACTGAAGCCGCGCCGCCCGACAGTGCTTCGGCGAAGCCCGCAGACAAACCAGCCGACAAGACCACCGCAAAGACCGCAAAAAAGGCCCCAGCCCGCACGCCACGCTCAGCACGCCGCATCGAAACCACCGACGACGCCGACGACATCGCCGAATCGGCCAAATACCTCGCCGGTGAAACCACCGACACCGACACCCCCACGACCCTGCCAAACCTCCCCGAAGGGTACGGCGACGACACCCTCACCCTCCTCGTCCGCGACCCGCGCCGCGTCGTCGCCCTCTGGGATTTCTCCGCAAAAACCCTCGCCGACGCCGCCTCACGACTCGTGCGCCCCCGCATGATCCTCCGCGTCCATAGCTGGGTTGTCCTCGGCGTCCCCCACTACGACCCGCAGGTCATCCCACGCGACACCTTCGATGTCGTCGTCGGCGGCACCGTCGGCAACTACTACGTCGCCCTCTCCGAACCCGGACGTTCCGCCTTCGTCGAACTCGGATTCCTCGGCAGCGACGGCACCTTCGTCAAACTTGCCACCTCAAACATCGTCGACACACCGCCCGAAGAGGCCTCAGGCATCGTCTACGAAGAGTTCGCCTCCGTCCCCATTGTGCAACCCCTCGACCAGTTTCCCGTCCGCCTCTGGCGCTGGCTCGGACGCAGCCGCGCCGCCTTCGCCCACTGGTTCAAGCCCCAGCGCGGCCCCGACGCACAAGCCTCGACCGACCCCAACGCATACCCACCCGCCCAGATCGTCACCCCACGCCCCGCATCGGTGCTCCCCGCCGACGCGCGCGTCGATGAAATCTACGCCGTACTCGCCGAAGCCGCGACCGGAACCCTCGAACACGTCCGCGTCGGCTCCGACGAATTCCTCCGCTGGCGTGAAAACTTCGCATTGCGCTCACCCCCGGGTGGCGCAAGCGACCAAAGCCCGACCTTCGGCTCGAGCGACAACCGACCCGTCGCTTCGAGCGAGCACCCCACACGATGACACAAGGCTACCTCGCCCTCGTTCTGCACGCCCACCTTCCCTTCG
>CAZXXB010000065.1:0-4597 GCA_964644185.1 uncultured Myxococcota bacterium
CCCCCCTCAGGGGTGGGTTTGCGGATGCAAACCCGGGGTGAAAACTCAGTAACTCATGTTGCGCTCGTAGTGGCACGTGTACCCACCCGGATTCTTCTCCAGATAATCCTGATGGTAATCCTCCGCCCGCCAGAACTGCGTGAACGGAACAATCTGCGTCACGATCGGCTTCTTCCACGCACCCGAAGCCTCAACCCGCGCCTTCACCTTCTCAGCCACCGCCTTCTGCTCGGCGTCGTGATAAAAAATCGCCGACCGATACTGCGTGCCAATGTCGTTGCCCTGCCGATTCGCCGTCGTGGGGTCGTGAATCTTGAAGAAGTACGCCAGTATCGCCTCATAGCTCGTCTTCGTCGGGTCAAACACAATCTGCACCGCCTCGGCGTGCCCCGTGCGCCCCGTCTTCACATCGCCATACGTCGCGTTCGCCAACTCACCCCCCGTGTACCCCACCTCGGTCGACAAAACCCCCGGCTGCTTGCGAATCAGGTCTTCCATCCCCCAAAAACATCCGCCCGCAAGGGTCGCCGTCGCTGCACCATTCGTCGTCGTCATCTTGCCTTGTCCTTCCATCGCCGCCTTCGCGGCAGGGTTCACGTTCGCTTTCGGCGCCCCCACCTGCGCCACTTTCGGAAACAGCTTCGCATACTCCCCATACCCCTCCGCCGCCAACCGCTCCGCAGGCACAAACCGCAGCGACGCCGAGTTGATGCAATACCGCAACCCGTCTTCGCCAGGCCCATCATCAAACACGTGCCCCAGATGCGAATCAGCCCCCTTCGACCGCACCTCGACCCGCTTCATCCCATACGACCGATCGGTCTTCTCAACCACCCGCTCTTTCAAAAGCGGACGCGTAAAACTCGGCCACCCCGTCCCCGAATCAAACTTGTCGGTCGAACTGAAAAGCGGCTCGCCCGACACCACATCCACATAAATCCCCGGCTGCTTGTTGTTCCAGTACGCATTCTCAAACGGACGTTCCGTCCCGTTCTTCCGCACCACCTCGTACTGCGTCGGCGACAGCTTCGCCCGCAACTCATCGTCGCTCATGTTGCACGAGTACGGGTCGCCACCCGGCCCACCACCCGCAGACTTACCATCCGCCGACCCGCCACCCGGCGCATCACCCGGCGCATACGACGCGTTCGGCGGCTCAGCCTGCGCAGTCAGCGCGCGCAACAGCACAAACGCCGCCGCGACAACGACAAGCGCACTCAACAACAACAGTGGAACATTGCGAATCGAAAGAGCGTTCATCTTGGCGGTCCAATCATCCCCCGCCAACTGCTATTCTGCGCATCCACGCCGGTTACACAAGGGCACGACGCAACGGCATCTCACACGGGCACGCGCCACCGCCCCGCTCAAATATAAAACATCGGCGTCGCGCCCTTTTTCTCACGACGATCCCGCGCCCGCTCGACCAGCAGCGCCAGCGAAATCTCACCCAGCTTCGCCTCGATGAGCGCACTCAAACTGTTCCACACCTCTTCATCCACCGTCGGCTCGCTGCCCGGCAACCGCCCCTCACCCTCGGCCCCACCCGCAAGATTTATCGGCCCCTCCAACACCCGCACCAACTCACCAAGCGTAATCTCCTCTGGCCCCCGACCCAGCACATACCCGCCGCCACTGCCCCGCACGCTGCGCACCAGCTCTGCCGACCGCAGCGTCGTCAGCAGCGCATGCAGATATTTTCTCGGAATCCCCTGCTGCTCGCTGATGGCCACCATCGACAGCGGCCCTCGCCCATAAAACAGCCCCAACTCGACCATCGCTCGCGTGCCGTACAAAACTCTCGATGATAGGCGCACGGTCGGTTCCCCTTCGCCCGACGCCTCTGCCCCGCGCTATCGGATCCCGCGGTACCGGGTCCCGCGCTACCGAGACCCTGCGTCGCAATCGGCCCCGTCGGTGCAATGTCGAGCGATAAACTAGACTTTGCGCCTAACCCCATTGACCCCCGCTGTCAACGCTCGCGCTGCACCCCCCCCCCCCCCCCCCCCCCCCCCGCCCCACACATCACACCCCGCACCCCGCACCCCGCACATCACACCTCGCACCTCGCACCTCACACCTCGCACCTCACACCTCCCGCGCGTCTACCGAAAACCCGTCACCCGCACCACCACCTGCACCACGTAACCTTCGGGTGCCGCATAACTCGTCGTCACGATACCGCTCAGCCCGCCAGCCCCATCGCGATACACCTCAACCCTGCGCACCGCGCCCGCCTCACCACCCGCCTCAGCACCCGCATCAACACCACCCATCGCAACCACGTCGCACCCACGCGCCACCTCGCCGCTCATCGCCGCCACCACCCCGCCCACATCGGCAAAATCACCGACATCATCCCCAACGAAAACCCGCACGCACGAAGCCCCGACAGCCTCGACCGTCAGCGGTGCCGTCACCTCCGTCAGCGCCGCCAACCCCACAAGCCCACGCGCCACACATGGATTCGTCGCATCGCCCTCATCAATCACGCTCGCAATCTGCGCGCACTCGTTGCGTGCGAGCCGCCGCGTCGCAACCCACTCACCCAAAAGCGCGTCACGCGCCGCCGCCTCATCATCATCCAGCGCCCGCTCGCAATCTGGCGGGGCAGGGCGCTCGCACGCCACCTCACCGATCAACCCCTCGCGCGGGTCCGCTACATCCACATCGGTCTCGCCCGTCGCCGCGGCATCGTCGTCGGCCCCACCACCAAACTCATCGGCCACCTTCGCGTAGTTACACCCCGCACTCATCAACCCGCCCGCCAACACCCCTGTTGCCGCGACCAGACACCCGCCGAGAGACCACCCAGCCCCGCCCCACACACCCACGCGCCACCCAAAAAGCCTCACATGAGTCTCCACTCTTCACGCTGGTCGCGCGACAAAATCGACAACAGCGCCGTCGCCGGGTCGAGGTTTTCGTACAACACCCGATAGACCGACTCACAAATCGGCATGTCGGTCCCGTACCGCGCCGCAAGGTCATGCACCGCACGCGCCGTCTTCACCCCCTCGGCCACCATCTGCATGCTCGCCAACACCTCGTCGAGCGACTTACCCAACCCCAGCTGATACCCCACCGTCCGATTGCGCGACAAAGGCCCCGTACACGTCAGCACAAGATCACCCATCCCCGCGAGCCCCGCCAGCGTCAGCGGATTCGCACCCTTCTGCACCGCCAGCCGCGTCATCTCGGCAAGCCCCCGCGTAATCACCGCCGCAAGCGTGTTGTGCCCCAGCTTCATCCCCTCGACCGCCCCCGCCCCAATCGCCAGCACATTCTTTATCGCCCCACCCATCTCGACGCCCGGCACGTCGTTCGTCCGATAACTCCGCATAAACCCCACCTTCATCGTCTCCTGCACCCGCATCACTATCCGCTCCCACTGACCCGCCAGAATCACCGCCGTCGGAGACCCATCCGCCACCTCCCGCGCAAACGACGGCCCCCCCAAAAACACCAGATACGGATGCTGCCGCTCGGGCAACACATCTTCGAGCACCTCGCTCACCGTCATCAGCGTCTCGTTCTCAATACCCTTCGTCGCGCTCACAATCGGCGTGTCATGCGGTATCGCCTCGGCCACCTCACGCATCAACGCCCGCACGCCATGACTCGGCGTCACCTGAAAAATCGTCTGCATCCCGTCGACCGCCTCAACCGCGCTCGTCGTCGCCCGCAAATTTTCCGGAAGCTTAAAACCCGCGAGATACCGCGTGTTCTCGTGACGCTCATTCACCGCCGCCGCCACCTCGGCCTCAAACGACCACAGCGTCACATCGTGGCCCTTCTCAGCCAGTACCTTCGCAATCGCCGTGCCCCAGTTGCCCGCCCCCAACACCCCTATCCGCTGCCTGCCCTGCTTCGTACCGAGCGTCGTCCCCATCGTGTGTGCCTCCCCCGCCGGTGCATGCACGCGGCGCTACGAGACCTCACCCTAACACACATACACCCACCGCACCCACGCCGACACGTTCACCCGCCCACGCCGAACCCATCACACCCACGCACACCCACGCACACTCACGCATCCGTCGGCTTCGCGCCACTCGGCGTCTCGCGCATCGACTGCACCACAAGCTCGGCCACGTCGAGGTTCGTCACCTGCTCTTTCACGTCTTTCGCGCTCATCGCATCGTGAAACATCGTCATACAGAACGGACACGACGACGCCAGCGTCTTCGCCTCGGTATCCATCGCCTGCTCGAGCCGCATGTGGTTCACCTTGCGCGGGCTGTGCTCATCCATCCACATCCGCGCACCACCCGCACCGCAGCACATCCCAAGCTCGCGCGACCGCTCCATCTCTTTCAGCTTCACGCCCGGTATCGCCTCAAGTATCTCGCGCGGACGGTCATACGAATCGTTGTACCGCCCGATGTAGCACGAGTCGTGGAACGTCACTTCCTGCTCCACCGGCTTCTCAAGCTTCACCCGCCCGTCTTTGATCAGCTTGTGAATCAAATCCGTGTGGTGCTCGACCTCCCAGTTGCCACCAAAATCCGGATACTCATTCTTCAGCGTGTTGAAGCAGTGCGGACACCCCGTCACAATCTTCTTCACCCCATACCCGTTGATCGTCTCGGCGTTC
>CAZXXB010000065.1:4607-5861 GCA_964644185.1 uncultured Myxococcota bacterium
GAATCGGTCAACGCCAGTGCGGCCTGCTCCATAGCGCGCCGCGCCGAATCGCCGCTGCACCCCTCTTCGTTACCCAAAATCGCGAACTTCACGTCCGCATCATTCAAAATCTTCACCAGCGACTTGCTGATCTTGATGTTGCGGTTGTCGTAGCTGCCCGCGCACCCCACCCAGAACAGGTACTCGACCTCTTTGCGCTCGTCGTCGTCGAGCTCACCAATGATCTTGACCTCCTCACCCTTCGCCCAGTCAGCACGCTTGTTCGACCCGATGTTCCACGGGTTGTTGTTCTGCTCCATCCCCTTAAAAGTCCGCTGCAACTCCTTGGGGAAATCGCTCTCCGCCTGCACCAGATACCGCCGCATGTCGAGAATGTTGTCGACGTGCTCGATAAACACCGGGCACGCCTCGGCGCAGTGACGACACGTCGTGCACGACCACAACACGTCTTTCGTCACCACGTCATCAATCAGCGCCGGACGTTCCATCTTCTCGGCGTACTCTTTCGCCGCCTTCGGGTCCTTCAACTTCAACTGCGCAAGCTCAACCAGCGAATTCGCGTGGTCGTACACGTAGTCGCGCTGATTCAAAATCAGCTTCTTCGGGTCGAGTGGCTTACCCGACAACGTCGCCGGACAATTCGCCGTGCAGCGCCCACACTCGGTGCACGTGTACATGTCGAGCATCCGCTTCCACGAAAAATCTTCCACCTTCGACACGCCAAACATCGACATGTCGTCTTCGTCTTCCTGCGGCGGATCTTTCTCCTGCAACCCCAGGTTCTGGTACGACAGCCGACCCTTCGGCTTCGTGCTCGACAAAAACACGTTCGGTATCGACGTCAGCACGTGAAAATGCTTGCCGTACGGAAGGTAATTCAAAAACAGCAGCACCAGCGTCACGTGCGTCCAGAACCCCACATGCTGCAACACGTTGAGCTGCGCCGGCGTGTATGCCGCCTTGAACAGTGGGTAGAGCAGCGTGCCAACGTAGGCAAAACCCCGCTCGTGAATCTCCTGACCCGTCGAATCGAGCAACGCAAACCGCGCCGCGTCGAAAAGAAAATCGGTCAGCATCAGCATCGCAATCCACCCCAGAATCGCGATCGCCTCAAGCGACAGATTCAACCGGTCTGGACGCACGACGATGCGCCGATACAGCGCAATCGCGATGCCGACGAGCGCCAGCAACGCCACCGTATCTTTCAGCGCGATGTAGAGCTGCAACGGCAGCACGTGGGCATCAATGAAGTCG
>CAZXXB010000065.1:5871-7694 GCA_964644185.1 uncultured Myxococcota bacterium
AGCCCCATGCCGACGAGCATCCCCGTGCGCAACGCCAGCGTCACGAACGCACCAAAAATCAGCGCGTGTGAAAACCCCGACCAGAATTCCCACTTGCGCAGCAGCCGCCGCTGCCCAAACGCGAACTTCAACGTCCGCGCCACCCGCTCGGGCACGTCATCCCAGCGGACTTCGTATTTGCCCGTGGTGAGAATCAAAAGGCGGCGACGAGCGGTCCATGAAAACAGACCGAGGGTAGCGGCGAGCAGGGCGAGCATTGCGAGGGTCATGGCATTCTTCTCCGGGCTCGGTGAATAGCAAACCTGCGCGGCAGGGGCAACGCGCCGCGTCGTCTTAGGCATGGCTAACTCGGCGAAAAAACGACGATTTTTATGCACCCCACTGAATGCAGTTCACCCACCACCCCCACCATCCACCGCCGTCCACCTCCGCACCGGCCTCGCGTCACTGCCGCACCGCACCATGCGCGCTCCACTGGCACGCGCCGGGTGTTGACACGCCACCCCCGGCGGCGCTAGCTAGCGGCCCCGTTTCGCGACGGGGCGAAAGCACCACGCGCCAGGGTAGCTCAGCTGGTTAGAGCAGGCGGTTCATATCCGCCGTGTCGGGGGTTCGAGTCCCTCTCCTGGCACCAACAAAAAACGCACCCCTCCGGGTGCGTTTCTGTTTTCATCTGCTTCCAATTATCCGCGTGGCCCCTTCCGACCGCGTGGCCTCTTGCCGTCTGGCGTACCGCCGTGCGGCGCTCTTTTGCCCGCCCCTCTTGCCCGCCCTCTCGCCGAGCGACCCATCGACGCCGCAGCCCGCCAACGCGCCTCTCGTCACCCCGGTCAGACGCGACCGAAACCAGAACGCCTAGATCGAAAACCCACCAAACATCCCCGACAGCGCAAGCCCAAGCGTCGCAAACACCATCAAATCGCTCAGGTCGAAACCTCGCCACTCCACCCCTTGCGGAAGCTCGCGCGCAGGTACCTCAACCTGCCGCGCCGCACCCTCAGACCCCAACCCCGGCGCCCGCTCAAGCGTTTCATCCGCTACGTTACGTACGCGTATCCATGTCGCCATGAGAGCCTCCTTGTGAGGCAGCCGCCACCGGGCAAGGTCGCGACCGCAGACAGGCACCCCACCTCACGACTCAATGCTAGCGACTCATTCGCGCACTGTCGTTAAAAAAATGACGTTTTAACTAACATCTTGTGACGAGCCGCGTCATCGCCCGCTCATCGTCACCGACCCGCCCACGCGCGTCACCCGCCCTCAAGACCCCACCGAAACGAAACCCGTCAAAACGGCGGCACAAGCACCCACGCAACCTCGCGCCGCGCAACCCACCCCGTCAGCCCATTCGGCAACCGCACCCGCACATGATCATCCAGCGCCTCATACCCCAGCGCCCTCGCTCCCGGACGCGCATAAAACGCCACCGCAAACCCCGAATGCGGCCCCTCACGCACCGCGACCGGCTCGCGCGAACCCACGGTCAACGGCACCGCCCGCTCGCTGTAATAATACCGCCCCGCCGAAAACACCCCCGTAAGCATCGCCACCAACACCACCACTATCGCGGGTACCAGCAACCGCGCCCGCCGCCGTTTACCCGCAAGCAACCACACCGTCGCAAGCCCAAAACTCAACGGATAAACCACCGCGAAAAGCCACTGCGTTGTCGCCCCTCCCGCCCGCACGAAAAACCCATACCCCGCAATGTCGCCTCCATCGATCGCATCCGAAAACCGCTGCGAAAGCTCACTCAGCACGAGCCGCAAATTGAACGCCGCATCATCACCCGCCCCCTCGGCAATCGCCCGCTCAAACGCCGC
>CAZXXB010000065.1:7710-16503 GCA_964644185.1 uncultured Myxococcota bacterium
GCCCCGCCTCACCCGCCCGGTAACGCGCCAACCCCAGATTGTAAAACAGATCCGCGCCCGCAAGCCCGCTCGACACCGCCTGCTCAAACCGCCCCCGCGCGACCGCAAAATCGCCGCGCAAATACGCCTCGACCCCCTCTTGCAACAGCGCCTGCAACGCCGCGTCACTCACGTCGCCCCCTGCCACCGCCTCGCCCGCGTCGATGTTCTCGGCCAATGCCTCACCCGCCACAAACTGCCCCGCCAAGAGCGACAGCGCCACCACCGCACCCAGCGCCGCGCCGCCACTGCCATTGCCATTGCCTGCCCCTCGCGCCCGCGCCACCGCCTGCGCCCGCGTGCGCGCTTCTGCCCGCTCGAGCAGCATCGCCAACGTCGCGCGCACCTGCTCTTCTTCACCCTGCGCCCCCGCCCCACCGGCGCCACCCGCATACCGCGCCGCCTCACACCACGCGATCGCCCGCGTGACCGACGCCGCCTCTTCGCCACTCAACCCCCCACCCGTCAACGCCGCCGTCAACGCCTCATGCGTCAACGCCCGCACCGGCTCACCCGTCGCCGCCTCACCCAGCGTATGCAGCGCCCGCAACGCCGCGACCGCAAACTCACTCGACGTCATCGCCGCGAGCGCCTTGACCTCGACCCGCCACGCCGCCATCTGCTCACGCTGCCGCCGCACCGACTCGGGCTCACGCCGACGCCGCGCCAACGACACCCCCGCCAACGACACCCCCGCCACCACCGGCGTCAGCAACACTAGCCAGTGAAACCACTTCTCATGCACCGGCTCTTTCTCGGCGCGCACAAACCTGACCGGATACCGCAACGCCTTCAGCGCCGCCTCACCCACCGCCACCTGCGTCGCATCGCCCTCTGCCACTGCACCGCCCGCCACGGATCCACGCGACTGCGCCGTCGCCGTCGCCGAATCAACCGCACTCGCCGCCTGACTCCGCTGCTGCGCCAGCAACGCCGGGTCGACCGTTCCCGGCTGCACCCGCAACCTCAAAGCGGGTGCCGTGCTGCGCGCATACGTCCCATCGCTCGGGTCGAAATAGTCAAACCCCATTTCGGGCACCACCACCTCACCGTCACGCAGCGGCACAATCAGATAATCAGCACTCCGCGTCCCACCAAACTCCCCATTCCGCTGCGGCCCAAGCTCTTCACTCGCCGTCGGTGGATACACCTTGTAATCGGGCGACAACGGCAGCTTCGGCAGCGCCATGTTGCGCAGGTTACCCGTGCCGTTGAGCGAAACCCGCACCGTCAACGGCTTACCCGCGACAGGTAGCACGTCTTCAACCTCCGTCGTCAGCACGAGCTTACCCACCCGCGAGCGATCAAACCCACGCGGCTTACCCGCCTCGGGCAACGGCTTCACCGTCATCTCAATCGGCTCACTGCGACGCCGCAGCACCGTCCCCGGCCCCAGCCGAAAAAACCCACCCCGCGCCGTCTCAATCTCGGCCTCCACCGCCGGTATCGTCACCTGCCCCGCCCGCAACGCAAACAGCACGCTGCGACTCACCAGATAAACATTATACATCCGGTTGCCGACCCGCTGCGTGCTCCCCCGCGCCTGCTGCGGCACCGTCAAACCCTCTTCCCAAAAGCCGTCAAACGCCGGCTTACGCGGATTCAAATTCGCCACCGGAATCGCCGTGTACGCGTACAGACTCACGACAAACCCCTCGCCCTCATAAACCTCCGTCTTCGGCACCACCATCCGCACGAACACATCCGACTCCCGCGCCGGAGCCCGCTGCGGCTGCGTAAACGGGTCCATCGCCCCAAACGGGTCAAACGGGTCGGCAAACGGGTCAGGCCCCGCCCCCTGCCGCCCACCTCCACCTTGCGGCCCACCACCTTGCGCACCCGGCTGCGGCGCAGGCGAAGACCCCGCCGCAAGCACGCTCACCTCGAGCGCATTTGACGAATAACGCTTCCCATCGACCTCAACCACCGACGGCTTCAGCCGAAACGTCCCCACCTCACCCGCGCGCAACCGCACCATGTAGGTCACCGACCGCTGCTGCCGCACACCACCGCCCGAAAACGAGATCGACGTCGACGTCGAGGTCGACACCCCCTCCTGCGCAAACTTCTCCGGCAACCCCCCATAATCAATCACCCGCGCGTCGGCCCCATCGGTCACCACTTCGAGCACATACGTAAACGCGTCGCCCACCCCCACCGAGCTGCGATCGAGACTCGCCGTCACGCTCGCCTCCGCCGCACGCACCTCACCCGCGCAAAGCGTCGCCGCCAGCACCACCGACGCAACCGCAGCGCGCACCATCATCACCACCCCTTACCCGACGCGCGGCCCTTCACCTGCTCACGCCTGCCAAATGGAACCACCTTCAGCGCCCCCTCGCGCTCTTTCAGCGCATCGAGCACGCGCAGCCCCTCAGCCCTCGTCGGAGCCATCGCCTCGCCCGTCTCACCCTCTTCACCCGCCGCCCCCGCTGCCCCGGCACCGCTCGCCCCCTCGTCGCCCTCTTCTCCGTCTTTCGCCTGTGGCGAAGCCTTGCCCTCGTCGCCACCCTCTTCCTGATTTTCGTCGCCACTACCCCCGCTCTTCTCTTCCGGATTCTGCTGCGCGCTCTTGCCCGGCTCGCCTTCGTCGCCCTTCTCGCCATCACCCTTCTCACCGTCGCTCTTCTCACCGTCACCCTTCTCGTCACCCTTCTCACCGTCTTTCTTCTCGTCGCCCTTCTCGCCTTCCTTCTTCTCGTCGCCCGACTTCTCGCCGTCTTTCCCTTCCTGCTCCTTCTGCTTCTGCTGCTTTTCCTGCTCGCGCTTCTGCCGCAGCGCAATCTCCAGATTCCGCCGCGCCGGCTGATGCTTCGCGTTCGCCTTCAACGCCCGCTTGTACGCATCAATCGCGTCTTCGAGCCGCCCCAACTGCAAATTCGCGTTGCCGAGATTGAAAAAATTATCGGCCTTGAACGTCGGCTCCGTCCTGTCCACCGCCCGCAAAAACGCCTCCCGCGCCGCCTCAAACTCACCCTTTTTGTAAAGCGAAATCCCCCGATCATAATGCACGCGCGGATTCATCGGATTCCGCTTCAGCGCCTCGTTGTAGTGCTTCAGCGCCCCATCATAATCACCCGCCGCCGCACTCGCATTGCCCGCCTTCACATCCGGGTCTTCACGCGTAAACGGGGTGAACGACGCATTCGTCAGCATCACCGCCAGCAACGCCGCCGCACCACGCACCCGCGCACCCCGCAACATCATCGCCCCCAGAAGCGCCACAAACGCGGGAAACAACACCAGTTGATACTGCTCGTCGTAAAGCCGCCGCAGCCGCGACTCAAGCTCGCTCTTCTCCATCGCATCCACCGCCTCCGCAATCTGCCCAAGCCCCAGCTCGAGGTCGGTCGACCGCACAAACAAACCGCCCCCCTTCTGCGCAATCTCGGCCAGCAACCCCTCATTCATCCGCGACATCACCGTCTTGCCCGCATCATCTCGCAAATACCCCGCCGGACGCCCATCCTCGGTAAACATCGGTATCGGCTCACCCACCGTGCTCCCCACCCCCACCGTATGCACCACCACCCCCTTTTCTTTCGCCAGCGAAAGCGCCTTGTCGAGATCACCCTCGTGGTCTTCACCATCGGTCAGAAGCACAATCACCCGGTTCCGCTGCCCCGACACCTTCGCCCCCTCGAGCACATTCACGCTGTTCGTGATCGCCGCCGCAATCGCCGTGCCCCCCTGCGCCACCGACTCGGTATCCACCGCCCGCAAAAACAACTGCGCCGCCCCCACATCGGTCGTCAGCGGACACTGCACAAAACTCTCACCCGCAAACACCACCAGCCCCACCCGATTACCCCGCAACCCCTCAAGCAAACTCAGCAACTCCAGCTTCGCCCGCGACAGCCTGTCCGGACGAATATCCTGCGCCAGCATCGACCGACTCGCGTCAATCGCAATCACCACGTCAACCCCCCGCACCTTGCTCAACTCCGTCCGCCCCCCAAACTGCGGACGTGCAAGCGCCGTCACCGTCAGCGCAAACGCGAAAATCAGCAGCACCGACCGCCACAAAGCCCGCGCCGGAATCAACCCCTGCACGAGGTCATGCCGCAGATGCTCGTCGGCGAGCGCCGCAAACCGCGCACGACGCCACCGTGCATCGCGAACCGCGAACACGACAAACACAGGTATCAAGGCTAACAGGGCGAGCGCCCACGGCGTCTCAAAGCGCATGGCGGCGAAGTGTATAAGTCCGCCAAGCCACAACGGCAACGGGTGGGCATACGGTCAGCCCCCCACCACGCGGCCAATTTGAGGACGCGCGCCGTCGCCGGTGTAGACCCGCCCTGTCATGCAGGCGCTACACCCCACCCACACCGTCGTCGTCGCTCACGTCGCCCAGCGCACCGCACCCCGCGCCGCCACCCGTGTCGCGCCCCTGCGCCGCCTCGTGCTCGCGCTCGCCTTCACCTTCTGCGCCGCCGCCACCTTCGCCACCCCCGCCCCGGCCCACGCGCAACTCTTCGACACCGCACGCGTCTACGAGCCCCTCCAACTCTACTTCGCGATGCAGCCGATCTATCACTTCGAAGATCAAAACTTCACCGGCAACATGCACCTCGGCATCGGCACCTTCCGCGGCGTCTCCCTTTTCGGACGTTTCGGCTTCGGCATGGGACACGCCGACCAGTACTACGGCGGCGGCGTCAAATTCTGCGTCCTCGAAGAAGAAGAGGGCCAGTGGTGGCCCAACATCGCCATCGCAACAGGCGGCCACTGGCAACAGACCCAGGGCGGCGGACTCGACGTGACCCTGCTCTTCGACAAACGCTGGGGCATCTTCAACCCCTACCTCGGCCTCGACTTCGACCTGCAATTTGCCCCCAACGACACGCGCGTCGACCTCGGAACCCCGCTCGTCGGCATGCGCTTCTGGTCATTCGAGCGCATCTGGTTCGGCCTCGAAGGCGCGTGGGACCCGTTGCAGCACCAGAGCTACATCTCGCTCGGCTTCGGCGCCGTCATGATCAAATAAGCCTCGTCCCGCCCTCGCCCCATCAAAATTCTTCGATACGCAATCTTCTTGTCACCGTAATCACCAACGCATAGCGTCTACCCCAAGCGTTCTCTTGCTGCGTCACACCCGTGCCCCCGGCTCGCCAGTCGCACGCCGTCACGCCGCCTCGTTCTCGGCTCGTTCTCCTCGTCACGCTATTGGAGCATCACCATGTCCGTCTTTCGTCTCACCCTCTTCACCCTCGCCTTCGCCTCGCTCACCCTCTCTGCCTGCGGAGACGATGACGACGACGACACCGGCACCAACACCGGCACCGGTACCGACACAGGCTCTGCCACCGACGACGACGACGCCACGTCAACCGACGACGATGATGATGGCGACGACGATGATGATGATTCGAGCGATGACGACGACGCGACTTCAACCGACGATGACGACGACGCGACTTCAACCGGCGATGACGACGACGCGACCTCAACCGATGACGACGACGACGCGACCTCAACCGACGACGACGACGACGCCACCTCAACCGATGACGACGACGACGCCACCTCAACCGACGACGACGACGACGCGACCTCAACCGACGACGACGACGACGCCACCTCAACCGACGACGACGACGACGACCTGCCCACCACCGCAACCGTAAACATCCCCGCCACCGGCGGAACCATCGAGCTCCTCGGCGCCACCATCACCTTCCCCGCCGGCGCCGTCACCACCGCCACCGACTTCACCGCCACCATCGCCGACTCCTCCTCCGTCGCCGCACCCCCCGGCGCCACCTTCCTCACCGGATACCTCACCATCACACCCCACGGCACCACACTCGCGCTGCCCGCCACCATCGCCCTCGCAACCACCGCGGCCCCCACCGCCACCGCCGTCGCCCTGCGCCGCGACAACGACCTCGACACGAGCTGGGCCAAAGCCGCAAACGACGCCGCCTTCGCCAACGACACCATCACCTTCACCACCACCGCTTTCAGCATCTTCGGCGGCGCAAACGTCGACACCACCGCCAACCCCTGCGAAACCAACAACGGTGGATTCGACGACCTCGCACTCTGCGACGGCACCGACGGCATCCCCACCTGCACCTGCAAACCCGACGAAGCCATCGGCGATGGAATCACCTGCGTCGCCAACCCCTGCTTCACCGACAACGGCGGCTGCGACGCACTCGCCACCTGCGACTCAGACGGCACCACCACCACCTGCATCTGCCCCACAGGCTACGTCGGCGACGGACTCACCTGCTACCTCGACCTCTGCCTCACCGATAACGGTGGCTGCGACGAAAACGCCTCGTGCGACCTCACCGACGGCGACGTCTTCTGCACCTGCAACGGCCCCGAATACTTCGGCGATGGAACCACCTGCGCCTTCGACTTCTGCACCTTCGAGCCACCCAACTGCGACGAAAACGCCACCTGCAGCAACGAAGCCGATGGCGGCAAATGCACCTGCAAACCCGACTACACCGGCGACGGATTCACCTGCACCACCGACCTGCTCGAAGCCGTCGAGTTCACCATCTTCCCCGACAAACCAACCCTCGTCACCACCAAAGACGGCTTCCAGCTCTCCATCCCCCCGGGTGCCGTCACCAAAGCCACCGACATCACCCTCAAAGTCTACGACCGCACCTACTTCGCTGACCCACCCAGCCCCGTCGAGCAAACCTCGCCCTACTACGAGTTCACCCCCACCATCGATCTCGCGCAACCCGCCGAGCTCACCTTCCCCACCACCAACACCGGCTCAAGCTACGTCATTTACTGGAACGCACCCAACGAGAGCGTCGCCACCCTCACCAAAGGCTCGCAGAAAATCGGCACCGTCAACGACCTCAGCCGCGGCTTCATCGGCCTCTCCCGCTTCGGACTCAAAGCCTGCGACTACACCCAGTGCTATACCCCACCCGCAAGCTCGTGCTTCCTCGACACCCAGCAGACCTGGGCCGTCCCCGGCAACTGCAACGCCATCTCCGGCACCTGCTCGTTCACCCAGAAATTCGTCGATTGCACAAAGCAGTTCCCCGGCGCCATCGGCGGCTGCAACGCCAGCACCGGTGCCTGCTTTCTCAAAGCCTGCACCAGCAGTGGGGGCAACTACGCATCGCCCACCGAAAACTGCGACACACAAGACGCAAACGGCTGCGAAGCCCCCCTCTACGAAGACCCCAACAACTGCGGAGCCTGCGGCGTGAAATGCAGCGCCCCCAACAGCGCCTGCTCACTCGGCAGATGCACCACACCCACCTTCTGCGGCGAAAACCTCGACAACTGCGTCGCCCCCTGCTACGACGAAAAAGCAAACCCCGCCACCGGTGGAGACACCGAAAAACTGCGTGAGTGCATCGACACCTGCAAGACCGCCCAGGCCATGACCGGCCAGGACGCCGCCAACTACGCCAACCTCGACACCTGCGCCACCAACCTCTGCGCCGCCTTCGCCTTCGACATCAACCAACTCTACCTCTGCTACGAGTCGGCCTACACCGGTACCGCGCTAGGCTCCAGCTTCTTCATCTGCGACGGTGCCGCGCGCGCCTGCCGCGACACCGCACCACCCGTCGAGTGCGTCGCCGAGTCGTTCACCACCACCGACAACGACAGCGAGTGCAAAGCCGCCTGCGTCGTCGGCACCTGCGACGTCACCGCGGGCACCTGCACCCTCTCGCAAGACCCCGCCTTCCAGACCCCAACCTGCATCGGAAACCAGTGCGAAAACGCCGGCGCATGCCTCAAAGCCTGCGCCACCGAAAAACGCTACATCTCCGAAAACGAAACCTTCCTCATCCGCGACGACTGCACGGCACGCTGCAACGGCATCGCCACCAACGAAACCGAGATTGGCAACTACCTCAACCTCGTTGACTGCATGTTCGGCTCTGCCGGCGACAACGCCTTCCAGACCTGCATCATCGAAGACTATCTCAGCGGTGTCGGCACCACGACCGACTGTTGGAACGAGGCCTACAACGCCACCGCCTGCTCAGATTCGCGCACCACATGCCCCGTCCCGTGACGGCGCGGCTCACGCCCCATCGGCGAAGAGCTTCTCAAAATATTCGTGAGCGATGGCGCTGTTCCAGTCGCGCTCGCTCACGAACTTATCCACCACGTTCCCCGCGGGGTCGATGATGTACGTCTCGGGTATCTTCTGCGTGCCAAACTCGTGCGCCAGCTTCGACTCAGGGTCAAGCGCAATCGGAAAAGGCGGCGCCCGGCCAATCCGCTTCAAAAACAACTCCTTCACCGGCTCCCACGAATCATCAACGCTGATCGCCACCACCGCAAACGGCTTGTCGGCATACTTGCGCGTCACCTGATACATGCTCGGCAACTCGCGCAGACACGGCGCGCAATACGTCGCCCAGAAATTCACCATCACATACTTGCCCCGGTACGCATCGAGCGCCACGCGCCCCCCCGTCATCGCCTCAAGATCAAACTTCGGCGCCGCCCCCGACTGCCGTATCGGAGAAAACGCCGCCCGCATCCGGTTTTTCTCCGACTCCACAAGCAGCGTCTGCTTGCGCTCGGCGACCACCGTGTTGTCGTAGTGCTTCCACGCCAACAGCCCCGCCATGCTCGCGAAGGCGCAGACGGCGAAGACAGCTTTGATGGCAAATGAGGTTCTCATCGCATCCCGCGCGCTCAAAGCCCCCTCGACGGCGCGCGCGGCTGTGTAGCGCGTTTTCCCACCCATGCCAACCAGACCCCCCCCCCCCCCCCCCCCCCCCCCCCCCCCCCCCCCCCCCCCCC
>CAZXXB010000066.1:0-4420 GCA_964644185.1 uncultured Myxococcota bacterium
GCGCCGTGACGCGCACCATCACGCGCGGCGGCGACTCGTGCGGGCGCGCGCGGCGGCGATGACCGAGAGCAGCTCTCGGTAGGCCGCGTCGAGGTCATCGTTGACAATCACGTAGTCGAACTCACCCATCCGCGCCATTTCGGTGTGAGCGTTCGCGAGACGCAGCGCAATCTGCTCTTCACTCTCGGTACCACGCCCACGCAACCGCGCCTCCAACACCTCAACCGATGGCGGAGCGACAAAGACCAGCACCGGGTCGGGCCACCGCTCGCGTACCTGAGCCGCCCCCTGCACGTCGATGTCGAGCAGCACCACCTTGCCCGCGCGCACCTGCTCGGTCACGTTCGCGCGTGGCGTACCGTAGTAGTTCGCGTGCACACGCGCGTGTTCGATGAACTCACCGTCACGCACCCGGGCCTCAAAACTTTCGTGTGTGATGAAGTGGTAGTGTACGCCATCGACCTCACCCGCACGTGGGGCACGGGTCGTCGCCGACACCGACAATACGCAATCGCCGACCTCGTCGAGCAGCCGCCTCGTGAGGGTCGATTTACCCGCCCCGGATGGAGCGCTCATCACCAGCAGCAAACCCGGCTTTTCGTTGAGCTTCATCGGCGCACCCCCATGCTCGCGTCACACGTCACCGTACGTTCTGCACCTGTTCACGCACACGCTCAATTTCGCTTTTGAGCGCCATCGCGAGTCGGGTCACGTCGAGATCGGGCGACTTTGACGCAATCGTGTTTGCCTCGCGGTTGATCTCCTGAGTCAGAAAATCGAGGGTGCGCCCCACCGGCTCGTTGCTCGCAAGCGCGGTGCGAAACTGCGCGCAGTGTGCCGAGAGCCGCGTCACCTCTTCTTCGATATCGGCACGTTCGGCGAGCAGCGCCGCTTCATGCGCAAGTCGCGAAGGGTCAATCGCGTCACCGCGCGACTTTGCGATCAACGCATCAAGCTTCTTGTTCAGCTTTTCGGCAAGCATCGGGGCAATCGTCGGCGCCCGCGCCCGTATCTCGGCCGTGTGGGCTTCGATTGCGGCAAGCCGTTCTTCAAGGTCTGTGGCGAGCGCCGCCCCCTCGACACCGCGCATCACCGTGAGCCGCTGCAGCGCCGTATCGAGTGCCCCGTGCAGCTCGTTCCATTGTGCCTCGATGTCTTCATCATCGGCGTGAAACGCGAGCACGTCGGGTTGTGCGGCGAGCCACTCAATCGGCGGCGTTGGGTTGCTGTGTTCGAGCATCGCAAGTTCGCGCCACGCGGCGCCATACGCTTCGGCCAGTGGACGATTCACAACGGGCTTACCCACCGCGCGCTTGGCCCCTTCGATGCGTACGGTGACATCGACGAACCCGCGTTCAAGCCGGTCGCGTACAAGCCCCGCGATGCGCGACTCAAGCACCGCGAGATGTCCCGGAAGTCGCGTGCGCACCTCGCAGAATTTGTGGTTCACCGAGCGCACCTCAACCGCGAAGCCGTAGACCCCGGCGCTTGATGCTGATCGCCCAAACCCTGTCATGCTTTGAATCGTCATGCCCGCTTACCCTGCGTGTGCGCCGCGTAGTGCGCCTCGACCGCTGCCCAGTCGACGACGTTCCACCACTGCTTCAGGTACTCACCGCGGTTGTTGCGATACGTCACGTAGTACGCGTGTTCCCACACGTCACACAACAAGAGCGGAACCGCCGCGGTGAGTTGGTTATCCTGATGGTTCGAAAACGCCGTGACGTAGAGCCGGTCAAATACCGGCGCATACATCAACGCCCCCCAGCCGTTGCCGGCCACCTTGAGCGCGGCCGCCGAGAAGTGCGCCTGCAGATTCTCAACGCTGCCGAAGTCGCGCATGACCGCCGTCAGCAATGCCCCCTCGGGCTTCTGCTTTGCTTCTTTCGCCGCCCGCATCACGTTCCAGAACACGACGTGGTTGTAGTGCCCCGCAAAATGGAACGCGAGGTCGCGACTCACCGCCGCGACAGCGTCGTATTTGCCGGTCTTGTGCATCTCGGCGAGGGCGAGTTCTGCCGCGTTCAACCCCGCCACATAGGCGGCGTGATGCTTGTCGTGATGCAACATCATCGTCTCTGCGTCGATGTAGGGCTCGAGCGCATTGTTCGCGTACGGAAGCGGGGGCAGCACGTGCTGGCCCGGCGCTGCCACCGCGAGGCGGTGCACGCCGTCGAGCCGTGCCTTTGAGTTGTCGCTCTCAGCGGCCTGCGCCTCGCGCGTTGCGCCCGAAAGGGCCCCTGCCAGCACCGTCGCTGCCGTCGCCGCGGTGGCCTGCAAAAAGCCGCGTCTCCCGGTCGCGACGTGGGCTCTGCTTTCACTGCCCGGGTCGGTGTTGAATTCGGTCGTGCTCTTCTCGCTCATGCTCTTCCCGCTCATCGTGCTGCTCTCGCTCCGCCTGGGTCCCACCCACTACGCGCCCCGGTCTTGTTGATGCGAACACGTCTACCGAATCGCGCCGCACACCGCAAAGCGGGCGCATCGTCACGCGAGGCAATGCAGCCGCGAGCGCGCCCGCAGATCGACCCCAACTGCCTGTTCATGTTCAGGTACGCATCCCCACGGTATCGCTGGGTTTTCCACAGGTCGGGGTGGAAAACGTGGAGAACCGCGTTGATTCAGCGGGGTGACATCGTGGGGCGCCTGTGTGTCGCGGGTGGAGACTTGCGCGGCACCTGTGGGAATTTTCAGCGAGCCCAAAAAATCGCTTTCGGTTTCAGGGGCTTGACCGCCGAAGCTAGGGTGCCGTCAGAAGAAAACCACTACCAGTAGGAGAAAAATTTTTGCCAACCACAATATCTTGTGGTTGGCTCTTGACAGGTTCAGAGCACGAACGTTAGGTTTTCTGTACGGTCATTGACACGTAGCCGACACGAAGACCCCTCGCGCCTCACGGCGAGCCGTACTTCGGGGTGAGCTACCTGTCGGTAAAAATCGCCAGCACGAAGCACGTCGTGCGTCTACGGTCGCAAAACCGTCGCCGCAACGACAAAAATCGCGCAACCCGTCACGTTCAGTGTAGAAAGCGTGACACCTGAGCAGTAAAAACTTAGATGCCCGAATTGTCCGACGCCGAGGGAGGCCACGCAGAATGAAAATCGCCCGTCGTTTCACAAGCCCGAACAAGAACCCGCTCGACGAAGTCGTCTACGCAAAGCGCGCGTCGAAAATCAAAGAGCGTGACGGCTCGATCGTTTTCGCGATGGATAACGTCGAGGTGCCCGAAGGTTGGTCGCAGCTTGCCACCGACATCGCCGTCTCGAAGTACTTCCGCAAGTCGGGGGTGCCGCAGGCCGACGGAACCCTCGGCACCGAAACCAGCGTGCGCCAGCTTGTCGAGCGCGTCGCCAAGACCATCCGCGAATCGGGCGAGCAGCAGGGCGGCTACTTCGATTCGACCGCTGAAGCGCAGGCATTCGAAGACGAGCTGTCGCACATGCTCGTCAACCAGATCGGCGCGTTCAACTCTCCAGTGTGGTTCAACTGCGGCCTGCACCGCTACGGCATCGATGGTACAGGGGGCAACTGGGCGTGGAATGCGGCGACCGACAAAATCGAAGAGACCGCCGACGCCTACACGCGCCCGCAGTGCTCGGCGTGCTTCATTCAGAGCGTCGATGACGACCTCATGAGCATCTTCGAGCTGGTCAAGAACGAAGCCCGTCTTTTCAAATACGGCTCAGGCACCGGCACCAACTTTTCGCGCCTGCGTTCGCGCTATGAACACCTCTCCGGCGGCGGAACGTCGTCGGGCCTCATGAGCTTTCTCAAAGTGCTCGACGCGGGTGCGGGCGCAACCAAGTCTGGCGGAACCACACGTCGCGCGGCCAAGATGGTCATTCTCGACGTTGACCATCCCGAAATCGACGACTTCATCAACTGGAAGGTCAAAGAAGAGACCAAGGCCAAAGCCCTCATCGCCGCTGGTTACGACAGCGACTTCAACGGCGAGGCGTACCAGACCGTCGGCGGGCAGAACTCGAACAACTCGGTGCGCGTCAACGACGGCTACATGAACGCCGTCGAAGAAGGCCGCGAGTGGAAGTCGACGCTTCGCACCCGCCCCGACGCGGTCCACAAGATGTTCAAGGCCGACGACCTCTTCAACCGCATCTGCGAAGCGGCGTGGAGCTGCGCCGACCCCGGCCTGCAATTCGACACCACGATCAACGACTGGCACACCTGCCCCAACACAGATCGCATCAACGCCAGCAACCCGTGCAGCGAGTACATGTTTCTCGATGACTCGGCCTGCAACCTCGCGTCGGTCAACCTCGTCAAGTTTCTCAGCGACGACGGTACCTTCGATATCGAAGGCTACGCCCACGCCTGCCGCATCTTTTTGCTGGCACAAGAGATTATCGTCGATCTCGCGAGCTACCCGACGAAGCAGATCGCGCAGAACAGCCACGACTACCGT
>CAZXXB010000066.1:4430-15866 GCA_964644185.1 uncultured Myxococcota bacterium
GCCTCGGCTACGCAAACCTCGGCGCGCTGTTGACGCGTCTCGGTCTGCCCTACGACAGCGACGCCGGACGCACGGTCGCCGGTGCGCTGACGGCGATCATGTGCGGTCAGGCGTACGCGATGAGCGCGCTCGCCGCCAAAGACAAAGGCCCCTTCCCCGGCTATGCGAAAAACGCCGACCCCTTCTTGCGCGTGATGCGCAAACACCGCGACGCCGCATACCAGCTCGCCTACGACAACACCCGCTTCACGAGCCTTATCGACGCCGCGCGCGAATCGTGGGACCTCGCGGTCAACCTCGGTGAACATCACGGCTACCGCAACGCGCAGGCCACCGTGCTCGCCCCGACAGGCACCATCGGCCTCTTGATGGATTGCGACACGACCGGCATCGAACCCGACTTCGCCATCGTGAAGTTCAAAAAGCTCGCGGGCGGAGGTTCGTTCAAGATCGTCAACAACTCGGTCGCACCGGCCTTGAAGTCGCTCGGCTACACCGACAACCAGGTCGATGACATCATCACCTACATCGTCGGCACCAACACGCTCGTCGAGGCTCCGTTCATCAACCGCTCGGTGCTGATTCAAAAGGGGTTCACCGACGAAGACCTCGACAAGGTTGAGAAGGCATTGCCGGCCGCGTTTGAACTCGCCAACGCGTTCATGCCGCATATTCTCGGCGATGAAGCGCTTGAGCGCCTTGGGTTCACCAAAAAAGAGTGGTCGGCGCCGGGCTTCAACGTGCTGAAGGCTGTCGGGTTTACGAACCGTGAAATCGCCGCCGCCGACGAGATCATCTGCGGACGCCTTACGATCGAGGGCGCACCCCACATCAAGGCCGAGCACCTGCCCGTGTTTGATTGCGCGAATCGCTGCGGAAAAACCGGTCGTCGATTTATTGCGCCGATGGGTCACGTCAAGATGATGGCCGCAACGCAGCCGTTCATCTCGGGTGCGATCTCGAAGACGGTCAACCTGCCGAACGAGGCGACGGTTGAAGACATCCGCGACATCTACATTCAGTCGTGGAAGCTCGGCCTCAAGGCGATTGCGCTTTATCGTGACGGCTGCAAAGCGAGCCAGCCGCTCAACACCAAAGCGTCGGATGAGAAGGCCGACGAGAAGACCGCCGACGCGCCCGCCGTTGCTGCCATCGCGGCCGCGCCGCTTGCCGCCGCTGCCGTTGCCGCTGGTCCCGCCGTGCCGGTCGTGAGCCAGCTTGCGAGCGACCGCAGCCTCTCGACAACGCCGATCAAGGGGCAGCGTCATCGCCTGCCCGTGCGCCGCAAGGGCATGACCATCGAGGGCAAGGTCGCGGGGCACAAGGTCTACATTCGCACCGGCGACTACCCGAGTGGAGAGCTGGGCGAAATCTTCATCGACATGCACAAAGAGGGCGCGGCGTTCCGCTCGCTGATGAACTGCTTTGCGATCTCGGTCAGCCTCGGACTGCAATACGGCGTGCCGCTCGAAACCTTCGTTGACACGTTCACGTTCACGCGTTTTGAGCCGTTTGGCGTGGTCGATCACCCGAACGTCAAGATGAGCACGAGCATCATCGACTACGTGTTTCGCGTGCTGGGGCTCGAGTACCTCAACCGCACCGATCTCGTGCAGGTCAAACCCGAAGATCTCTCAACCGAAGAGCAGGGTGAGCGCTTCGCCGAGAGCCTCGCGGCCTCAGCGACCGCTTCGACCATCGCATCCGCCGCAGCGGCGGCTGCGGCATCGGCTGCCGCGACGCCAGTTGCACCGATTGGTGCCATCGTCGCAGGCAACGCCAACGCGAGCACCAACGGCGCGATCCCCGGCGGCTACACCCACGGTGGAAACGGCGGCTACTCGGCTTCTTCCGCATCGTCGGGCTACGAGGGTGGCGCCGTGAGCGGTGGCGGTTTCGGTGGTGGCTTGCAATCGGCGGTGTCGCCCACCGCTTACGTTGCTCCGCAGGTCGTGAGTGAAGAGGTCGCGCGCCGTGCCAACGCCGAGTTGCAAGACTCGATGATTCGCGCCGCGATGGCCGATCTCAACCGTCCGAAAACCTACGAAGAGACGATCGCTGCCCCCGCCCCCTACGGCACGGGCGAAGCGTATGCCGCTGCCAACCAGCATGCGGGCCAGGACGCGATGGATTCGTTGCTCGGCACGATGATGGGTGACGCGCCGATGTGCGACGTGTGCGGACACATCACGGTGCGCAACGGTGCGTGCTACAAGTGCATGAACTGCGGCAACTCAATGGGCTGCTCGTGAGCCTTGCCGGCGGGTGAGGTCGCTCGTGAGGTGGCGAAGACCCACGGCAACGGCGACCCGCGGCTGAAGTAACCAAGCGTGAATGCACAAAGCGCGGAGACGGTAACGTCCCCGCGCTTTTTTTGCTTCGCCCCTCGCGAGAACAAGGTTCGGTCGCTCAACTCAACGCTTAGATTCCGGCGCCGGCTTCGAATGCGGTGTCGCGGGTCGCGGCCTGCGAGATGCGGCTTTGCGGCCCCACCGTGCGCGTCAACCAGACGTTGCCGCCAATCACCGAGCCCCGCCCAATCGTCACCCTGCCGAGAATCGTCGCGCCCGAGTAGATGATCACGTCGTCTTCGACAATCGGGTGGCGCGGTATCCCCTTGATTGGGTGCCCCGCCTCATCTTTTGGAAAGCTCTTCGCCCCCAACGTCACGCCCTGGTAGATGCAGACGCGCGAGCCGATGATGCACGTCTCGCCGATGACGACGCCGGTGCCGTGGTCGATGAAAAATGCGTCGCCAATGGTCGCGCCCGGGTGAATGTCGATGCCCGTCACGCTGTGCGCCTGCTCGCTGATGAGGCGCGGAAGCAACGGCACGCCCAGTACGTGAAGTTCGTGCGCGATGCGATAGCTCGTCGTCGCGATGACGCCCGGATAACAGAGAATCGCCTCACCCGGCAGCCGAAGCGCCGGGTCGCCATTGAACGCCGCCATCACGTCGCTCGAAAGCTTGCGCCGCACTTCGGGCAGGCGCGCGATGAACGCCGCGGTCACCGCCTCTGACTTTTTCTGGCAACCCGCCCGCGGAAGCTCACCGTGGGGCACGCCAGCCTCGGTCTCGGCAAAACACAGCGCCCGCCGCACCTGCTCGCGCAACGTCAACGTCACGCGGTCGAGCAACGCACCCACGTGAAAATGTCGCGACTCGGGTGAGAGTTCGGTCGTACCGAAATACCCTGGAAATAGTACTGCCCGCAGGTCATCCATCATCGCCACCACCGCATCACGCGACGGTAGTGGCTCGCCACAATCGCCCGCGAGTCGCGGGTCATCGAGTAGCCCATCGGGCGCACAGAGCGCCGCAACAATGTCACCCATCGAACCCGACATCGCCATCGCCGTCGTCATGATGCACCTCGCGCCTCGTCAACAACGCCCTCACGCGTCTTCGTCATAGAGCCACGTGCTGAGGTAGCGCTCGCCAAAGCTCGCCAGCACCGCCACAATCGTCTTACCTGCGTTTTCCGGGCGCGCGGCTACCTGCATCGCCGCCCACACCACCGCGCCCGACGAGATGCCTGCAAGCACGCCTTCTTCACGCGCGAGGCGGCGCGCGACGGCACCGCCATCGGTGTGCTTCACCGTCATGATCTCGTCGATGAGTTCGGTCTTGAGCACTTGTGGAACGAACCCCGCGCCGATGCCCTGAATCTTGTGCGGACCGGGCTTGCCGCCGCTCAACACCGGCGACTCGGTGGGCTCGATCGCGATGACCTTCATGCCCGGTTTGCGGGCCTTCAGCACCTCGCCCACCCCGGTGATGGTGCCACCCGTGCCGACGCCGGCGATGAGGATATCGACTGCACCGTCGGTGTCGCGCCAAATCTCTTCGGCGGTGGTCTCGCGGTGAATCTTCGGGTTCGCGGGGTTTTTGAACTGCTGCAACATCACGTAGCGCGGGTCGCTTTTCACCATGTCTTCGGCGACGCGAATGGCCCCCGACATGCCCTCGGCGCCGGGCGTCAAAATCAGCTTCGCGCCGAATGCCTTGAGCATCTTGACGCGCTCAATGCTCATCGTGTCGGGCATGACGAGGCAGCATGGAATTCCGCGCGCGGCGCAGACGAACGCGACGCCGATGCCGGTGTTGCCGCTTGTGGGCTCGATGATTGTTGTGTCGGGTTTGATGAGGCCCGCTGCGATGGCGTCATCGACCATGCTGTACGCGATGCGATCTTTGACGCTGTGACAAGGGTTGAACCACTCGAGCTTCATCAGCACGGTGGCGTTGAGCCCCGCGCCGAGCTTGCCCAGCTTCAAGAGCGGGGTGTTGCCAATGAGGTCGGTGATGTTGTTCGCGATACGAGCCATGGTGAGATTCCCTCCCGATGCGCGTGTAAGCGCGCGACGGGCGATGGCATACCACCGTTGCGCTGACTGCGCGAGAGTGAGAGCGTCGCGTGGTGGTGCGCGACGCTGTGGGAACGAGTCAGTGCAGACGCTCAGGGTCGTCTAGTAGAGCAGGTAGGGTTTGCGGGTGCGGCGGAAAGCGGCGGCGTAGTCGTGGTAGTGGGCCTCGATCTCGTCGAGCGAAGCGTGGGCGTCGATCATCTCGCGCAGGAATGAGCTTCCGGCCAACAGGTCAATCGCGGGGATGGTGTCGATGAACTCGTAGCGTTCGGTGCGCCATGTCATCGCGTCGCCAAAGAGGTCACGCACCGCTTTGAGCACGGCCACACCGGCGAGAAACGGCTTGAATTTCGCCCGATCGGTGACGTGAAACTGCACGCCGCCGCAGCTCTGCTTCGCGCACTTTTGAAACTGGGGCATGAACCGCACGGGGCGGAACGTGACGCCGCGCAGGCGGTAATCGTTGAGCGCGCGCGCGAGCTTTTCTTCGTCGATGAAGGGGGCACCGACCAGCTCGAAGGGGCGTGTGGTTCCGCGCCCTTCAGAGAGTGAGGTGCCTTCGTAGAGGCATCCGCCCGGGTAGACGATGGCGGTGTCGAGGGTGGGCATGTTGGGCGACGGCATGACCCACGGGCAGCCGGTGGCGTCGAAATAGCGCGCGCGTTCGTGGTCGGTGACGGTGAGCACGGTGAGGTCGCAACCGAGCGCGAGGGAGTCGTTGGCGTAGTGGGCAAGCTCTCCCGTGGTCATGCCGTGGCGCACGGGTGCGGCGTACCAGCCGACGAAGCTGCGGTAGTTCGCGAGATCGATGGGCGGGCCCTCGATGGTGTCTCCGAGCGGGTTGGGTCGGTCGAGCACCAGCACGGGAATGCCGACTTTGGCGCACGCCTGCATGCAGAGCAGGAGGGTCGCGACGAAGGTGTAGTAGCGGCTGCCGACGTCTTGAATGTCGTAGACGACGAGGTCGATGCCGCGCAGCATTTCAAGCGTGGGCGTGAGCGAGTCGAAGGTGTCGCCGTAGAGCGAGTAGACGCGGGTGCGCTTTGCCTTTTCGCTGCCGTCTTCAACGGCGACCATGTCTTGGGCGTGGGCCGAGAGTCCGTGTTCGGGGGCGAAGATCGCAGTCGGGGTGAGACCGGCTTCGTCGAGCAGGGTGAGAATATGG
Organism: uncultured Myxococcota bacterium; assembly: GCA_964644185.1. Taxonomy (GTDB): domain Bacteria; phylum Myxococcota; class JAJVIH01; order JAJVIH01; family CAZXXB01; genus CAZXXB01. The sequence continues at coordinate 9,964 of CAZXXB010000066.1, forward strand.
CGAAACTTTCGGTCGACGGCCGTGGGGTTGATGACGAGGGCGAAGTTGTGCCCCTTGAGCGCGCGAAACCCGCCCTTCGCGAGCCTGTCGAGTCCGGTCAGTGAGGCCACGCTGGTTATTTGCCCGGTTTGAACGAGAACGGAAATTCGACGTTGAACGGGCCTTCGTTGAATTTCAGCTCGCTGCCCATGATGTACATCGTGAGTTCGAGGGTCTGGTCGTTGAGCGTGTCTTCTTTGATCGAGACCCCTTTGACGGCGCCCGAAGCATCGATCGAAAGCGCGAGGATGATCTTTCCGCGCAGGTTGGGGTTGTCTTTGAGGCGTTTGTTGTAGAGCTTGAGGGCGGCCTGCTGAAACTTTTGAAAGACGAGCTCTGGGGTCTTGGCGGTGATTGGCGTGCCCGCGTTGAACTTTGCGCGAATCTTGTTGTAGGCGCGCTCCGCGGGCTCGAAGTTGCTGTCGTGCTTGCGCGACTCGATGTAGTTGAAGAGGGCGTTACGCATGTCGCCTTGGGTGTCGTAGTAGAGGCCAACGCCGTAGAAGGCGCGTGCGCTGGTGGGGTTGACCGAGAGCATCTGGTCGTAGACGCGTTTGGCGCGACCGAATTGTCCGAGTTCGAGGGCGAGTTCACCGCTGCGCAAGAGCATGTCTTCGTTGGCGCCGTCGAGTTTCAAGAGGTTTTCGAGGGCATCGAGTTCGGCTTCGCGGTCGCCAAGTTGTTTGTAGACGGCGACGATGCGACGCCACGCATCGACCTCGCGGGGGCGCAGGCGGGCGGCCTGCGTGTAGGCTTTGGCGGCCTCGCGAAGCTGCTCTTTTTTCTCATGGAGCATGCCAAGCTGGATGAAAATCGTGGCGTCGGTGCCATCGACCTTGAGTGCCTGAGTGTACGAGTTGATTGCCTCGTCGGTGAGTCCGAGACCTTGCTGAAGTTCGGCAAGACGGCGCCAGAAGACGAAGACGTTGGGGCTGGCTTTGAGGGCAGATTCGTATTGGGCGATGGCTTCGGCGTCGCGTCCCTTGCGCTCGTAGAGGCGGGCGAGCTGAATCGTGACGTGAATGCTCGAAGGGTAGTCGGCAAGCACTTTTGAGTATTCGCGTTCGGCGGCCTCGCGGGCATCTTCGGCGTTTTCGCTGGCGGTGAGTTCGAGGTCACCGGCGACGAGCGCGACGAGCGGGTATTCTGGTGGCAGACCTTTGCGGGCGGCTTCGAGCTCGGCGCGACCCTCTTCGGTCATGTTCCACTCAGAGTAGATCCACGCGGCACCGAGCATGGCGATGCTGGCCCCAAAGGTTTGTCCGCGACCGAGAAACTCGCGGCGCATCTCGCGGAATTTGGTGAAGGCGGCCTCGCGGTCGGCCATGGCGTAGATGCGGCAGAAGCGCTCTTCGGCGGTGGGTCTGAGGCCACCCAGCACGCGGTATTTGGCCTCGCTCTTCGTGCGTCCGGCCTGCATCGAGACAAGGTAGATGTCGTCGACGGTTTGCATGACGTCGAAGCCGCCGCCGAGGCGCGAGGGTGCGGAAAGGTCCTGCGGACCCACCTCGCGTCGCGCGGTTTCAGTGGTAGCACAGCCGCTCGCGGTGAGCAGAGCGGCACTGGTGAGGGCAAACGCGGCAAGCGCCGGCACCCGGCGGTTGCCCGTGAACGTGAGTTTCATGCGTCTCCTCGCTGCGAAAAGCCGGTTCTTCGGATACCACCAACAGGGCACGCGGGCAAACAAACACACGCGCGGTCAGCGCGGGGGTCTGGTCTTCGCCGGTTGGGCCGGTTTTGCGCTCGAAGGCGGCAGAATGCAAACGCCGTCGCCGAAGCTCGCAGCTTGCGACGCGGCGGCGCCTTCGAGTTTGGGTATGGCCTCGCACGCTTTGACGGCGTCGAGGTGGGCGTTGATGGCAGTGACGCGGGCGCCGTGCCAGCCAACGGCGAGCGTTGCGGCGGCACTTCGGGCGGGCAGCGCGGCGATGATCTTTTGCAGCAGTGAAAGTTCGTCGAGGTAGGTCGCCTTGCGCTCACGTTCGGCGTCGGTGTCACACCAGCGTCCGCGGGCGCTGCACGTGCGGTTGACGGGGCATCCGGTGGTTTTGGCGAGGTTGCAGACGCGTGCGCAGCGGCGGGCGTGGCACTGCATGGTGTCGGTTGAAGTCGATGGCGATGTCGATGTGGAGACCGTTGAAGCGGGTGTCGCGGGGGTTGAGGCGCCACATTCGGCGTCGAACTCGCACTCGCGCACGCAGAGTCCAGCTTCGCAGATGCCGGGGCCGCACTCGTCGTCGATGCGGCAGGCCGAGCGACGAAGGGGGTCGGCTTTGATGGGCAGGACGACATAGATGGTTTCGTAGGCGGGCAGGGCGGGGCAGCGCATCTCGACGCGGTAGAGGCCGCCTTTGCCGCGGGCGAGGGCGCTGGTGCGCCAGGGTTTTCCGCTCGTGCCGCACTCGCGGCGTTTGTAGAGGCGGGTGATTTCGCTGGTGGTCTCGGCAAAGACAGGCAGGTAGGGGGTCGCACCGGGTTGAAAGGGGAGGTCTTTTTCGTACTCGACGGGCTTGCCCATGCGGGTGAGTCCGGCGAGGGGGGCGGGTTTGATGCAGGCGACGTCGAGGTGGGCAAAACGGGTGCTGACGCCGACCGCAGCCGAGCTTGCGAGTGCGCCGTCGCCTTTGTTTTCGGGGGGAAACTCGACCCACGCTTTGTGGTCGGTGGCGAGGGGTGCGGTGAGGCCGAGAAACGTGGCGAGACGTGGTGTCTCGCTGGGGGTGCCGCAATCGACGATGACGCGCGACCATGGGAGCAGATCGACGTGGCCGACGAGGGGGTGGGGCAACATCGCGGCACCTTGCGGGGCGCCACCGGGGGGCAGCGGCTCGGCGTAGAAGTATCCGCGCGGGAAGTAGCGGGCGAGCTTGTCGGCGCGGGCGCGTGAGCCGGGGTCTTCGGCGTTGATGTCGCCTGGGTCGCCGAAATATTCGCGCAGGGTTTCGCGGCAGACGGGTGCGTAGGCGACTTCGACGCCGATGGGAAACTTCCATTGCGGCGCTTTGATGCCCGAGCCGATGCGGGTGACGGGGCGGGCCTGAATGGCGGTGCGGCCATAGGGGTCGCGGACACGAACGCCGAGGGAGACGCTGCCGGCGCAGATGACGCGCCGTGGGCCGTCGAAGCCGGGCGCGAGCAGGTTGCCGGGCAGGGGGTAGGGGCCGTCGGTCATCGCGATGTCGCCGTCTTCGGTTTTGAGGATGACGCGGCGGATGCGGGGGCGGTGGGTGACTTCGTTGAGGTTGGTCTTCAGCGCGACGAGACCCGACGCGGCGAGTGTGTAGGTGCCGAGGTCTTTGCCGTCGGGACCTTCGAGTTCGAGGCGGCTGCCGGGTGTGGCGTCGCGGCCGAGGTAGCTTGCGCGAAAGCGAAAGAGAATGAGGGTTTCGCTGGCCTTGAAATCGTCGCCGGGTCTGGCGGGTTCAAGCGCGACGGCTGCACCCTGCGAGAAGACGGCGACGAATGAGGCGATGGCGAGAACGAGCGCGGCGCCGATGCGGGCAAAGCCGTGCGCAGGTCGGTGCGAGCCCGTGCGCGCGCGAGCGCGGCGCAGGCGCGAGGGGTTGGGGCAAGACCCCGAAGGGTCGAAGGTTGTGGTCATGGGTCTCTTTGCTTTGCGCTAAAACGTCAGCACGAGCTGACCGTTGGGGTTGTCGGTGCCCCCGCCGCCGCCGTCACCGCCGATGACGCCCGTGGCGAAGAGAGTGCCGACCGTTGCGCCCGAGACGACCACGACCCCGATGATCGTCCAGAACCACCATTTTTTCTCGATGCCTTCTTCTTGCTGTTGTGGCTGCACGCCCTGCTGCACGTAGCCCGCGCCGGCGGGGGCGTTGGCATAGACGGGCGCGCCGGGCATCGCCATTGGTGCGCCGACCATGGCGACGCCGGTCTGGTCGGCCATGCGGGCTTTTTCGAGCAGCCCACGGAGAAATTGTTCCATCTCGCCGCGCAGGTTGGGGCTTGTGCCGTCGAACGTGCGCTGTTCCCACGCGCGCATCTCTTGTCCGGGGCGGAAGAAGTCGTAGTAGGCAGCGGTGAGGGTGACGTTTGAGCCTGTGTACCCGACGCTGCCGAGCATGAGGTACTGCGAGCCGGTCCAGCGGGCGAGTTCACGTGAGCCGGTGCCGACCTGACGGGCGACCATCTCGCGGGTGGCCTGGCCTTTGAGGCCGGTGAAGGTGGCGTAGTTGCCGGTGGGGGGGAGGTTTCCGGCGATGACGGCGCGGTTCTGGGCGAGCACCATGACGCGCTGGGTGTCGCGGTGGTAGCCCTTTTTCTCGAAGGTGACGAAGTGTTCACCGGCGGGGACGCTGGGCATCACGACGGGGGTCATGCCCTGGTAGGTGCCGTCAACGTAGACATGGGCGTTTGCGGGCTGGCTGTCGATTTTCATTTCAGCGAGGGGCACGCGCAAGAGATCGCGGCGTGACTCGTCGAAGGCCTCTGTGACCATTGGCGGGTATTTGCTGGGGGGCACCGAGTAGTTGGGCTGAAAGGCGAGCAGCTTGCGAAATTGCAGCGATGCAGTCTCGGGGTCGCCGGCGAGAATCGCGGCACCGCCGAGCAGCAGCAATGCCTCTTCGTAGGTGCCGTCGCGGGGCACGTAGGCAAGGTAGGTCTCGTAGATTTGAATGGCTTCGGAGAGGCGAAGCTGGGCGGTGGTCTCGTCGACGGCGGCGAAGGCGGCGCGTCCCTCGTCGATGCGGCGGCGGGCAAGGGCCAACTGGGCCTCGATATCTTGCACGACGGTGGCACCGAGGCGGCGCTCGACGTCGGCGAGCACTACGCCGGGCTGCTTTGCGAGCTGGTCTTCGCCGAGCACTTCGACTTCCATCGCGAGGCGTTCGACGTTGGGGGTTTCAGGCACGAAGAGTGCGGTGGCGCCGCCCGCTTCCTGAGCGTTCGCGGTGCTGGCGGGCATGGTGAGTGCCAGCGTGGTTGCGGTGTAGGCGAGTGTGACGGTGAGGGCCGCGCCGCGCTTTGCGAGCGAAGCAGCACCAGTCGCAAGGGTCGTAGACGAGAATTGCCACGCGGTCATCGCGGCCTCCGAGTCGAGGGTTGCGAATCAAGAGTTCACTGTAACCGCGCGACACTAACTGCGGTTGGATTATTCAGCAAGGGAGGCGAGCGTTTCGCGGGCGGCGTCGATTTTTTCGGCGGTGTATTTTTTTGGGTCGCGGTCCGCGGCTTCGAGAAAGGCTTCGAGGTGTTCGCGAGCGCGGCTCACGTCGCCGACAACGGCGTAGGCGGTGCCTAAGCCGTATGCGGCGAGGGGGCGGTCGGCGCCGACGCGCAGGGCGACCCAGTAGGCGTCGATGGCGTCTTCGAAGCGATCGCTCTCGAGCAGGGCGTCCGCACGGGCGAGGGCATTCGCGGGCTTGTTGTAGCCTTTGACGGGGGCGGCAAGTTCGACGCCGGGTGGCATCGGTTCGCGGGTGGCGTTGAGTTTGCGAATGAGGCGGTCGCTGCGGGTGGCGGTCTCGGTGGGGTCGAAGGTGTCGTCGTTTTCTGCGGCGGCGAGGGCTTTGACGTAGAGGGCGTCGGCGGCTTCGCGCTTGCCGGCGTCGTCGAGGGCGATGGCGATGCGCGACAGGTTTTCGGCGGTGGCGCCGCCGACGGCTGCGGCTTCGCGATAGCGTCGCGCGGCGGTGAACGGGAGTTCGGTGTGGTTGAGGGGGGCGCCGTCGGCTCGGCGGGTGCTCGAGGCGAGGGGACTCGAGGTCGTCCTCGGTGGGCTCGCCGTGCTTCGCGGCGTGGACCTGGAGGTGGACGCGGGGCAGCAGCTGGGCGTGTTCGGACCCAGCGGTGCCGGGAAGAGCACGCTGTTCAATGCGCTGACGGGAGCCGATCGGGCGCTGGTC
>CAZXXB010000066.1:15979-16192 GCA_964644185.1 uncultured Myxococcota bacterium
GGTGGAGGAGAACGTGCTCGCCTACCTGCACCTGGCGCGACGGGACGCCGGCGAGCTGCAAGGCAGTCTCGAGCGCGTCCAGCTCTGGCATCGTCGCTCCGTGCGGGCAGCGCGCCTCTCCGGAGGCGAGCGGAGGCGGCTCGAGGTGCTGCGGGCCGTGCTCGGTCAGCCCGCGCGAGGGCTGCGAGGAGTGGGTGGTCTACGCCGGCCCGC
>CAZXXB010000066.1:16266-16498 GCA_964644185.1 uncultured Myxococcota bacterium
GACCACCGGCTCGACCAGACGCTGCCACTCTGCCGCGAGGCGCTGCTGATGCTGGACGGCCGGCTCGTTGCGCGGACGCCGGCCGACGAGTTCCTGCATTGCGAAGCGGTGCGCGCGGGCTACGTGAGGTGAGGGGAGGTCATCGTCCACGGACCGCCTCCGCCATTTAGTCGGCTCGGATCTTGCCACGAGTGCTAGACTCGCGGTCGTTGCCTTCCGAGGCGAGCAAGAA
>CAZXXB010000067.1:0-1712 GCA_964644185.1 uncultured Myxococcota bacterium
CGACCTCCCAGATTGTCGCGCCCAGCCGTAGAACGGGCCGCGCATTTGACCGTTTCTTGTGTCATACTCGACGCGCCTAAGCAAAGAACCGACAGGAGACTTCGATGCAAAACCTGCCGCTTTCGACCCAGCACGCCGCGTCGCGCGCCACCCCCGACACCAACCAACCCCTCGTCGGCATCATCATGGGCTCCAAATCCGACTGGGATACCATGCGCCACGCTGCCGAAATGCTCGACCTCTTCGCCATCCCCTACGAGGTCCGCGTCGTCTCGGCCCACCGCACACCCGACCTGCTCATGCAGTACGCCGAGACCGCCGAATCACGCGGCGTAAGGGTCATCATCGCTGGCGCCGGCGGCGCGGCACACCTGCCCGGCATGGCCGCCAGCAAGACCACCCTCCCCGTCCTCGGTGTCCCCGTCCAATCCCGCGCCCTCAACGGCCTCGACTCGCTTCTCAGCATCGTGCAAATGCCCGCCGGCGTACCCGTCATGACCCTCGCCATCGGCAACGCCGGCGCAAGCAACGCCGCCATCTCCGCCGCTGCCATCCTCGCACTCAACGACGAGACCATCCGCACCGCCCTCAAAGCATGGCGCGCTGGACAAACCGCGCGCGTTCTTGCAGAACCCGACCCCCGCGAAGGCTCAAAGTAAGGCACTCACACATGACCACCATCGGCATGCTCGGCGGCGGACAACTCGGCTGGATGCTCGGTCTCGCCGGTTGCCGTCTAGGTTTCGACTTCATCTGCTTCGACCCCGTCGAACACACGCAGATGTCGGCCTACGCTCCCCATATCCGCGCCCCGTTCGACGACCTCTCCGCACTCGAAGCCTTTGCCCGAAAGGTCGATCTCGTCACCTACGAGTTCGAAAACGTCCCCGTCGAAACCGCCCGCTTTCTCTCCCACTTCGGCCCCGTTTTTCCCCCACCCCTCGCACTCGAAAAAGGGCAGGATCGCATTGTCGAAAAAGACTTCTTTCGCGATCTCGGCATGCAAACCCCGCCCTATCTCCCCGTCTCCTCCCGCGAAGACCTCGACGACGCAATCGCCAGCATTGGCCTGCCTGCCGTGCTCAAAACACGCCGCTTCGGCTACGACGGCAAGGGCCAGTTCGTCCTCAAATCACGCGACGATGCCAGCGAAGCGTGGGCTTCGCTCGGCGGCGCACCGCTGATTCTTGAAGGCTTCGTTCGCTTCGCCCGCGAAGTCTCGATACTCGCCGCCCGCGGTCGCGACGGCACCATCGTCACCTGGCCCCTTGTCGAAAACCACCACTACAAAGGCATCCTCCGAAAAACGATCTCGCCTGCGCCGCACCTCACGAGCGTCATGCAAGACCGCGCCAACACCTACATTCGCGCCGCGCTCGAAGCGCTCGACTACGTCGGCGTCCTCGCCATCGAACTCTTCGAAGTGCACGACCCCGCGACCGGAGAAATCAGCCTGCTCGCCAACGAGATGGCCCCCCGCGTGCACAACTCTGGGCACTTCAGCATCGAAGGTTCTGTCACGAGTCAGTTCGAAAACCATATTCGCGCCGTCGCTGGGCTTCCGCTTGGCCCCACAACGCCGACCGGCCTCTCGGTGATGCTCAACATTGTCGGAGAAGAACCCGACGCCGAAGCCCTCGCCGCCATCCCACACGGGCACCTTCACCATTACGGACAGTCTCCACGCCCGCGCCGCCAACTCGCCCACGTCA
>CAZXXB010000067.1:1737-4157 GCA_964644185.1 uncultured Myxococcota bacterium
GATACTTCTCGCAGCCGCAGCCGCAGAAGAACTCATCACCAAAGCCGCGTGAACCACGCGGGCTACTCCGACACTCCGAACGTCGCAAGAATCGCACGAAGCTGCCCGATAAGCTGCGGAAGATCGTTCTGCGCGATCTCCCACACGATGAATTAATCCACCTGATCGTACTCGTGAATCAGCACGTGCCGAAAGCTCTCAACCTCCAGCCAGGGCACAGCTGGGTATCTTGCTTTCGTTTCTGCTGACAGACGCCTTGACGCCTCGCCGATGCGGGCAAACTGAAACGCTACAATGTCTTTGCGATCAAGGTCGGCGTCAAACGATTCGAACGAAACCCCAACCACTTTCTGTCGCACGCGCTCCGCCGCCGAAAGCATATCGAGCACGGTCGCGCTATCATCGAACTGGCGCTTACGCGGCTGCACGTGCCACCACCACAGCGCTTTCGAGAATGCTCTTGCGACGAATCCAGTTTGGCGACGACTCAACCGCTCGACGCGTCACCAAATCAACCTTGCGCCCGAACAACGCCTCTAGCTCTCGCACGAGCGCAAAGTACGACGCCAACGTAAAATGCGCCGACGAAGAAAACGTCACCATCAAATCAACGTCGCTGCGCGTGGGGTCGAAATCGCCGCGCAACACAGACCCAAACACCGCAATCTCGTCGATGTTCCAGCGGAAACAAAGGTCACGTAGTTTTTCCTGCGATACACCCAGTTTAGCAGTGCTCATGCCGCACCTCGATCCAGAGCCTAACCCGCGCCCGCGACGATGGCAAAATGCGGCTCCCGGTGCACCACTCGCAAAGATTTCCGACCGCAATCTCCTCGCTGCCCCGCCCCACCCGCACACTCCTGCCCCAGCCCCTACAGCTTGCTCCTGTCAAACCCCAGTGGATACCTTCTGCGCTCGAGTTCTTCCGCGCCTGGCAGCACCGGCACCGGCCCAATCTCAGCCTCACGCGAGCCGCGCGCAACGAGAAGCCGCGCCGCCACACGCCGCACCATCGTCATGTACGCTGGCAGCGTCGCCGGACCAAACAACGTGTGCCCACCCTCGTAGTTCTGAAACGCGTACTCTTCCGGTGTCGTCACGTAACCCGTGTACGAGTTCGCATACCCATTTACCACCACATGCGTAACCCCCGCCCCGTTGAGCGCCGCGCGCGCCACCTCCGCAAGCCGGCGACCCGCCGTCGTCGTCGGCTCGTTGGGCATCGCCACAATCGCGATCGGCCCCAACCGCACAATCTGCACCGGCATCTCGTGCTCGACCCACGAGCCCTCAGGCAACCCACCGCGCCGATGCATCGCACGCACACACGCTACCGTCGTGTCCCAACTATCGGGCACAATCGGGTCGTACTGATTGAACAGGTAGAACGTCCGACCCTTCTTCCCATGCCCGGTCGGAAAAAACATGAACTTCGACCCCTGCCTGAAATTCGTAAGCGTCGAATACCCATCACCGCGCGCGAGCCCCATCCGATCGGTAAACTTCATCGCGTTGCGCACGAGTCGCGTCGCCGCCCGATTCACAAACAGCGTGTACCCAAGCGGACCCGGCCCTTCACGCGTCCCCTCCATCATCGCCACACCAAAAATCGCCGCCCCCGTCCGCTTCGGCATCCGTCCAAGCCGCCGCGTCGCCTCATCGCTCTGATAGGGCGCGAGCAGATCGGCATCGGGCGCAAAACCCGCGATCTCGTGAAACAGCAACGCGCTATCGACCACGCCACCACCCACACCGATCGCGAGATCGCTCGCCACCAAACGCGACTCGTCGCCACCCGCCCCCGCCAATTCGCGCGCCACACCCTTTCCACGCGGGTCGAGCGACGCGTGCAGCTTCAGCGCCATGCGAAACTGCGCCCGCCCCGCAAACCGCGCGCTCTCGTAATCATCATCTGAAGCACCGATCGTGACCCGCCGCGCCTTGCTCCAGCGAAAATTCGGCGTCACGTCACCCGCCGCACCCTGCGCAAAAATGCACACCACGTCGCGCCCCGCCTCACGCGACAACGCCGCCTCTAAAAACTCCGCCGCGTGCCCCTTGTTGTCGAAGTGCAACCGCGTATTCTCACCGTGCACGCTCGTGCAATGCGTCGCGAACCAGTTCACCGCCGCGATCGTGCGTCCGTCCGCATCAAAAAATGCCAGGTGCGTCATCGTCCGGTCGGTCGCGCGCACCCGTGTCTCAAGCGTCTCTTTCGCGCCCGCCAAGGCTGCATTCTCCGGATTCGCCATATACGGCTTCAACGACCGATTGAACGCGACCTGCGCCTCTGCATCGACCGCACCCGTCGTCACCCCCGCACTCGCCGGTACACGCGCCGCGTCGGCCCTTACAATCGCCGCGACAATCCCCTCGACCACCACCTCGGTCACCACCGGAGAATACCCCGGCGTCGACAT
>CAZXXB010000067.1:4173-8687 GCA_964644185.1 uncultured Myxococcota bacterium
TCCCACCCGGGCCACTGTGCGTGTGCTGCGCCGTCAACATCACGTTTTCGTGCCCAAACCCAAGACCCGCATGGTCGCGCGTCAAACGCTCAATCACCCGCCCCCGCACAAGTTCGGTGATGAAGCCGAGTTCGCAGCACACATACGCCACCTTCGCCCCCCCATCACGCCCGCTCACCACCACCGCGCGCGCGTGCAGCGGCGTCGCGACACCCTTCGCCACATTATGCGGCACTGCCCAGCCCAGCAGGCCCATCTGCGGCTCCCACACCGTGATATCGACGCGCGCCGCGCCAGCCTCAAACGCTAAACTTCTCTGTTCCATTGATGATTCCGTCACAAATTTCGTATTCGCAACCGCTGCGCTTCCAACAACACCGACCTGAACTGAAAAGCCCGCGCTCTTTACTCACCCGCAACACGCCGACGCAAGCCGGTCAATCTCCGCCTCTAGTTCCGCCTCGAACGCAGCCCCTCGCACAGCCGGTTTCGCGTCAGCAGCCGCAAGCTCGCAGCGCGCGAACACCGCTTCGCACAATGCCCGGTGCTGCCGGTTGCCCGCATCAAATCTCACCAGCCCCAGATGCGCCACGATGCCCGGACTTCCAAACCCCCGCGACCCCGCGAGCGAAGCCCGACCCGCCCGCTCGCGCACCACCGCGCTGTTCAACAACCCGCACAAAAACGCCGCCTCGTCACGCGACCCACATGCAACGAAACTCAGTGTCTCTTGCGGCACCACAACCCGACCGTGCCAGGGCCCCACCACCGCCGCGTTGATCTGTTTATCCATCCGCCGCCACACCACCTTCCATGCCGAAAGCGTGTACTGCCCCACGTCGTACATCGAGTAAAACGCAAACCGTGACTGATACCGCCGAAACGCCGCCCGCGATTCGAGCACCTCGCGAAACCCCTCAAGGTACCGCAGCGTCTTCGGCGCATGCGCCTGCATCCACTCTGGCTCACGCCCTCGCCGCGTCTGTGCATCTTGCGCAAGCACGATCAACGCCCGCGGATCCGCTCGAAAAGCCCCCACATCACCCCATCGCAACAATGGATAAACCAGCGCACCCTCTAACTCGACCTCACACCCCTGCACCTCGCGCTTGCCCGCTTCAACAAGATTTCTCACCCGCACCGTCTCGCCGGTAGCGGCCCGCTCCACCGCCCGCACAAGATCACCATCGGTCGGCACGACCCAATACACCCCGTTCGCCCCCGCCGTGCTCGCCCCGGCATGCGCCACATAGCCCGATGTCTCACCCGCAACCCGCGTCGCCGCGCGCTTACGCGGCTTTCGCTTCACCCCCTCAACCACGACAATGTGCGCCGCGACCCGATCATCAAACACCCGCCCATCCACATCGCGCACACCCGTCACGTCATACCTCGCGAGCGCTGCGCGAAACCCCTCGCTTGCCTTACCCGGCATGACAAGACTCTTCGGCAACACAAACCCAAACCGCCCCCCTTCACGCAGCAGCCGATCAATCGCCACCAGCACAAACAACCCCGCGAGGTCTTTCTTTCCACCGCCGTGCCGCCCCTCACTCGCCGTCAGCGAAAACAGCCCGTACGCGCGAAACAACTCGCCTGCTGAGATACGCGCCTCGCCATCGAGATGATCCCACAACACCCACGGCGGATTCCCCACCACCACGTCAAACCCCTCTCGCGGCACCCACGAGAGCGCGTCGCCGCACACCACCTCAACCCGCTCTGCCACCTCAACCCGCCGACTCGCCAGCAGCACCGCCGCCCGTGCCACTGCCCCCGCAACCGGACTCACCTCAACCCCGCAAAGCCCATCGCCTCCATGCCCCCGCGCCACCGCCGCCTGTAAAAAAACCCCCGTGCCGCACGTTGGGTCGCACACCCTTTCGGTCCGCTTCACCCGCAACCCACCAAGCATCGTCGCCGCCAGCAATCTCGGAGAATAAAACTCACCCATTCGGTGCCGCAGCCGCACATCGCGCGTGTTCGGCACCAGCAACCCATACACCTGCCCCAGCACATCGTGTTCGCACGCCAGCGCCACCGCACCCGTCGCCTCAACCTCATCACGCAACGCCTCAAGCGCCGCGACACACCTCACGTCGCGCTCCGTCGCCCGCTCCAACGCGAAAAGCCACCCACCCACTCGCTCATCGCGCAAACGCCAGCGTCTGGCGACAGCCTCACCATGACACGTCATCAGCATCGTCTCTGCCGTTGCAAGCCACGCGAGATGCAGAGCAAACAACACATCGCCTGCCGCCGCTCGCTCACCCTTCGCCGCCCCGCCATCGAAGACCACCTGAAGCCCCGCCGCCGCACCATCGTCAAGTGCGCTGCGATATCCGAACGCCGTCCGCATCGCCGCACCATGCGCACGACGAACTGTGGCGAGCCCTCGAAACTTCGCTTTCAGCAACGCTGCCGCAAACTCGCGTGCGCTCGTCGCGAGCCCCCGAACCACGTGACGCTCGCCACCGCTCGCCCGCGCCACCACCACCATCGCCTAAAACCGCAACATCAGACGCGCCATGCCCGAAAAGGCAAACCCCGACAAATCGAGATCGGTCGCGTCGCTCATGAAGTAGTACGTTCCACGCCCGACAATCCCCCCCACCACATCGAGCGGCTCGGTGCGCCACACCGCGTCCAGACTCGCCCCCACCATGGGCCCACCACCAAACGCATAACCCTGCCGCGCCACACTTGGTGGAACATAATCAATCGTGGTGATGCGCCCGCCCACAAACACGTTCGTCTCGATGAACTTCCACATCCACGGCTTGTACCCCACCTCCACCGCAAACACCGACGAATCAAACTTGTCACCCGGAGCCGCAACCAGCAGCACATTCTCACTATCAACGTTGATGTAGCGCCGCGCCTCGTAATCCTGATTCTCATACGCCAGCACCACCTGCCACGCGTCAAAAAGGTGCAACGCAAGCGTAAACCGAAACGCTAACCCCGGCGAAAGCTGATGGCCAAGATTGCCGGTGACGAACTGCGAGCCCATCTCAAACCCAAACGAAATTATCCGCGGATACACCTCGCCCTCGGCCAGCTCGCGTGACTGCGCACCCCACCCGTCACCCTCGCCCTCAGCGACCCCCGCCGGGTCAGACCGCAAATCGGCAAACGGCGTTCGCCCGTCATACCAGACCGGCAGCGGCAGCGAGACCCATGGGCCAGTATTGAGCCGCGCCCGCAACAGATTCGCCGCCGACTCACGCACAGGCCCAAGCGTTGCATCACGTGCCAGCATCCGCTCCAACGCCTGCTCACTCACCGTTGCATACCCGCACCCCCGGTAGATGTAGGCCCGCAACAACTCATGCCGCGAGTCGGGCTCCGCCACCTCATCGACCCGCTCGTTCAAATCAGCGGCGCGATGCGCCAGCAGCTTGTAGTCACGCGCCACCTCATACAGCCGAAACAGCTCGCCCCCCGCATTCGGCGAAAGATTCAGCGCATGTTGAATCACCTCACCCCCGTCGTCGAACTCACCGAGCACGAAGTGCGACAACGCCAGCAACGCCAACGCGCGCGGATACTGCGGAGCCTTCTCGACCGCCGCCGCAAACGCACTCTGCGCCAGCGGATACTCCCCCGAACGAAACGCCTCCGCGCCATCTTCAATCAACTCGTCGACACTCGGCTCATTGCTCGGTTCAGGCGGCGCATCGCTTGCTGCTGCTTCACTCGCTGTTGCCTCACCCGCGTTCGCACCAGCCGCCGACGCCTGCTCTTCCGCCTGCGCTTCTACCTGCCCCTGCCGCTCAAGCTCTTCCTGCCCCTGCGCACGCGCTGCATGAAAAGAAAAAACAACAAACACCCACGCTGCGGCCCATCTGACCGCGCGCAGCCTGCCCCGCCTCATGCCTGTCACACCGCTCAACATCTCGCACCAATCATCGTCCCAGATTCACTTCAAATACGCTTCTCATCGCTTCGACTCGCTCGCGCCCACGCCCGCACGCCGCCGCTTAGAAAAAAACTCCACCTGCCACTTCTGCACCGCCGCCTCGTGACACGCCAACGTCGGACAAAACACATGCGTCCCATCATTGCGCGATACAAAAAACAGCGCGTCGCTCGTCGCCGGGGGCGCCGCCGCATCAATCGCCGCATCGCCCCCATTGGCGATCGGCCCCGGCGGCAGCCCCGCCGTCGTATACGTGTTGTAGGGGTGCGGAGCGGTGAGATGCGACTTGCGAATGTTGTCAAGCCACTCACCCGTCCGCTTGTAGTGCGCGTAAATCACCGTCGGGTCGGTCTGCAGCAGCATCTTCTTCGCGAGCCGGTTGTGAAAGACGGCCGAGATCACCGGACGCTCATGCGCAGCCCCCGTCTCTTTTTCAATGATCGACGCCAACGTCACCAACTGATGCTCGTTGAGCCCCAACCGCCTCGCCGCCGCGACACGCTCGGGCGTCATCGCCTTGCGCGTCGCCGCAACCGCCGCCTTCAGCAAGTCTTCTTCGCTCGTGTCCCGCGTCAGCGTATACGTATCCGGG
>CAZXXB010000067.1:8723-16498 GCA_964644185.1 uncultured Myxococcota bacterium
CCCAGCGACCTCACGAACTCCCGGTCACGCGCCAGCGCCTGCAACCGACCTACATCAACGATGCCGTGCTCGCGAAACAGTGGCAGCACCTCGTGCAGCGCGAGCCCCTCGCGCACCGTCACCCGATAGGTCATCACGCGCCCCTCGACGAGCGCATCAAGCAACTCTTTGGGCGTCATCGCACGCGACAACCCATACTCTCCCGCCCGCACCTTACGGTCGTCTTCACGCTCAAACCGCGCATAGACGTAAAACATCCGCGCGTCGCCAACAAACCCCTCTGCGTGCAGACGCTCGGCCACACCGCGAAATGCCTCGCCCTTTTTCACGACGAACGGCACCAGCGTCTCGTCGCTCGAAGGCTTCGCCGCGAGAAACGCCTCGTACTGCGAATAAACGTACGCAGCGCCGGCACCCGAGACCACGAGCACCAGCGCAACCAGCATCAATATGACGCGAACAACCTTCACACGCGGTTTTCTACCGCATGAGCCGCCCCGATTGCACCCGTGATCGGACGTTTTCTCGCAACGTCGCCCGGTTCGGCCCCCGGACCAAACACGTAGTCGAGCAACGACGCCTTCTCGGCCTCACGTACTTCTTTTACCGCGTTGACCAGATCGCCAATCGAGATCATCCCCACCAGCACGCCATCATCCACCACGGGTAGATGCCGAAACCGAAACCGCGTCATCATCTGCATCGCGTCATCCACCGACTCATGTGAACCCGCGCACCGTACATTCCGCGTCATCAGGTCGGCGACCCGCTCGTTCAACAGTGCACCCCGTCGCAGGTGCAACCCGCGCAACACGTCGCGTTCGGTCACGATCCCTTCCACCTCGCCCGCCTCACTCGTCACCACGAGCGCGCCAATGTTGTGCGCGACCAGAAGGTCAATCATCTGGTGCACGCTCGTCTCTTTGCGGCACGTCACCACACGTCGCGCTTTCGCGCTCAACACGTCAGCGATGGTCGGCATGGCTTCTCACCTCCAGCCGGGTTGAACCGGCGCCGGCGCCACACCCAATCACATCAACGCGACGGCGCGGCACGTGAACCCCTGCGAGTTTCGACCCCTGCACGCACATCGTCTCAAACGACGCCCGCGTTTGCCATCACTATTTTTTCGGATTTTCTCGTAACGCGCCGCGCCGTGCATCAACCTGCACCCGTGCAACATGGCAACCCGCAACGATCAACGCTAGCCCGCGTCGACGCGCGCCTACCCGTTCACCCGGTACAGCGTCTTACCGCTCGCCGAGAACTCGTCGATGATCTCAACGGCCCGCACCGCCACCGCGTCTTGCGCCTGCGTTGTCGACGCACCGATGTGATGCGTCACGTAAACACCCGCCTGCTTCGCGAGTGCAAACTCAAACGTCCCCTCTTTGGCCTCGGGCTCGCCCTTGAACACATCGAGCCCCACCCGCAGCCGCTTGTCGGCCACCGCCTCGCGCAACGCAGCCTCGTCAACGACGTCGGCCCGCGACGTGTTGATGAACATCGCACCATCATTCATCGCCGCGAAAAACGCACCGTTGCAGAGGTTCTTCGTCTCGGCCGCCGCTGGCACGTGCACCGTCACGATGTCGGCCTGCGACGCCGCCTCAATCGCACTCTCCACAAGGCGGATACCCAATTCGCTCGCCTGCGCGGCATTCGCATAGGGGTCATACCCGACGAGTTTCAACCCAAACGCCTTCGCCCGCAACGCCACCTCGCGACCAATCGACCCAAGCCCGATAATCGCGAGCGTCTGCCCATACAGACCCCGCGCTTTGCTGAACGACTTCTTGTTCCAAACCCCGTCTCGGCTCGCCGCCACGTTGTCGGGTATCCGCCGGTCAAGCGCCAGCATCAGCCCCAGCGCAAGCTCAGCCACCGCCACCGAATTCGTGCCCGGGCAATTGCAGACCGCGATACCCTTCGCCTTCGCATGCGCCGTATCAATCGTGTTGTAGCCCGCACCCGCGCGAATCACGAGTTTCAGCGCGTCACCCGCATCGAGCACCGCCGCTGTCACCTCGGTCGAGCGCACAATCAGCACCTCGTAGCCCGCAATCGCATCACGCAGCGCATCGCCCGTCAGCGACTCGTTGTACGTCAGCGTGTGCCCTTTACCCGTCAACTCTTCCCGCGCAAATGCCGGAAACTCATCCGCCACAAGAATCTTCATCGTTGCTACCTCGTGAATCGGCCTGCGTGAATCGTACCCCACGACCCGCACACGTGAGGGGAGTCGCAAAAGGGCGTCGCAGCCCCGCGCGAGCAGCGGCAAATTTGCGCCTGCTCACCCTGCCCTGTCAACGGACCCACCCACCAACCAACCGACTAACCGAGCCACTAACCGATCCACCCCCGCCGGTTCGTGAGGCTCGGCATCTTCGCCCGCGCCCGTTCGATCCGCTCACCATCCACCGTCGCAAGCGCAAACCCAGGCTCATCACCCGCATCGGCCACCACACACCCCCACGGGTCAACCACCATCGCGTGCCCATGCGTCGCCCGTATCCCCGTCTGCCCCCCCTCATCACCCTCGCGCGCAAAGCGATGTACCCCCGTCTGCGCCGCCGCCACCATATAGGTCACGTTCTCAACCGCCCGCGCCCGCAACAACAACTCCCAATGCGCCTTCCCCGTCTCTGCCGTGAACGCCGCCGGACAAACAAACCAGTCGGCCCCCGCGTCAATTAACCCCCGATACAACTCTGGAAACCGCACATCATAACAAATCGAACACCCCACCCGCCCCAACTCACCGAGCTCAGCCACCACCAGCCGATCTCCCGCCTTCACCGTGTCGGCCTCTCGCACCCGCGGACCACCCGCGATATCCACCTCAAACAGATGCAGCTTGTCATAGCTCGCCACCATCACCCCATCGGGGTTCACCACCGACAGCCGATTGAACACCCGCCCCGCCTCGCCACACGGTGACGCATACCCACCCCCAATCAGCCAGACGCCGAGCGCCCTTGAGGTCTCACGCAAAAACGACTCCGCCGCCGTGTGAATCTCACCCACCCGCCCAATCTTCGCCCGCTCGGCCCCCAAAAACATAAAATTCTCGGGTAGCACCACCACCTCTGCACCCGCACGCACAGCCCGCTCACACAGCCCGCGCGCGGTCGCGCCATTGGCCGAAATCTCATCGCCCGACGTCATCTGCAACGCCGCCACCGAAAACGCTTTTCGCACTGCCATCGCTTCGCCCCCTCGTTGAACCTATCCATCGCGCCTTGACGCGCCGAACCCCCGCCGACTAGATACACATTTACCCTGTGCTCATGTAGAGAGACGCGTCAAACCGTCTCGTTTGCTCATCGTCGTCTTCACCCATGCGCCACCCGTTGCGCACCCGAGGTACCCGGGCATGACGCTCATGCATCACCGCTCGCCACACCGTTCGCAAGCGCCCACCGCTCGTCACGTGCACCGTGACGTTCGCATTGCCACCCTCGCGCTCACGAGTGCCCTCGCCGCGCTCAGCCTCTTCGCCTGCGGCACCGACGCCGAAAACGAAGACCCCGCGCGCGACACAACCACCGACGCCAGCAACGACGCAGCGACCAACCCCCGCACCAGCCTCGGCCTCGCCCTGCGCTTCGACCGCACCGTCTCACCCGCCACCGCCACCGGATGCGCGGGCGGCATCAACAACCCAATCCCCTCATACGAAGCGCCCCCCTCGTCCCTTCGTCGCATGGCCATCACCATCAGCAACGGCGACTTCAACCAGACCTACAACGCCGACCTCACCGCCGGCGAGCCCGTCGTCATCGACGACATCAGCCCCGGCACTGGCTACGAAATCTCGATCTTCGGCGCTGGCGACGGCAACCGCAAATGGTTCGGACGTGCCTCCAACGTCACCTTCACCGCAAAAACCAAAACCTTCATCGACGTCCTCATGACCTCCACGGGCATCTCGTGCCCCCTCACCGAGATGAAGCGCCCGCGCATGTTTCACACCGCGACCGAACTCAACGACGGCACCGTGCTGCTCGTTGGCGGCTTCGACAAAGCCAGGGCCCGCCCGGTGCCCGGCGACCCCCGCGACGGAAAAATCTTCCAGCTTGCCGCCACCAACACCGCCGAAATTTTCGACCCCCGCACCGGTACCTACGAGTACATCGACGGCGATATGGATCAGCCTCGCGCGCTCCACACTGCCACGCTCTTGCCAGACGGACGTGTTCTCATCGCCGGCGGCACCCAGCAGGCGTTCTTCTACGCCTACGAAGCCGTCGACGGCCCAGTGCAACCCATCGGTGCCATCAACTCGTTCATCGTCTACAACCCCGAGACCCGCGCCTTTGAAAAGCTCAACGGAAGCGTCGTCGCCACCCGCATGAATGTCTCGCGCGCCATGCACGCCGCCACCCTCGTCAACTACCCCGCCCTGCAAGACACCGAAGCCAACTTCATCGTCATGCTCTCGGGTGGCATCGGCGCAGCACAAGCCGCGGCTGGCACACCCGCCACTGCCTGCAAAAAGGCCGAAAACACCTTTGAAATCTTTGGTATCTACGACGGCAGCCCCCGCATGTTGCAGTGCAGCGAGCCCGGCAATCTCCTGAATCAGGTCCGCGTCGGACACACCACCGTCAACATCCCACGCACCGACGATGCGCCTCAGGTGTGGGTCTGGGGCGGCAGCCGCGCAGACGCCCTCGCCGAAGTCTACGTCGCGCCCAGCTCGCCAGAGACCGCCCGCGCAAACCCCGGACGCATGAACGTACTCAGCGACAGCCAGCTTCAGGTGCTGCCCCAAGACCGCCAGCCCACCGTTCGCTACGCCCACCCCCTGTTGCTCGCCCGCAGCGGACAAATCCTCTTCCTCGGTGGATTCCTCCCCGGCAACCCACCCAACCTCTCCGACCTCGTCATCGCCTCGAAAAGTGGCACCTCAACCAAACTTCCAGTCGGCATCGCCTTCGCCGGCGTCGCACTCGCCCTCGACCTCTCACCCGTCGCCGACGGCGACGTCGCCATACCCCGCATGGTCGTCACCGGCGGCGTCACCAACCCGCTCACCATGCAGGCAGCCAGCACCGTTCTGCTCGGCGACGACAGCACCGGCCAGTTCACACCGGCCACCGGCCTCTTGCTCACCACCCCCCGCGCGTTTCACACCGCAACCGCCCTCCGCTCTGGCGCCCTCCTGCTCACCGGTGGTTGGACTCAACCCGGCGAAGGCACCATCCACAAGACCAGCGAGCTGCTGAACGTCTCGGGGCTCTAGCCCGCACGTCACGCCGTGCCGCCAAGGCCTTGAGACCCGTGCCAAACGCGGAACCGCAAGCATACCATGCTTGATTAGGCTCGCCTAAGTGGGCGAAATCGCTTGACGTTCACCAACGCACTCCGTAAAACCGAAACAGGACTGAACCGGTCCTGATTGGTGCGCCCGGCGAAAAGTACCGCCCACAACCGCAGCGTTACCGGCAAACCCGCCAGCCGCGCACACCAAGCCCCTTCGCGCCGTCGCTCTGAGGGTTTACATGCTTCGCCTTGCACGACTCACCGATTACGGCATCGTTCTGATGTCGCACATCGCGGCTCAACCCGCCGACGCGGTCCACAACGCCCGCGACATCGCCCGCGATGCTGGCATTCCGCTGCCGACGACCAACAAGCTACTCAAGCTGCTCGCCAAAGAGGGACTGCTCACGTCACGTCGCGGTGCCAAGGGCGGCTACTCGCTCACCCACGAGCCAGGGCGCATCTCGGTCGGCGACGTCATCCAGGCACTTGAAGGCCCCATCGCCCTTACGGCGTGCAGCAGCGGCCACCACCCCGGCGAAACCTGCGCCATCGAGTCGCTCTGCCCAACCCGCACCAACTGGCGACGCATCAACCACGCCGTTGCCACCGCGCTCCAGTCCATCTCCATCGCCGAGATGGCCCAGCCCACGTCACACCCCAACCCCTTCGCCTTTTTCAACGGAACCTTCAGCCGCGCCGCCGCCCCCCCCATCGTCGCAGCCCCCGCGCCGGGCATGCTCACCCCCGGCACATAGCTTGCCTATCACCCGCACGCGCCCGTCGCGTCGCAACCCGCGTGCGAAACCAACCGCTCGTCGCCTCTCAACTTCGACGCATCACCGACACAAACCCTGACCCTGCAACACGGCACCACCCCGCACCTCGGCACAAGGCACCGCACACCATGAGCACCGCAGCCGCCACCATCGAACGCCACGTCAACAAAGCCTACGAGTACGGCTTCGTCACCGACATCGACAGCGAGACCACCCCACCCGGACTCACCGAAGACACGGTCCGCTGGCTCTCCGCAAAAAAAGAAGAACCTTCATGGATGACCGACTGGCGCCTCGCCGCGTTTCGCCATTGGAAAACCATGCAAGAGCCACATTGGCCCAACGTCCACTACCCCCACATCGACTATCAGGCCGTGAGCTACTACTCGGCCCCAAAAACCAAAGTCGCCCCGAAAAGCCTCGACGAGGTTGACCCCAAGCTCCTCGAAACCTTTGGCAAACTCGGCATCTCGCTCAACGAACAAAAACGCCTCGTCGGCATCGCCGTTGACGCCGTCTTCGACAGCGTCTCGGTCGCCACCACCTTCAAAGAAACCCTCGCCGAAGCGGGCGTCATCTTCTGCTCGTTCTCAGAAGCCGTCCGCCACCACCCCGAACTCATTCAAAAATACCTCGGAAGCGTCGTCCCCACGACCGACAACTTCTTCGCCACCCTCAACTCAGCGGTCTTCTCCGACGGCTCGTTCGTCTACATACCCAAAGGCGTCCGCTGCCCGATGGAACTCTCAACCTACTTCCGCATCAACGCCGAAAAGACCGGTCAGTTCGAGCGCACCCTCATCATCGCCGACGAGGGTAGCTACGTCAGCTATCTCGAAGGCTGCACCGCCCCCCAGCGCGACGAAAACCAGCTTCACGCCGCCGTCGTCGAACTCGTCGCGATGAAAGACGCCGAGATCAAATACTCCACCGTTCAAAACTGGTACCCCGGCGAAACGGCAAGGGCGGCATCTACAACTTCGTCACCAAGCGCGGAAAATGCGCCGGCGAAAACTCGAAAATCGCGTGGACCCAGGTCGAGACCGGCAGCGCCATCACCTGGAAGTACCCCAGCGTTATTCTGCAGGGCGACAACTCGGTCGGCGAGTTCTACTCCGTCGCCCTCACCAGCAAGATGCAGCAGGCCGACACCGGCACCAAAATGATCCACGTCGGGCGCAACACCAAAAGCACCATCATCAGCAAAGGCATCAGCGCCGAACGCGGACAAAACAGCTACCGCGGCCTCGTCAAAATGACCAAACGCGCCCACAACGCGCGCAACTACACCCAGTGCGACTCGCTGCTCATCGGCGACCGGTGCGGCGCCCACACCTTCCCCTACATCGAGGTCGCCAACGACACCGCACAGGTCGAGCACGAGGCCACCACCAGCAAAATCAGCGAAGACCAACTCTTCTACTGCCGCCAACGCGGACTCGACGAAGAGAACGCCGTCTCAATGATCGTCAACGGCTTCTGCAAAGAAGTTCTCAAAAACCTCCCCATGGAGTTTGCGGTTGAGGCGCAAAACCTGCTCGCCGTCAGCCTCGAAGGATCCGTCGGATAATGCTGCAAATCAAAGACCTCCACGCAACCATCGATGGCACCGAGATTCTTCGGGGCATCAACCTCACCATCAACCCCGGCGAGGTGCACGCCATCATGGGCCCCAACGGCTCAGGCAAAAGCACCCTCGCAAGCGTTCTCGCCGGTAGAGAAGACTAC
>CAZXXB010000068.1:0-4392 GCA_964644185.1 uncultured Myxococcota bacterium
GGACGTCTCGGCTCGAGAAGGGCATCACCAACACGCTTCAAAGCTACGTCGGGTACTCGCACTTCACGCAACAGGTTCCGTTCGTGCTCGCGATTGATATTCCGCAAGTGTTCGCGGGCGCGTTCGACCGCGTCAACGTGCCGATCAACGACCAACTCAGCGTCAACGCTGGCGCGCAACTTCAATACACCTACACCGACCTCGCGGTGGTTGCCCCGCAGATTACGAGGCAGGGCGAAGACGGCACCGGCGGCAGCAATGGCGGCTCGCAGCGTACGACGGCGCAGAAACTCAACGCGATGAGCGCCGGAATCTTTGGTGAGGTGGTCTGGCAGCCGCTCAAAGAGCTTCGCATCGCGCCCGGCTTTCGCGGCGACTACTTCGACATCATCAACAAATTCAGCATCGACCCGCGCATGAGCGTGCGGTACCAGCCGATACCGATCACCGCGATCAAGGCGGGCATTGGCAAATATGCGAAGGCTCCGCAGCCACAGTTTTCGAGCCCCGGGTTTGGTAACCCCGACCTCGACCCTGAATTCTCGATTCAGTACAGCGCCGGTATCGAACAGCAGATCACTGACCTACTGAGTGTTGACCTCGTCGGCTTCTACAACGACCAGCACGACCTTGCCGCGAGCAACCCCGAGTTTCAGCGTAACCCCTCGCTGCCCCCTTACGTGAGTGAGGGCAAAGGGCGTTCGTACGGTATGGAAGTCTGGTTGAAGCACGCACCGTCTCAGTGGTTCACGGGCTGGATAGCCTACACGCTCTCGCGCAGCGAGCGGTTCTTTCCATCAGATGGCGAGTACAAGCTGTTCAACTTCGACCAACCCCACAACGTCGCGGTGGTACTGCTCTTCACGCTGCCCTACCAGATCGATATCGGCGTGCGATTCCGTTACGTTTCTGGGCGCCCTTCCGACATTCGCACAGTGCGTGGCGGTCTCGATGCCGACAGCGATCAATACATTTCGCGCACGCAAGACCTTATCGAAGACCGCCTCCCAGCGACGCACTCGCTCGACCTGCGCATCGACAAGACGTTCGTCTTCGACACCGTGTTGTGGACGATCTACCTTGATGTACAAAACGTCTACAACAACCGAAATATCGAGGGCATCACGTACAGCTTCGACTTCGGCCAGCGCGATTTCTTCCGCGGGCTGCCCATTCTGCCGACCTTCGGCACGGTCGTGGAGTTCTGACCATGCGGCGCGACCTGGCACATCACTTCACGGCGCTCTGGCTTCTCTCGATGCTTTCTGCGGTCGGCTGCGACATGCCATTCTACCCTGAGCCGCTCATCAACACGACGCGCATTCTTGCTGTACGCGCGGTGGGCGAACCAACGGTCGATGATCTTGTGGGGCCCGAGATTTGTCCGTTTGGGGTGGAAGATTGTCCCGACACGACAGCGCCCGACACCGTACGTATCTCGCTGCTTGCCGCCGACCAGAACGGCGTCATCGCTGATGGAGACTTTCCAGACGGGTCATCGTCGGCACCATACCTGAAAGACGGCTTCAAGCTGACATGGGGCATCTGCACCTATTTCGCCACGTTCAAGATTGACGAGCCCGATTGCACGCGCGGGTCAAACGCCGTGAAGCCCGAGACGTCGCCGGTGTTTCGCACCACGGGTGCCGAATTGCTCGCCATCATGTTTCAAATTTTTGCCGATACCCTTGCCGAAAGCGGTGCTGCGACCGGATTTGACGCTTCCACCATCGACCCCAGCACATTCGACCCTGAGACGAGCCCATCGCAGGCCGCATTTCGCACGATTCTCGACCAGCTTGGTCGTGACGACTACCCGATGCGGCTTGGTGTCGCGATTGAGCCACCTGTGGGCGAGACGGGTGAGCGTCGCTGGGCGGTGAAGGGAGTGACGCTCTCAGAGCGCGATGCAAGCGGCATCAATACCAACCCACGTCTGCGCAGCGTGACCCTCGGTGGAGTTCCCGTCGTGTATGGCGAGAGCTTTGCCGAGGTCGAGACCGGGTTCGCGTACGAGATCCTTTACGAGGTTCCACCCGAAGACCGTCAGGAAATCGACGTCGCCACGACCACCGGCACCGAGAAGGGTAACGAGAGAATCGTGCTGCGCGCGCTCACCACTGCAGGTGCCGTGTTCGATAGCGATGGGGCCGAGCAGACCCTCGAAATCTGGCAAGACCCCGAGCGCAAGCTCTTCTGGCGCGCTCCACTCGACGTGCCCGAAGACGGACTCGAAGTGTCGTTGTTTTTTATCTTTGCCGACGGTCGTGGCGGTCAGCAGTGGACGTGGGGTAAGGTGTTCGTCAAACGCGGTGGCTCGGTGTACCCACACTGAGCATGATCCGACGATGTTTTTTGTGGGGTGACCTGGCGATGTCTTTCAATACGCTCTCATCACGTGGGCCCTTGGTGGTGCCCGTGCTCTTGTCGCTCTCGTTGGCGCTGTTTGCGAGTAGCTGCGCCACGACCGTGCAGTCGCGGCTCGAAGATGCCGAGTTCGACGATGACCGCGGCGCGACCGAGTGGCTGCTCGCGCGCGAACTGAACAGTGAGATTTCCGCCGAAGATCGTGAAGAAGCCAGGCGCGCGCTTGACGCAGCTTCTGGTCGCGTGGCCCGGCACATGCGCGACATCGCACTTGGCAAAGGTGATCGGCGGGTGCGCGGGCTCGCGGTGCGGCACCTCGCGGCGCGCGAAGACTCGGGCGACGTTGGGTTTTACCTTACGGTGCTTGAGCGTGAGCGCGGTGAGCGTATCCAGTTCGACAGCGGCGACCCCGTGCTGGAGGCTGCTGCCGCAGTGAAGCGCAGTCGGGCGCCGGGGAAGGTTGATAAGCTGCTCGTGCTCATCGACGGCGAGCGCGAGGTGGCCAAAGTTGTGCTTTACCTGGGTGCGATGTCGGGCCTCGATGGAATCGCGGCGCGCAAGGCCGACACGGTTCTTTTGCGAACCATTGAGGCGTCACCGTCACCTGCCGTCGAGCAGGTTTGCTTCGAGTCGATGACTCCGCAGGCAGAGGGGGCGAGACTCGCGGCCGCGCGAGCCGACAAACATAGCGAGAAGGTACTGTTCGAGTTTGAGTTTGGCGAGCGCGCTGTCGAAGGGCACGATCAGGCGCTCGAAGCAGCAGCGCACTATCTTGAGCGAGCCGCGGCGGCCAAAGTGCTCGCGGCAGGTACCTCGGAAGCCGCGCAGTTCGCGACCGCATGGACGCGGATGGTGCGACTGTCAGATGCCCAAACCACTCGTACTGCGCACCTGCGTGAGTCGCGCCGCGCCCTTGATGCCGTGGGTGCCGCACTTGGTCTTGCGATGCCAACACCGGCAAAGCTCGAGAAAGAGTCGTCGCACCTCAAGAACACGACGCGTACCATAGAGTGAGCCAGTGCGCGCCTCGGCTCTCCTGCGGGGGCAAGACTGGGCGACAAGAGCAGCAAGCGCGACCCCGTCGCGTTGCAGATGCCAACGGGCAGCCTACATGTGCTCGTTCTGCGATGCTGGTGTGCCCGGGTCTGAGGCGGCGTCGGGCGACAGCGAATCAATGCGGTCAACCCAGCCCCACTTGTCTTCTTCGTACCCGCGTTGCAGGCGTGTGAGATAGCCGTAGAGCTTCTCGGCTACATGGCCCATGCGTCCGCCGCTGATGGCGTGGTCGCTGCCCTTGTAGCCGAGCCACCCCACTGGAGAAATCGCCGCGGCGGTACCGGTTGCGAATGCCTCAGCGATTTGCCCGGATTGCGAGCCCGAGATCACGTCGTCAATCGTTATCGGTCGTTCGTTGACCGTGTAACCCCAGTCACGGAGAATCGTGATGACCGAATCGCGAGTGACACCGGCGAGAATGGTTCCGCCAAGCGGTGGGGTGATGATCTCATCGTTTTTGAGGCGGAAGAAGATGTTCGATGTGCCGACCTCTTCGACCCACTGGCGCTCAATCGCGTCGAGCCAGAGCACCTGATCGTAGCCGAGTTGGCGTGCGCGTACCTGACCGCGCAGCGAATGGGCGTAATTCGCCGCGGTTTTCGCTTCGCCGAGTCCACCGCGCACCGCACGCACGTCTTCTTCGGCGACCAGAATGCGCGTCGGCGCGAATCCCTTCGGATAATACGACCCCACAGGGCTCGCGATGACGTAGTATGCGTAGGTGTCGCTGGGGCGAACACCGAGAAATGCGTCGGTCGCGATCAGTGTGGGGCGAATGTACAACGAGCACCCTTCCGATCGCGGTATCCAGGCCTTATCGATGCGCACGAGTGCTTTGACGCCTGCGCCGAACATCGCCTCTTCAGGCGGTGTCATGATGAGACGCTGTGCCGACTTGCGCATGCGCTCTGCGTTTTTTCGCCACCGAAACAGGTACACGCCGTGGTCGCGCCCGTAGTAGGCTTTTAG
>CAZXXB010000068.1:4402-4845 GCA_964644185.1 uncultured Myxococcota bacterium
CCCTCGAAGATCTCCTGACCGTAGTGAAGGCTCATCGCCGCGGGGTCGAGCTGCAGCGCGCGATAGGGCTCGATGCGGGTGAGGTGCCAGCCGATCTCGGGGTGGTATTCAGTCGCGAAAAAATGGTCGGTGAAGTGTCTTCCGAAACCGAGCCGCAGCGGATCAGTCGGAATCATCTTCCGCTTGTTGGGGTTGATGCGATGAATGACGATCTGCGGTTCACCCATGATGGTACCCGGTGCAAGTGTGATGTCGCGACGAGGCCTTGCGCGGGGCCCGGAAGGGGCCTTTCGCCCCCGCGCGAAGGCACCTTACGCATGCAAAAATGCTCGCGACAATAGTGCGGCGCGTCAGTTCGACATTTCGCGCAAATTGACACGGTGCGCTGCTGAAAAAGCCTGCATTAGCGAGTTGAAACAACCACTTCGCGTGCGAGTTGCACG
>CAZXXB010000068.1:4906-6805 GCA_964644185.1 uncultured Myxococcota bacterium
TACATCGTCGCTACGGAATCCCACGAGTACTGCTCGACGAACGTGCGCGCGCGACGGGCGATTCTGGTTGCTTCGTCGGGGTTGCGCCTGAGCGCGATGATGTGGTCGACGAATGCTTCCCAGTTCGAGGCCAGCATGATCTCGCGACCGTGCTCGACGCGAATGCCTTCGGCGCCCTTGGGCGTCGAGACACAAGGCACCTGAGCCGCGAAGTACTCGAGTATCTTCAGGCGCGTGCCACCGCCCCCGAGCAGCGGCACGGTCGCGACATCGGCTGCGGGTAGCGCGTCGGCAAGATGCAGAATCGAGCCGGGCAAGACGAAGGCAGGGTCGTCGATTTGCGGCGCATACCTGCCGCACACCAGCACCCGTGGCGACAGCCCTCGCGCACGCAGCATCGGCACGATCGTGGTGCGCAGAATCTCGACTGCTTCGCGGTTCGGCGCGTAGCTCAACACCCCGTGAAAGACGAGCACGAAATCATCGTGGGCAAATCCAAAGCGCGCCCGTGCCGCTGCGCGCGCAGCAGGGGTCGCGGCATGCTCGTAGCTCTCAAGGTCGACCCCGTGCGGAATCACATGCAGGCGACGTTCATCAACGCCCGCTGTGTGCAATAACCGCCGGTCATCATCGCTGCACACGACGACTTCCTGCACGAGTCGCGTCGCTGCGAGCTCAAGCGCGCGAAGCGCTTTTGCCGCTTTTTCATTCAGCCCGAACGCCGACGCCTTGATGCGCTCGAACTCGACGTTGTGCTCAACGAGCAGCGTGCGTGTGCGTGGTAGCGCGAGGTGCGCCGCGAACACAGGCCCCGCGTAACCCGGAAACTCGGCTTGCAACACGTTTGCACGCGTTGCGTGCGCGAGCCACGCGACGCGCGCGGCATAGGCGGGGTCGAAGAGTGGCGAGAACAGAAAGTGGTCATCGTCGGGCACGCCCATTGAGCGAACCAATCGTCGCAGGCGCTCGCCCGTGGGCTGTGTGATCGCACGTATCGACGTTGGGTAGTCGTGCTGCGTCTCGCCCCCACGATGAATCGCGACGTAGTGGTCTCGGTCGTTTGAAGCGAGGTAGACGCGGTACCCGCGCCTCGCGAGTACCCGCGCCACACGAACGATCTTCGCGGCGGCCCCATGATCTGGCGGAAACACATCGCCGCGCGTCACAAGCAAGACCGTCAATGGGTCTCGTTGCCCCGCCGCGCTCGCTTTGGGCGATGCGCCCGCGGCTGTACCGTGCGATGTGCTCTTCGTGGTGGCCATAGGGCGTGCGGCGTCGCTCTCGTGAGCCATCATGCGTGACTTCAGGGGCGATTATAGTCCGGTTGGATGATCAATCGTGACCGTATCGAGGCCAAGCTCGGTGCGGATGTAATGCCCCAGTGCTTTGATGCCTACCATTTCAGTCGCGTAGTGCCCACCGTAGACGACGTTGATGCCGAATTCTTCCGCGTCGAAGTAGGTGTGATGCGCTCCCTCGCCGGTGATGTAGAGGTCGACACCGGCCTTGACTGCTTCGGCGATATGGCCGCCAGCGCCGCCGGTAACCACGCCAACTTTGCGAATCTGTTCGGGGCCGAACGGCATGACCTTGAGGTCGCTGCCAATCGCCGCTGCCACGCGCTCGATGCACGCGTCACGGCTGAGATCGCAAACCGCAGTGTAGCCAATCATGCGCCCCGCGTGCGCGAAGAACATCTCGCCCGGCTCGAGCCCCATGCGGCGAATCAGGTTCGCGTTGTTACCGACGACCGGGTGGGCGTCGAGTGGCAAGTGCATACCGTAGAGCGCAATCGTGTTGTCGAAGAGCGGCTTGAAGCGGCGGTACGCGGGGCCCACGAGCGGCTTACCCGCGGCCCACATGAGCCCGTGGTGGACAATCAGCAAATCAGCGCCCGAA
>CAZXXB010000068.1:6815-8835 GCA_964644185.1 uncultured Myxococcota bacterium
GTCTGCTCAATGGTAAAGCGGCACGCATCAACGGCCAACGCTACCTTTTCCACTTCGTGCGGGCCTTCGACTTGCAGGCCGTTGAACGCACCTGGAAAGTCGGGGAAATTCGCGGTGTCGAACATCGCGTCAAGATGCGCGACCAGTGCTTCAAGTCTCATGGAATCCTCTTTGTCGGGTGCGGTCGAGTCGCGACGTGCTACGCCTGTTCGACCGGCACCGATGGCCCGGAACGTATGGTTCCGTCGTGGGTGAGATGCAACCGTTCGATGCGTATCGCGCGGCAGGTGGCGGGGTCAACGTCAATCACGACGCCGCGCAATTCAGGCACGCGGTCGGTAGAATTCATCGGTCCCGGGCGCTGCGTGAGAAACTTGTGTAGCACCTCGGTTTCGTCGAACCCGATCACCCCTTCGGATGCGCCGGTCATGCCGAGGTCGGTGATGTAAGCCGTGCCACCCGTGAGAATTCGCTCGTCGGCGGTCTGCACGTGCGTATGTGTGCCAACGACCGCCCCGATGCGTCCATCGAGGTAGCGTGCGATGGCTTGCTTTTCGCTCGTCGCTTCGGCGTGCATATCGAGTACGGTAAATGCGCACTCAGCGAGTGGACCCGCGAGCAGCTGGTCGGCCTTCTGGAATGGGCACGGCAGGGGCTTCATGAAGACGCGCCCTTCAAGGTTGGTGACGCCAATCTTGCCGATGCGGGTCTCGATGATGAAGTAACCGTGACCCGGTGCTCCATCTGGGTAGTTTGCCGGACGAATCAACTGCGGCCAGGCGTGCCATGCTGGAGGCAGCTCTTTTTTCGACCAGATGTGATTGCCGCTCGTGATCACATCGACGCCCGCGGCGACGAGTTCGCGCACCAGCGCCGGGGTGATGCCGTAGCCACCCGCGGCATTTTCTCCGTTGGCGATCAACAGTTCGCCGCCCACGCGTCGGCGGTAGTCGACGAGCACACGCGCGACCATGTCGCGCCCGGCTGAGCCGACGATATCGCCTGCGATGATGATGCGAAACGGGCGGCTCACGACGGCCTTTCCGATGGGTGCCGAGCAAACAGACACGGTTCAGGTGGTTGAGGCTTCAGCGTGCAATGTCTGCGGCGCGGGTCTCGCGAAGCACCGAGACCCGCACGTGGCCCGGGTAGACCATGTCTGTCTCAATCTTGCGGGCGATCTCACGGGCGAGTACGGCGGCGTCGCCATCCGAAATCTTGGCTGGCTCAACGATGACGCGAATTTCGCGCCCGGCTTGAATCGCGTACGCCTCGCTGACCCCGTCGAACGATTGAGCCACCTTTTCAAGCTCATCAATGCGCTTTACGAATTGGTCGAGTATCTCGTGCCGCGCGCCGGGACGCAGCGCCGAGATCGCGTTCGCCGCAAAGACGCAGTAGGCGAGCAACGAGCGCGGTTCTTCTTCTTCGTGATGGGCGCGAATCGCGTGAACCACGTCGGGTGTCTCGCCAAAGCGTCGCGCGAGTTCGGCGCCGACGATCGCGTGGCTGCCGTCGATGTCGTGATCGGCAACCTTTCCGATGTCGTGCAATAGTCCGGCGCGGCGTGCGAGTTTTGGGTTGGCCTTGAGCTCGCCTGCCAATTCACCTGCAAGGGTCGCGACCTCAATCGAGTGTTGGTAGAGGTTGTATGAGCCGACTGTG
This sequence comes from uncultured Myxococcota bacterium, assembly GCA_964644185.1. Classification (GTDB taxonomy): domain Bacteria; phylum Myxococcota; class JAJVIH01; order JAJVIH01; family CAZXXB01; genus CAZXXB01. The sequence continues at coordinate 8,481 of CAZXXB010000068.1, forward strand.
AAATATTTGAGCTTGCCGACGAGCTTCAGCAGCTCTGGATGGACATTGTGAATCTGCAGGTCGAACGTCGCCTGTTCTCCCGCCGTCTTTACCTGCGCTTCGACCTCGCAGCGTGTTTTCGCGACGATCTCTTCGATGCGCGCGGGGTGGATGCGTCCATCGGTGAGTAGCTTCTCAATGGAGAGCTTGGCGATTTCGCGTCGCATCGGGTTGAAGCCCGAGACGAGAATTGCCTCGGGGGTGTCGTCAATGATGACGTCGATACCGGTTGCCGCTTCGAGCGCGCGAATGTTGCGCCCCTCGCGTCCGATGATTCGCCCCTGCTTCACGAGCACCGCCCCGACCAGCGGATTGG
>CAZXXB010000068.1:8845-9663 GCA_964644185.1 uncultured Myxococcota bacterium
CGGCGACCTGCTCACTGGCGTAGCGCTGCACGGCGGCGGCGAGAATCTCGCGCGCCTTCTGGTCGGCTTCGCGGCGGGTCTCGTCTTCGACGCGCAAGAGAATCTTGCCAGCTTCGCGCCGCGCCTCTTCTTCGATTGAGCGCATCAACTCTTCGCGCGCCTGGTCGCGTGAGAGCGCTGCCACCTGCTCGAGCCGTTTTTGCGCTTCGGCGACGAGCGCTTCCTGCTTGCGTTCGCCTTCGACGATTTCTTCTTCGCGGCGTTGCAGGGTTTTTTCGAGCTTCTTGAGGTCGCCTTCCTGCTTGTCGAGGGCGGCGTTCTTCTTGTCGATGTTGCTCTCGCGCTGAAGCAGGCGGTTTTCCTGCTTTGAGAGCTCTTCACGGCGCGAGCGACTCTCTTTTTCGAATTCCTGCTTGGCCTTGCTGACGGCGATGCGCGCTTCTTCCTGCGCTTTCTTGAGAACGTCGCTCGCCTCTTTTTGCGAGCGCTCAAGCAGCGCCGAGGCCTCTCGCTCGGCTTTTTCGACGGTATCTCCGCCGAGCTTGCGCTGGATGATATGCCCGGCAACAAAGCCGCCGACGAGTGCGACGACAAAGCCAACGGCGATGACCCATGCCGCGACGGAGCCAGACGTGCCCCCATTCGCTGCTGCGGTCTGAGCCAGCGCGGCGGTGCTCAGCACCCCCTCAAACAACGAAACAATCGACGGGCTCATGTTGCCCCTTTCGTCGGTGCGCGCGGAGAACCGCAATCAAGCGTAGGCCCGTCGCATGAGGCGAAGGACCGCGCCGCGCGCGTTGTATGGGGCGATTCGAGGG
>CAZXXB010000068.1:9673-16253 GCA_964644185.1 uncultured Myxococcota bacterium
CAGGTGGGCACCTGGCACGAGCAACCGCGGTCGCCTCCGTTGTCGGGCGACCGGCTCTGGTCAGCAGGGTATGCGCATCCGAGAAGGTCGCATGAACTCGCCATGCACCGAGCGTCAGCCCTGCAAGGCTACATTGTCAAAGCTAAGCATGGTCAGGCTCGATCATGTTCGCCGTTGACTGAGTGCACCTGCATTGCGACGCGACGAACCTCATTTGGGCGCTGCGCTCGTTCGACAATTCGCTCGCGTTTTGGGGGATGCTTGAGCATCCGGCAGCACCCACGTGCCTGCCCGGGCCCCTCCGGGGCCGCTGCCTCCAACCGCATGTCGTTCGACATGTGGGCTACGGATTGTCTCTCGCCGACGTGACGCCGTGAGGCTCGACTCCCCTCATGCACGCGTGATGGCGAAGCGCCCGTCGAAGAGCCGCCTGCCATCGCGCCTGCGTCGTATGCCGGTCGTGCGAGACCGGCGCAAACCCGATTGACTGAACCGATCGCTATCGGCCTCAAAAAGCGGTACCTTCGCGAAAAAGCACCACCCGTTTCGGCTAAACCTGACGCGACGGGCTGGGCCCGCGCGCCGTCAACACACCTTGACTATGGAGTATCCGGCTGATTCTTTCAATCTTTACGCGAAGTTGCTGCCGCACTGCGCGATCAGACTCAATGTGCCGAATGTACTCGTCGGCGATCGCCATCGCCGCCATCACCAACAGCGTGTTGGTTTGCACGATGTTGGTACGCAGGCGAATCTCATCGACTTTGGCGTTGATGAGCCGCGCCACGCGGTCCATATGTGCCGCATCCATATCGGTTTTAATCGTGAAGGTCTGGCCCAACAGGCTGACCTGAACCGTACGTTTCACGACGCGCACACCCTCACGTTGCCGCTTGTCCACGCCCCCGCGCGATGCGGGTTACGTGTGCAAATTGCCGAATCAGCACGGTAGGCGCGCGCTTGCCGTGGTGTCAAGCGTCGAAAGGGGGCATGTCTCGCCGTGTGCCCACCTCATCTATCGTTTGTCACGAGAGCGCGGTCGACGCACCGCATGACTCTTCGACGAGGCTCGCGATGCGTGGGGCGAGCATGAGCGCCCCGGTTAATCCGAGCGCCGGCCAGGTCTCTTCGCCGTGGGCGTATAAACCGCCGAACGGCGTGCGCGGTGAGCGCCCGGCAAGGCTCGTGGGGTCGTCACCACCCGGGAAAAAGGGAACAACTGAGGCCTCTTCGACCCCGAATCGGCGCACCTGACCCTCGTCGCAAAACGGCAGCGCAAGCCGCAGCGCGCGCCAGGCTTGCTCTCGTGCCAGACCCAGCGTGCGTGCTGCGGATTCGTTGCTTGCGGGGTCGAACACCGGGGCGCGGTAACTCAGCACCAGCAGCACCGAATCGTTTCCGGTTAGCGCCGTATCAGAATGTTCACCACGCACAAGCAGTGGCGCACCCATCGGTCCATCAAGCACGACGGAACGACCGGAGAACGAGACGGGCAGCGCACGCGCACGCAGCATGACGCGTTCGTGCACTCGCATAAATGTGGGTGCCGACTCTGGTTTTTCGCGGCTCATGGCCGAGGGTTCGATCTCGCGCAGGCCGTTGTCTAACGTGGCGCGGCGCTCCGTCCAAAGCACCGAACGCGCCGGAAAGCTGTTGTGTCGCCCTTCCCAGTAGACACCAGCGGCCTTGCCGCGTTGTAGCACGGGTACTGCTGCCCGCTCTTCGACGACCTTGCCGCGCGCACGATGAATCTGCTCAAGCGCCCCGTCGCGCAAGGGCTTCGCAATCAGATCGCTGTCGTAGAACCCACGGCTCGAAAGCGCGATGAGCAATTGCAGCGCCCAGCGCGGCAACGACTCGGGGGCAGGCGACAACCAGTGAATCGGCGCCATCAGCGCCTGCATCCACATCGGCTGCTCACTGCAGGGGGCGAGTCGTGAGTGGTCGAGCGCTGCGAACATCTCGCGCACTTGACCGCGCGTCGTTCGCGTCTTGAAGAAGCCCGTGGCCCACAGGTCGGGCAGGTCGTCGATGAGCCGGTATGCCGCCTCGCCCGCCTCGACCTGTTCGCTCCACCACGCGAGTGCTTCCGCCGCAGCCGATGCCCCGAATTCGCGCACCATCTCGCGTTCGAGCAACAAGGTGTCGGCGTGAATGTCGAGGGCGATACCGGGACCGATGCATTGGCTGAGATGCGACTCAGGTACTTCACTCGCGAAGAGGTTTTTCCACGGAGGGCGATCGACGATCCACCCGAGGGGCCCCACTGGGGCGGGGATCGGCATTCGTGGAACAGGCGGGGCCCACGGCCCTCGCATCGCCAGCACGCGGCGTCCACGGCGTGCCAACACCGCGGCGGTCATGAGACCGTGCAGCGAATCACCAACGACGATGCAATCGAAAATCACGCCGAACCCATGGCCGCGAGTCGGGCGAACGAAGATACGCCAGTGCCGCGGGTGACCCTCTTTACGAAGCCCAAATCATGCGCGCAAGGTCTCGCGCGTGACGATTTGCGTGGCAGCGCGGTCAAACGCGATCCGCCGGGATCGAGGTGAGCGGGCGCGCGGCGGGCTTGAGTGCATTCGCGTCTTCACTGTTACCCGTGGCAGTCTCTGCAGGTTGCTCTGGCAGCTTCACAAAAAAGCGCGTTGGCCCACCGAGACGAGAATCGACAAAAATCGTGCCGCCTTGTGCCTCAACAAGTCGGTGAACCGTCGCGAGTCCCATGCCCGTGCCTCGCTCTTTGGTCGTGAAGAACGGGTCGAAAATGCGCCCCAGCAACTCTGGTTGGATACCCACGCCGTTGTCCCACACTTCAATCGTCGGTGCATCGCGATCGGCGGCGACGCGGATACCCAGTCGCCCACCGGCAGGTGTCGCCTGCGCCGCGTTGGTCAAAAGGTTCCATAATACCTGCTTCATCATCGAGGCGGAGCAACTTGCCATGATGCCGCTGCCCACATCGACCTCAACGATGCGTTCACGAAAAATCGGATCATGCAGCACGACGTCGGCGGTCTCACGTACGAAGGCCGACAGGTCGAGCGTCTCAATCGTTGGGCTTGCGGGCCGCGCGAAATCGAGAAACTCGGTGATGAGGCTGCTTAGCCGCTCCGTCTCGCGCAGCGCGATACCGAGCAGGCGCTTCGAGCTATCGTCTTCGACACGTCCGCGCAGCAACTCGACCGCGCTGTAGACCGAGGCGAGTGGGTTTCGTACCTCGTGGGCGAGACCTGCGGACAGCTTGCCGAGCGCCGCGAGTCTCTCAGCTCGCGCAACCTGACGTTCCATCTCGCGCAGCTGAGTCTGGTCGCTCAGAATCACGAGCGACCCCTCTTCAATCTCAGCACTTCGCTTGAGAGGCACGGCAACCGCGTGAAACTCGTGGGTTCTTCCGTTGCGATCAATGAACGGAAAGTCGACGCCCTTCGCGAGCGATGACGGTGGTGGCGACGCAGGGCACGCAGCGCCGTAGGGCAGCCCCAGCAGGTCTTGCGATGCGCGTCCAAGTAGCATTTCTGCAGAACGGTTCGCGAACGTGATGCGTCCATCGTGGGCGAGGGTCAGAACGCCCGATGGAATCGAGCGCACGATGCTTTCGTGCAGGGCCGAGAGCGACGCAAGGCGGGTTTCAGATCGTGTAAGACGTTGTCCAGTGCGGCGAATCTGCTCGGTGAGATAAATCGAGAGCGCCGCGACGAGAAGAAACGCGCCGCCGTTTGCCGCCGCGAGGTAAAGCGCCCGCGACCATGCGAGGGGCGGTGGCACCGCGCCTGTCGCTGCGTTCATGCGAAAGATGTCGAGCAGCCCGCCTGACTCGGCCGCAAGCATGCCGATGTAGGCGGCCATTGAGACGGCCGCGCCGGTAATGGCACCGGGGCGAAAAAGCATCACCGCGCCGTTGATGGCTGGCAACACGAAAAAAAACATGAACAGTGACTCGGAGCACCCGGTCGCGATCGCTATCGACGCAGCGACGAGCACTTCGAGCACAATTTGCAGGTAGGCGACCGCGCGCAGGTAGCGGCGTGCCTTGACGAGCAGCCCAGCCAACGCCGCCGAGACGTAAGTGGCAACGCTCGCTGCGAGAATCAGGTAAATGCCGGGCGAGCCAGCGACGTCGGGTGAGTTGAGCGCGATTGTTGCCGTCGCCAGCAACAGCACCGAGACGAATACGACGCGCAGCACGACGAACCAGCCGACGCGTTGGCCGAGTTCATCGTCGAGCCTCTCGCGTTGCGACTGCGTCATCTTGTTGAACCGTGCTTACTTGACGGTGCCCGCCATCTTGAAGATTGGCAGGTACATCGCGACGACGAGGCCGCCCAGCATCGTACCCAGAAACACGATGATCATGGGTTCGAGCAGCGATTTCATCGAGGCCACTGCAACGTCGACTTCGTCTTCGTAGAAGTCAGCGATCTTGGTCAGCATGGTGTCGAGCGCACCGGCTGCTTCCCCGACGCCAACCATCTGCACCACCATCGCAGGGAAAATCTTCGTTTGCCCGAGCGGGTCAGCGAGCGTGCGGCCCTCGGAGACCTTCTCGCGTGTGAAGAGAATCGCCTTTTCGATAACGACGTTGCCGGCGGTGCGCGCCACGATCATGAGCCCATCGAGCAGCGGCACGCCCGAGCTAATCATCGTCGCCATGGTTCGGGCGAAGCGGGCGATGGCGACTTTGCGCAAGAGGGGGCCGAAGACGGGCAGGGCGAGAAAGAGCCGGTCGAGGGCCTCGCGTCCCGGCTTGGTACGGCGAATTGCGACAAAGCCGAACACGATGCCAATCGCGATGATGAGAATCAGCGGAAAGTTCTCGATGAAGCCGTCTGAGAGATCGATGACGATCTGTGTGGGCGCGGGTAGTGCCTGTCCGCTCTCTTTGAACATCTTAGCGAAGACGGGGATGACCTTCCAGAGCAGGAAGCTGACGATGGTGACCGCGATGATCACGATCGCGATGGGGTAGGTCATGGCACCTTTGATTTCTTTGCGCAGCTTGTCGTTCTTTTCAATGTAGGCGGCGAGGCGCTGCATGATGACGTCGAGAATACCCGCGACTTCACCAGCAGCGACGAGGTTGCAGTACAACTCGTCGAACACCGCCGGATGCTTGCGCAGCGCCTCGGCAAAGCTCGAACCCGACTCGACATCTTCTTTGACTTTGCCGACGACCTTGCCGAACGACTTGTTCTCAGACTGCGAAGAAAGGATGCCGAGCGCCTGCACCAGCGGAAGACCCGCGTCAATCATCGTTGAAAACTGGCGCGTGAAGACGACGAGGTCGCGGGCCGTAACACCGCTGCCAATGCTGAGTTCAAGCTGACCCGCACGGTCGAGAAAATTCTCTGCCCTGACGGTTTTCGGAATGATGCGCTGCTGGCGCAGGCGTCCCTGAGCCGCGTCAAGCGACTGGGCCTCGATGCGCCCCTTGCGGGTCTCGCCATTTGGCGCTGTGCCTTCCCACATGAATACCGGCATGACCACCTCATCAAAGCAGCGACGCGTTGTTGTTCACGCGCGAAACCGCACCTTAGCACAAACTGAACCGCGCGCACGTCATTGGCGTCTGGCTCGCCACCCCGTCAGCGGCGGGCCCTTCCGGTGCCGCCTGACTGCGCATCTTCAATCATCGAGCGAAGCTCATCGGGGTCGGGGCTGCGCGACATCGCAAGTTCGAGTGTGATGAGCCGCCGCATGTAAAGCGCAACGAGTGATTGATTCATCGTCTGCATGCCCGACGAAGCCTGACCCATCTGCATCTGCGAGTAGACCTGGTGCAGCTTGTCTTCTCGAATGAGGTTACGAATCGCGGCATTTGGCACCAGAATCTCAACGGCAAGCGCACGTCCGCCGCCACCCGAGCGCGGCAACAATTGCTGCGACAAGACGCCCTCGAGCACGAACGAGAGCTGCGCGCGAACCTGCGGCTGTTGATACGGCGGAAACACGTCGATGATGCGGTTGATCGACTGCACGGCGCTGTTGGTGTGAAGCGTTGCGAAGCAGAGGTGTCCGGTCTCGGCGATGGTTAGCGCCGCTTCGATGGTTTCGAGGTCACGAAGCTCGCCGACGAGCACGATGTCGGGGTCTTGACGCAGAATCGAGCGCAGCGCGTTCTTGAAATCGCGCGTGTCGGCCCCAACCTCACGTTGATTGACGACGCATTTCTTGTGCGGATGCAAAAACTCAATCGGGTCTTCAATCGTAATGATGTGCCCGTGCTCGCTCGAATTGATTGCGTCGATCATCGCGGCGAGCGTCGTGGACTTGCCCGAGCCGGTCGCGCCGGTCACGAGTATCAGCCCCGATGGTCGCTTCACCAGCCCCTCGATCACGGGCGGCAACCCCAGCTCCGTGAGGCTCATGATGCGAAACGGAATCGTACGAAACGCACCCGCCACGGCACCACGCTGCACAAATATGTTCGCGCGAAAGCGTGCCAGGTTTTTTACGCTGAAGCTGAGATCGAGCTCGTTGGTCTCTTCAAATTTCTGCTTCTGTTTGTCGGTGAGCACGCTGTAGCAGAGTTCGCGCGTCTGCACGGCTGTCAGCGTGGTCGTACGCAGCGGAATCA
>CAZXXB010000069.1:0-769 GCA_964644185.1 uncultured Myxococcota bacterium
TGGCGGGAGGTTGGGCGAGGTTGTATGGCTTATGACCGCGTGGGGGTGATGCGTATGGGGGTTGTGCATGGGGTGGAGAAAGAGTGCGACGTGAAGATTCAGGTGATTCATTCGCTGGGGGAGGTTGGAGCGGACGAGTGGGATGCGCTGGTCGCGCCGGATGATCCGTTTACCGAGCATCGGTTTTTGTGGGCGCTCGAAGAGAGTGGGTCGGTTGGCGAGGGGACGGGGTGGTTGCCGCGGCATGTGTTGGCGCGGCGTGAGGGCGATGGGGCGCTTCTGGGGGCGATGCCGTGTTATTTGCGGTCGGATAGTTATGGGGAGTTTGTGTTTGACTGGGCGTGGGCGAACGCGGCGGCACGCAACGGCATTGGGTATTACCCGAAGGTGACGTGTGCGGTGCCGTTTACTCCGGTCACGGGGGGGCGGCTGTTGAGCGACCCGCGGCTCTCGGAAGTTGAGGCGGGTGAGGTGCGGCGGGCTTTGCTTGCGGGGGTGCATGAGCTTGCCGACGACGAGGGGGCGTCGTCGATTCATGTGCTGTTCTGCCGCGAGGGTGAGGTGGCGGTGTGTGGCGAGGCGAAGCTGATGCCGCGCATCGGGTTTCAGTTTCACTGGCACAACGAGGGGTACGCAACGTTTGACGATTTTGTGGGGGCGCTGCGGGCGAAGTCGCGGACGCAGGTGCGCAAAGAGCGGCGTGAGGCGGTCGAGTCGGGTATCGAGGTGCGGGCGGTGCTGGGCAGCGAGCTGGATGATGCCGACTGGC
>CAZXXB010000069.1:788-2273 GCA_964644185.1 uncultured Myxococcota bacterium
AAGCTGTTTTATCGCATCAACAACGCGCGGCACGGGTCGAGCGGGTATTTGACTCCGGCGTTTTTTGACATTGCGCGCGAGACGATGCCCGAGCGGGTGTTTGCGACGATTGCGATGCGGGGTGGTGAGCGGGTGGCGGGGACGCTTGGGTTTGTGAAGGGTGACGCGCTCTATGGACGGTATTGGGGCGCGCAGGAAGAGGTCGAGTTTTTGCACTTTGAGATGTGTTACTACCAGTACATCGCGTGGGCGATTGGGCACGGTGTGTCGCGGTTCGAGGCGGGGGCGCAGGGCGAGCACAAGTTGAAGCGCGGGTTACTGCCGAACGTGACGCACAGCGCACACTGGCTGCGGCATCGCGGGCTGGCAGAGGCGGTGGGGCGGTTTCTGGTCGAAGAGGCGCGTGAGACCCGTGCGGTGATGGAACACTATGCGGCGATGACGCCGTTCAAGCGTGATGGGAGCTGACAGGTCGCGACGGTGCGTGACGGGTCGCGAGCGGGTGCGAGGGGGGTGCGAGGGGGGTGCGAGGATTAGCGCGCCTGACGGCAGACGTCGTCTTTGCAGCGTCCGGTAAAGCGCAGGCGGTTGCGGGCGAAGATGTCGTAGGCCCAATCGAGCAGCGACTCGATGATGGGCAGACGGGTGATGGGCATGAGAAAGGCGAAGCCGACGGCGGAGTAGAGCTGGCGGAAGACCTCGACGCCGATGATCCATGTGCCGTCGGCGAGGCGTCCGTGAATTTCGGCTTCGAATTCGGCGAGGGTTTTGCCGTAGTCGGCGGGGTTGAAGGTGGCGGTTGCGATGTCGGTGAAGCGGATGCGGTGGTGCTTGCCGTCGAGCCAGCGCAAGAGGTTGATTTCGCGCAGACAGATGGGGCACTCGCCGTCGTAGAAGACTTCGACGCGCCATGCGGGGTTGGTGTGTGATGTTGTCGTCATGGGGTGGTGCTCTGTGGCTCTGTGGCAGCGTGTGATTTTGCGGGTTCGCGCGGTGTGATGACGAAGGTGAGCTTGCCGTTGTCGGCGTCAATGAGGACGTGTCCGCCGTGTTCGAGTTTGCCGAAGAGGAGTTCATCGGCGAGGGGGCGTTTGACGTCGTCTTGAATGACGCGGGCCATGGGACGCGCGCCGTAGAGGCGGTCGTAGCCCTTTTCGGCAAGCCATGCGCGTGCGGCGTCGGTGAGGTCGATGGTGACCTTTTTGACGCCGAGTTGCGCGACCAGCTCGCCGACGAACTTGTCGACGATCTGGTTCATGATGATGGGGCTTAGCGGGGCGAAGGTGATGCGGGCGTCGAGGCGGTTGCGAAACTCGGGGCTGAACATGGCCTTGTAGGCGCGCTCTTCTTCGGTTTTTTGTGAGCCGCCGCCAAAGCCGATGCGCTCGCGGTCGGCTTCGCGCGCACCGACGTTGCTGGTCATGATGAGAATGGTGTGGCGAAAGTCGGTCTTGCGCCCGTTGGTGTCGGTGCGGGTGCCGTGAT
>CAZXXB010000069.1:2336-6830 GCA_964644185.1 uncultured Myxococcota bacterium
TTCGTCGAGCAGCAAGACGGCGTGCGGGGTTTTGGTGACCGCTTCGGTGAGAAGTCCGCCCTGATCGAAGCCGACGTAGCCGGGTGGGGCACCGATGAGGCGCGAGACGGTGTGACGTTCCATGTATTCGCTCATGTCGAAGCGGATGAACTCGACATCGAGCAGTCGGGCGAGTTGCTTTGCGACCTCGGTTTTTCCGACGCCTGTCGGGCCAGTGAGCAGGTATGAGCCGATGGGTTTTTCGGGGTTGCGCAGGCCGGCGCGCGGCATGCGGATGGCGGCGACGAGCTGGGTGATGGCGTCGTTTTGTCCGAAGACGACGGCTTTGAGATCGGGTTCGAGTGTTTTGAGGCGTTCGCGGTCGCTCTGCGAGACGCGTTGTGGGGGTATTTGCGCCATGGTTGCGCAGGTTTTTTCGATTTCGGCTCTGCCGATGCGGGCTTTGGGGCGTTTGGCAAGGCGAGCGGCGGCGCCGGCCTCGTCGAGTAGATCGATGGCCTTGTCGGGCAGTCGGCGTTGCCAGAGGTAGCGGTCTGAGAGCTCAATGGCGGCTTCGAGCGCGGCGCGTGAGTAGGCGACGCGGTGGTAGATTTCGTACTTGGGGCGGAGACCTTCGAGAATTTTGAGGGTGTCGTCGTGCGAGGGTTCGTCGACGGTGATTTTTTGGAAGCGGCGGGTGAGGGCGGCGTCGCGCTCGAAGTAGCTGCGGTACTCTTCGTAGGTGGTCATGCCGATGCAGCGGAGGGCGCCGGAAGAGAGGGCTGGTTTGAGGAGGTTTGAGGCATCCATCGCGCCGCCACTTGCGGCGCCCGCGCCGACGAGAGTGTGGATTTCGTCGATGACGAGAATGGCGTGGGGTTTTTTGGCGAGGGCCTTGAGGACGGCTTTGACGCGGTTTTCGAAGTCGCCACGGTAGCGTGTGCCTGCGAGCAGCGAGCCCATGTCGAGCGAAAAGATTTCGGCGTTTTTGAAGTGGTCGGGGACGCTGCCTTCGTGGATGCGCAGGGCGAGTCCCTCGGCGATGGCGGTTTTTCCGACGCCGGGGTCGCCGACGAGTAGTGCGTTGTTGCGGCGGCGGCGTGAGAGGACGTGGAGGAGGCGCTCGATTTCGCGATCGCGGCCGATGAGGGGGTCGATGGCACCGCGGGCAGCCTGTTCGTTGAGGTTTTGCGTGAAGGCTTCGAGGGGGCCTTCGCCGGTTTTGGCTTTGCCTTCGCCATCGGCCTCGGGGTCGTCGGTTTGCTCGGCGGGGAAGGTGAGTGGGGTGTCGCCGTCGTCTTCGGCATCGCCGCGTGCGCGCGAGACGCCGTGTGAGACGTAGCTCACGACGTCGAGGCGGGTGACGCCCTGCTCTTCAAGCAGGTGGACGGCCCATGAGTCGGGCTCGGAGTACATGGCGATGAGGACGTTGTAGCCGTGGACTTCGTCTTTGCCGGCACCGAAGACGTGGTTCGCGGCGCGGTCGAGCACGCGCTCGAAGGCGGCGGTGAGTTGCACCTTGCGTGTTGCGCCTTCGGGCAGGGCTTCGACCTGCTTTTCGAGAAAGGTGTCGAGTTGCGCTTTGAGGGCGACGATGTTGCCGCCACTGTGGCGGATGACGTTGGCGGTCTCGCCGTCGTGCAGGAGGGCGTAGAGCAGGTGCTCAAGTGAGGCGTACTCGTGGCGACGCTGGGCGGCATCGCTGACGGCGACGCTGAGCGAGATTTGCAGTTCGTTGGTGAGTTTCATGTGGGTGTCGCGGACGTGGTCATGCGTCGTCGTCCGGCTCCATGGTGCAGAGTAGGGGCATACCGGCGGACCGCGCAGCATCCATGGTTTGCTGAACTTTGGTCTCGGCGATTTCACGGGTGTAGACGCCGCAGACGCCGATGCCCCTGGTGTGGACGTGGAGCATGATGGCGGTGGCTTCGGCGAAGGGCTTGTGGAAGAGTTCCATGAGGAGGCCGACGACAAAGTCGCGGGTGGTGTAGTCGTCGTTGTGGAGGAGGACGCGGTAGAGACGGGGGCGTTTTGTGGCGGGGCGTTCGTCGAGTGCGGCACCGTAGCCGTCGTCGGGTTGACGCTGCGGGTCGTCGGTGCGTGTGGGCGGTTTTTGGGGTTGCGGGCTCATGGGATGCTGGCGCGGTCTCGTGACCGACGCAGGTGGAAGATAGTTCAACCGCGCGTGAACGCAAGCCCCAAAGCGGTCGGGCGGTGACGAATTGTGGTTGTCATGTGGGGCGGCTTGCGGGGTCGGGGGTGGTTCAGGTTGCGGTGGGCGGTGTGCTGTCGGTGCGGGCGTCGGCTTGTGAGTTACGCTGGGTACCGACTTCGGGGAAGGGTTTGAGCAACAGGTTGTAGAGCCCGTTGAGCATGCCGTTTTCGAGCAGGGGGGTGAGGATTGCGGTGATGGTAATGCTGATGAGGACGACCATGTAGACGGTGTCTTGAATGGCGGCGCCGCCTTCGACGCCTCTTGTGAGGGGGACGCCGGCGAGGACAGCGGCTGCGAGTCCTTTGGGGACCATGATGGAGACGACGGCGGCCTCGCGTCGGCTGGTGGTGCGGGGGATGGTGACGAGGGTGATGGGGAGGCGAGCGAGGTAGATGGAGGCGACGAGGGCCGTTGCAGTGAAGGCGGTCTGCACGTTGCTGAATTTGAGCGAGATGCCGAGGTAGAGGAAGAAGAGGGTTTTTAGCAGAAAGACCATCTCACCGAAAAACTGTTTTTCGGTCATGGTGAGCATCGCAAGTTGTGACTGGACGTGTTTGATGCGCCCGAAGAGCAGCTCCTGATTGGTGAGGGCGATGCCGAAGGCGAGGGCGGCGATGGCACCGCTGAAGCCGAGGATTTCGGCGAGTCCGAAGAGGACGAAGGTGAAGGCGACGGTGGTGAGTCGTGTGTTGGGAAACTGGCGTACGGTATCGAGTACGAGCAGCCATGCGAGTCCGCCGCCGATGCCGATGGCGGCGGCGAAGGTGAGTGATGCGAGGGTCGCGCCGATGAGTTTACCGGGGTCAACGTCACCGCCGAGAATGGTGCCAAGGGTTGCGAAGGCGGTGACGATGCAGAGCACGTCGGTGAGGGCTGATTCGATGACGAGGGTCGTTTCGGTGTCTTCGGTGAGTTTGAGCATGCGGGCGAGGGGGATGACGACGGCGGAGGAGGTGCCGGCGACGGCGCACGCGAGAAAGATGGATTGGGCGATGGGGAGGTGGACGAGATAGTAGGCGCAGAGCGCGGCGATGATGACCGAGACGATGAAGGTGATGAATGTGAGGCGGACGGTGGTGTTGAAGGTGGCGGCGAGTGTGCGCAGGTCGAGCGTGGTGCCACCCTCGAAGAGAATGACGACGAGTGCGATGCTGGTTGCGATGGGGCCGACGGCGCCAAAGTCTTCGACGGTGACGAGTTTGAGGATGGGGCCCGCGACGATGCCGAGGATGATGAGGAGGAGGACGTCGGGAATCTTGCTCTTGGCGAAGAAGAGCGAGAGTCCGTGGGCGAGAAAGAAGAGTAATCCAAGTGAGAGAATGACGTACGCGGTCATGGGGCCTCCGTCGCGGGGGCAGGGGAACCCCGAGGTGACTTTTCGAAGTCACTTGCCAATCGGGGTTGCAGTTTTGATGTGGCAGCACGCGGCTGAATTACCGAGAGGGGTGAGTATGCCACATTGCGACGTGGGGCGGCTAGCGGCGGTCGAAGACCCAGAGGCGCATGACGAAGTAGGTGAGGATGACGATGGGGGGGATTGCGATGAGTTGTCCGATGTAGGAGTTGACGGAGAGCAGGCGGACGATGGCTTCGAGCAGGGCGACGTTGAGGCCAAAGATGATGGCGTAGGCGATGACGAAGCGGAGGATGCGGCGGACGTCTGAAGAGCCGAAGACGATGCGTCCGGTGGTGAAGAAGTTGAAGATGGTGCCGAGAATGGAGTTGCAGGCGAGGGCGACGGGGCGGTTGAAGCCGAGTGCGATGCAGGCGGCGTAGACGCCGTAGCCGAAGAGGGTGTTGAGTGCGCCAACGACGACAAAACGGACGGCGTCGAGCCGCCAGATGCGCTGGACGAGGCTTTGCTGGGCGGGGCCGGAATGTTGCGGTGCTTGACGCATTGAGCCAGTTCCGGTAGCGCCCGTCGCCGAACTGCGACGGAACACCATGCGAATCGGCTTTGTGTGCTCGGAATATCCGCCCGTCAAGCATGGCGGCATTGGAAGCATGACGCACATGCTGGCGCGAGCGTTTGTCGAAGCGGGGCATGAGGTGTCGGTAACGGGGATTTACCCCGAGTTCGAGGGGCCGGTGACGAGCGAGGTTGAGGGGGTGCGGGTGACGCGGTTGCAGATTCCGCCGCGCGAGGCTGGGGGGTGGGTGTTTGCGCGGGCGATGCTGCTGGCGCATTTGACGGGTTGGGCGACGCGGGGTGAGGTCGATGTCATCGAGGCACCCGATTTTGAAGGGTTGATTGCGGGGCTGCCGCCATTGCGGGTGCCCGCGGTGGTGCGGTTGCATGG
>CAZXXB010000069.1:6850-7266 GCA_964644185.1 uncultured Myxococcota bacterium
CGCTGAGTTATTTCGCGCATGAGATGGGGCAGCGGACGGCGCGCAAGACGTATTTGATTGAGCGAGCGGCGCTGAACCGGGCCGACTTCTGGTTTTCGGTGAGCGCGTACACGGCGGGGCGGACGAAGCGGCTGTTTCGGCTCACGTCTGAGTGCGACGCGGTGATGTATAATCCGGTAGAGGCGCGTGAGGCATTGGCGTTTCACGAGCGCGCGCGCAACGTGGCGGTGTTTAGCGGTACGCTAGTGGCGAAGAAGGGGGTTGAGCCGTTGGCGCGCGCGTGGCGGGTGGTTGCGGCGAAGCGGCCTGACGCCGAGTTGCATGTGTATGGGCGAGACACGCGGCTCGATGATGGTGGTTCGATGCGGGGGCGGATGGAGTCGTTGCTGGGTGAGGCGGCTCAGTCGGTCAGGTTC
>CAZXXB010000069.1:7284-14309 GCA_964644185.1 uncultured Myxococcota bacterium
CGCGTGAAGCGGTGATGGGTGCGCTGAGTCATGCGCGCGTTGCGGTGTATCCATCGTTTGCGGAGGCGTTTGCGATAGCACCGCTTGAGGCGATGGCGGTGGGGTGTCCGACAATATACAGCACGCGTGGTAGTGGGCCCGAGTTGATAACGGCGGGCAGAGACGGGTTGCTTATCGACCCGGCGCGTGAAGACGAGCTGGCGGCGGCGATATTGCGGGTGCTGGATGATGACGGGCTTGCGCGGTCGCTGGGCGAGGCGGGTCATGCGCGGGTGCGGAGCGATTTTTCGCTGGAAGATTTTGTCGAGCGCAACGTGGCCTACTATGCGTCGTGCATCGAGCGGCATCGGGCGCGAGTGAGCCCGTTGTCGGTGCCGTTGACGCGACGGCTGACGCGGAGGTCGGTATGAGTGGTGCGATGCGTAACGTGCTGATCGTGGCGCCGTATTTTGCGCCGCAGTCGCACGCGGCGGTGTTTCGCGCGTACAAGCTGGCGAAGTATCTGCCGCGGTTTGGGTATCGTCCGTTCGTGGTGACGACCGACCGCAACTACCTTTACAACGAAGATGCGCGGCTTTTGCCGGCGTTGCCGAGCGAGGTGTCGGTGCATCGGGCGCGGTATGTCGAGCCGACGTTGCGTGGTTTGCGGATGGCGCTGGGTGGGCGTGACCGTGGGTTTCGCGCGGTGAAGGCCGAGCTGAAGCAGAAGGGTTTTTCGGCGGCTCCATCGGATGAGAATGTGCACCTGACGGGTACGGGGTTTTCGCCGACCGAGTTGTATTCGCTGTTTTTGAAGGCGTTCGTGCAGGCGCCGGATGAGTATTGGCCGTGGTTTTTGCCGGCGCTCACGATGGCGCGTGAGTTGGCGAAAGAGCACCAGATCGAGTTGGTCTACACGACGTGTGTGCCTTACACGGTGCACGCGATTGGGTTGGCGTTGCAGGCGTCGGGGCTGTTGTGGGTGGCCGATTTTCGCGACCCGTGCGCGTACACGGCGCGGCAGACGTCGCGGTTTGATCACATTTACATGATGCAGCGGGCGATCACGCGCGAGACGTTG
This sequence comes from uncultured Myxococcota bacterium, assembly GCA_964644185.1. Taxonomy (GTDB): domain Bacteria; phylum Myxococcota; class JAJVIH01; order JAJVIH01; family CAZXXB01; genus CAZXXB01. Next base: position 8,345 of record CAZXXB010000069.1, read on the forward strand.
CGGCGGGCCGATGCGTGCACGGCGCTGTCGTCGTCGTATCCGTTGATTTTTCGCGACATGTTTGGGCCAATGGGGCGACCTCCGGCGGAGTTTATTCCGACGGGGCTCGATGATGCGCTGATACCGGCTGCGGGTGAGGTGGCGGTACGTGAGAAGCCGCATGGGAACAAGTAAAGACCGCCGCATCGAGCGCCTTCGAGTTTCTGGAGATTTTTGCGCGTGCGTTGGGGCGGCCTGAGGTTGCGGCGACGGGGGTTGAGTTGCTGGTGATTGGGCACGAGTTGATCAATCGGCAGCGGATGGGGGCGCACATCGAGCGGCTTGGGCTTCTGGGGCGGACGCATTTCATCGACCATCTGCCGCAGAGCGAATACTACCGGTATCTGGCGGGTGCGGTTGGGGCGTTGCTGATACCGGGGCGGACGGCGCACTGGTGGAACAACTTCGCGAAGATGGTTGATTACATCGCGTTGAAACGTCCGGTGGTGGCGATGGTGCCGAACCCGAGTGAGGCGCGGGCTGAGTTGTCGCGTGCGCGGCTGGGGGTGTTACTCGGAGGGACGCGTGACGGGGCCGAAGAGAGGCTGGCGCGGTGTCTGGTGAATCCGAAGGCGTTTGGGGCCGAGCAGGCACCCGATGAGGTGTGTCGTCGGTATCTGGCGTCGCAGCAGGTGGCGTCGTTTGCGGGGGTGTTTGATCGGGTGCTGGCGGCGCGACATGGCGAGGGCGTGGTGACGGGTGCGAAAGAGGTGGCAACGTGACGGCGAGAGCAACGACAGGTGGTGGTGCGGAAAAGGTGCTTGCGGGTCAGAGCGCGACGATGCTGGCGTTTGATTATCCACCGAATCATGGGGGTATCGCGCGGCTGTGCAGTGAGATTGTGGCGGGGCTAGACCAGCGGGGATGCGACGTGCATGTGGTGTCGCATGAGTACGCGTTGGAAAAGGGTAGTCTGGTTTACCCTGTTGCGCATGAGTTTCGCGCGGCGCATCAACGCGGGCGGCGAGAGGCCGAGACACTTTTGCACATGCTGAAGGCGCGGGGTGCAACGGGGCCGGTGATTTGCGGCACGTGGTACCCCGAGGGGTTGATTGCGCGGGTTGCGTGCGTGCATCCGCTGGTGGTGCTGGCGCATGGGCTTGAGCTGATGCCGACGCGTGAGGTGTGGCGGCGCGCGGCGTGGGGGCGGATGCAGCGTGGGGTGCTCGAGTCGGCGGAGCTTGTGATTGCGAACAGTGAGTACACGAAGGCGTTGACGCTCTCGACGGCACCGAAGGCGCGGGTTGAGGCGATTCCGCTGGCGGTGGATCACGTGCGGTTTTCGCCGGGCGATCGTGCTGCGGCGCGGGCGAAGTTTGGGGTGGGTGAGGGTAAGCGGGTGGTGACGACGGTGGCGCGGGTCGAGGGGTACAAGGCGCATGACACGGTGTTGCGGGCGTTGGCGGCGATGCCGCGTGAAGCGCGGCGCGAGACATTGTATCTCGTGGCGGGGCGTGGTCCGGCGTTGATGGGGTTGAAGCAGCTTGCCGAGCGGTTGGGGCTCGAAGAGAACGTGCGGTGGCTGGGGTTTGTGGCAGAGGAAGACCTGGCGGATTTGTATCGCGCGACGGACCTGTTTGTGTTGGCGACGCGCGAGTCGAAAGATGCACAGGCGGTCGAGGGTTTTGGGCTTGTGTATCTGGAGGCGCAGGCGTGCGGGACGCCGGTCGTGGGGACGACCACGGGGGGGATCCGCGATGCGGTGAAGCCAGGCCGGGGCGGGTTTTTGATTGCTCCGGATGACATTCATGCGCTGACCGAGCTTCTCGTGCGGCTGTGGCGTGAGCCGGATGTGTTTGTGGAAGAGGGGGCGCGGGGGCGGGCGCGGGTTGAGGCCGAGTGTACGTGGGCGCACTATCTTGAGACGTTTATTGGGGTCATGAGTGACGCGGGGCTGTTGGCGTTGAGCGGGCGGTGAGACGAGCGACGAGACGACCGGTGAGGCGATGAGCGAGAGCGCGATGAGCGAGAGCACGATGAGTGAGAACACGATGAAACAGGCGACGCTGCGTGAGGGGATGACGAGTCAGGGGGCGACGGTGGTGATACCGACGCTGAACCGTGGCGGGTTTTTGCGCGACTGCATCGTTGATCTGCTGGCGCAAGAGTACGCGCCGCTGGAGATACTGGTGGTCGATCAATCGGCGAGCGTGCCGGCTGAGGTTGAGACGCTCGTGGCGGCGAATCGCGACCGTGTGAGCTACTTTCGCGTGACGTTTCGCGGGTTGCCCGAGGCGCGCAATTTTGGTTGGCAGCACGCGCGGTATGACGCGGTGATTTTTGTCGATGACGACGTGCGGATGCCGCCGAATTTTGTGGGCGAGCACATGCGGTCGCTGAGCGAGCCGCGGGTCGGTCTCGTGGGGGGCGGGGTGGTCGAGCCGAAGGCGGCGCTTGATGCGGGTCCGCCGACGGGGACGTTTGATACGTGGCGCGCGGTGCCGCAGGCGGGGTTTGCGGCGCTTGGCGAGCATGATGCCGACCATGCGAAGGGGTGTAATTTTTCGGCGTGGCGGCACGCGTTGCGCGAGGTGGGTGGCATTGACGAGCGATTGAATGTGGGGGCGGCGCTGTACGAAGAGCTTGAGATGTGTTTGCGGTTGCGCAAGGCGGGGTATCGGATTGTATTCAACGGCAACGCGCGGCTGACGCATCTTGTGGCGCCCAGCGGGGGGTGCAGGGTTGATCAGGTCGAGTCGTATGTGCGTGCGCTGTCGCACAATCGGGCGATGCTGATTCGGCGGAATCTGCCGTGGTACAAGGCGGCGACGGCGACGGCGCGGCTGATGGTGACGGGGGCGGCGTTTGCGCGGCGCTACCGTGAGCCACGGGCGTTGAGGGCGTGCGTCGAGGGGTTTGTGGCGGGGGTGGGTGATGCGGCGCTCGCGCCGAAGTGTACGACGTTTGGGGCGGAAGTGATTCGCGACACCGCGGCGGCAAGCGGGGCAAAGGCGTAACGATGGCACGACAGGGTTCAAGCGGAAAATTGCGGGTGCTGATGGTGGGCGACCACGCGGTGCCGGGTCGTTCTGGGCCACACAACAACGTGGTGGCGTCGCTGATTGCGCTTGCCGAGCGCGATGACGTCGAGCTGACGGGGCTTTATCACGAGTATGACCCGGGGCAGCGGTATGCGACGTCGGGGAAGATGCGGATGCTGACGGGGTTCAATCCGCACAATACGAAGCAGGTGGCGCTGAATGTAGCGCGGGTGGCGCGGGCGGCGCGTGGGCAAGACGTGGTGTATGTGCCGATGGGGGCGAAGACGTTTGTGCAAGCGTGGGCGGGTGTACACGCGTCGGGGCTGTTTCACCTGCCGAAGCTCATTGGTGGACCGAACGTTGCGGGGATACCGGGGATCATGGACCCGTATATTCCATCGCCGCTGTTTACGACGCGGATGGCGGATGCGTGGATCGAGATGTCGGATGTGACGCTTGAGAACACGATGCGGTTTGGTACGGCGCGCAATCGCATCTGGATGGCGCCGCACGTGGTCGATACCGAGCGGTTTCATCCGAGTCGGGCGAATCGCGAGGTGTGGCGCAAGCATGGGCTCGACCCGGCGCGGCTGAAGATTGTGTACGTGGGGCGGATGAATGAGGAGTTGAAGGGGATTGCGCAGCTTGTAGATGCGTTTCAGCGGATACGGGCGACGGTGCCGGAGGTTGATCTGGTTTTGATTGCGAAAGATGGGCCGATGCTGACCGAGGCACATCGCAAGATTGCGGGGCTGCATCACATTGGTCCGCAATATGGGCTTGATTTGCCGATTCACCTTGCGAGTGCCGATTTGTTCATGGCGGCGTCGCGGTGGGAGACGTACTGGAACACGCCGCTTGAGGCGATGGCGGGTGGGTTGCCGTGCGTGGTGTCGAATGTGGGGGCGACGGCGGAGTTTTTTCCGTCGCGAGAAGCGGCTGCGAGCGGCGGGGCGAATGGCGGGGTGACTGGTGGCGTAAACGGTGGCGTGATTGTGCCGTGCGTCGAGCGGCGGGGTTGGAAGTTCAAGCCTGATGCCGACAAGATGTTGGCTGAGGCGGCGATTCCGCTGCTTCAAGACGCTGAGTTGCGGCGGGCGATGGGTGAGGCAGGTCGCGCGAAGGTATTGGCCGATTTTACAGAGGCGAGCCTGGGGCGAGACCTTGTGAAGTGTTTTCGCGAGGTGGTGGCGGGTCAGGCTTCGACGCTTTGAGGGGTGTCGGGGTGTTCGGCGGTGTCGATGACGTAGCGGCGGGCGGCGAGTTGGCGAAGCTGGTAGATGAAAAGCGCGGTCGTGACGACGGCGAGCGCGATGATGACCCAGTAGGCCATTGGACCCAGATACGGGTTGAGCGAGGCGGGTAGCCAACCTGCGATGGCTTCGCGTCCACCTTTGTCGCCTTCGAAGGTGGTGCGGAGTTTTCGCGCGCCGAAGAGGAAGTTGTAGAGGATGGAGAGTGAGGTGCCGAAGGTGAGTGCGGCGAGAAGTTTTGGGGTGCGGTAGACGATGAGCCACGCGGGGGCGGCGAGCAGGTAGTACTCGTAGGTGACGTGGTAGAAGATGGCGAAGATGGTGCCGATGACGGTGGCGAAGAGGGCTGCGATGCCTTCTGGCGAGTAGGTTGTGCGGCGGGCGAGGTAGAGGGCGATGACGGCGAAGGCGGTGGCGAAGGTGAGGGCCATCGAGGTTTTGTACATGAACATGTCGGCGAGGCGTTCGAAGCGCAGCACGAGCAGCCACGCGGTGGGTGCGTGCCAGATGTCGGGGAAGTAGGCGGTGAAGGGTCGTTCGGTGCCGCGCAAGGTCGTGAGGGCAAGCTTGAAGCCGTAGAGTGATGCGGCGGGGATGGCGCCGATGATGCCGCGCTGGATGATGCCGGGCAGGCGGGTACCGGGGCCGGGCAGGGCGAGCACGAGGGCGGCGAGAGGCAGTGCGCAGAAGATTTTTGCGGAGGCGGCGGCGAGGCTGCAGAGCAAGATCGCGGCGGTGCGGTGCTTGCGGTAGACGGCGAGAAGAATAGCGGCGGCAAAGAACCACGAGAGCACTTCTTCCTGACCTTTGACGACGGAGGTGAAGAACAGTACGGGGGTGAAGATGGCGAAGAGGCAGGCCCAGATGATTTGTCGCGGGGTGAGTCTGGCGGCGTGGAAGAGGCTGCGCAGCAGAGCGGCACCCGCGATATCCCAGGTGATGGTGGCGAGTCTCAAGGCGAAGAACCAGGGGAGGACCTGGTGGAGGGGGATTGCGACGATGGCGAGCAGCGTCGGCATGAGGGGGGGGGATTCGGCGTAGTTGAAGAGGTCGCCGGTGAGAAAGGCCCAGGGTTGGAGGACCATGAGCTTGAACATGCGGACGTCGGCGGCGAATTCTTTTCCGCCGGTGGCAAGGGCGATGGCGGCGAGAAAGAGGAGTCGCGAGAGCGCGAAGACGATGATGAATGCGGTGGGCTGGGTGAAGCGGGTGAGGGTCGCTTCGAGGCGTGAGGTGGGTTGGCTCATGGGGGGCGAGAGAAACCAGATTCGCGAAACGAGATCAAGCGAGGGGCGGGTGGGGTTTTGGCACGGGCAGGGGGCGGTTACGCAACGACTTCGGCGGTGCCGCGTCGGGGGCGCGCGACGGCGGGGCGAGACGGAGAGCGGCGAGACGGATTGAGAAGCAAAACGCCGGGTGCCAGCGTGAAACTGGGCCCGGCGTTGCTGCATCAACAGGTGGCGGTGCGCGTGGGGGTTAGCTCACGTGGCCGTTGGTGTTGTGTTCGGAGATCGGCTTTGCAGGGTCGTTCGCGTCGGTCTTCGCGGCGTGTTCTTCGCCGACGAGGCCAACACGCAGCTTGTCGAGACCCTTGCTCACCTCTTGCAGGAGTGAGCCGGCACCGGCGACGGAAGTTCCGGCGATTTTGAGGCCGGTGTCGACGTGGACGCGGGCGAGGCCGATGGCGCTCGT
>CAZXXB010000069.1:14347-14625 GCA_964644185.1 uncultured Myxococcota bacterium
TGACGAGCACGTCGGCGGTGTCACCGGCGACACGGGCTGCGTCTTGCTTCTTGAGGTCTTCGAGCAGCGAGCGGGGCGAGGTTTCGGGGTTTTGGGCCGGGGTGGTTTCGGGGGTGTGATTCGTGACTTCCATGATGTTCTCCTGACTTTTCGTGGCGTGGCGGATCGGCGGAAGAGTTACGCTTCGGAGGGTTCCGACGCGTGCTCCGCGGAAACAGGTGATGGGGTTGTGGTTGCCGGTGCGGTGGTCGCAGGGGCCGTGATCGCGGGTGCAGTGG
>CAZXXB010000069.1:14635-16148 GCA_964644185.1 uncultured Myxococcota bacterium
TACGCACTCGTGGGCGGCGAAGATGCGGTCTACGGGGTTGCCAGTGAGGCCGAAGTAGCTGGCCTCGCCGGGGAAGATGTCGCGGCCTGAGATGGCGCAGCGCTGGAGGGTGTTGGTAACGACGGGTTGCCATGCGAAGACGCGGCTCAGCGCGGTTGCCGCGCTCTCAGTGGGGTTCGCAGGGGGGCCCGCGGCGGCGGTGCCCGTGATGTGTTGGGCAGGGTTGCCTGTGGTTGTGGCGTCGCTGCCGGCGTCGGAGTTGGTATCGGTCGAGGCGTCGGTGAGGCCGATCGGGGCGGTGATGTATCCGGCGCGAACTTCGGCGGCTTCGCGGCGAGCGGTCTCGGCGACTTTGACGGCGTCGCGGGTGACCTGGTTGACGAAGGTATCGACGTTGCCGGCGACGTTTTCGACGAGGATGAGCGAGTCTTCGAGAAGGTTGCGCACGAGGTTTGAGACTGGCATGCGCAGGGCATCGGCGCGGCGCTTGATCTCATCTTCGAGGGCGGCGGGGATGCGTGTGTGCAGGACTCGTTCGTTTTTTGGGCGCTCACCCATGATTTGCCTCCGCTTGGCTTCGACGCGGGTCGCGGGAGTGATTCTCTCGCTGCTTTCGATGTCAATGTAGCACGACGTATCACGTCGTCAACCGTTTCTTGACGCCGTGATACATTTTTGTGTTGCGCGGGTCGGTTTGCGGCAAAAGCGTGGCAAACTGTGACGAACCGCGGCGAAGCATGACAAATGGGCAGCTTGAAGGCTTGACGCGCTGCTTCTATTGAACGTAGCGATACCGATTGTCCGGCGTGTCACGAGAACGGGAGAGCGGGATGTCAGCGACAAGCGCAACACAAGAAGCGAGCGGCGTCGTAGCGGGCGCGGTTGATGGCGCGGTTGATGGTGCGGGTGATGGCGCGGGTGGGTCTGTGCAGCCTGCGATGCTGTCGTTTGATGCGTCTGGGCGGGCGAAGCCGCTGGGGTTGTATGACCCGGTGAACGAGCGCGACGCGTGCGGGACGGGGTTTGTGGCGCGGATAGACGGATATGCGACGCATGCGGTGGTGGCCGATGCGGTGCAGGTGATTGTGAACCTCGAGCATCGCGGTGCGGTTGGCGGCGACAAGACGACGGGCGACGGTGCGGGGCTGTTGACGCAGATACCCGATGGTTTGTTTCGGCGTGAGTGGCAGGCGCGGGGTGTGACGCTTCCGGCGCGGGGTGAGTATGGCGTGGCGATGGTGTTCTTGCCGGAGTCGGAGTTTCTGGCGGAGAAGTGCGCGCGAATCGTTGAGAAGGCGGCGCAGCACGAGGGGTTCTCGATCATCGGTTGGCGCGATGTACCGAATGACCCGACAGGGTTGGGTGCGTTTGCGCTGGCGACGTTGCCGCGGATTCGGCAGTTGTTTGTGGGGCGCGGCAGCGTGGCGCCAGAGTCGTTTGAGCGCAAGCTGTATGTGGCTCGGTGTGTGGCGACGCATGAGGTGGCGCGGGCGGCGGCGCATCTTGCCGAGGC
>CAZXXB010000070.1:0-7776 GCA_964644185.1 uncultured Myxococcota bacterium
AGCGTGAGGTGCGGGTCGAGGTGAGCGAGGCGAAGCTGACGATTCACGGGTTGAACATACTCGATGTGGCGCAGCGGTTGCGGGCCGAGAATCTGAATGCTCCGGGTGGGCGGATCAAAGACGGGAAGACGGATTATCTGGTGCGGACGGTGAATGCGTTTGAGAGCGTCGAGGCGCTGGCGGCGCTGCAGGTGGCGCGGTCGGGTGATGCGACGGTGCGGTTGCGCGATGTGGCGGAGGTGAAGGTGGGTGAGAAAGACCGGACGACGGTGACGCGCATCAACGGCAAGCCGGGGGTGGTGGTGGAGGTGTTTCGCGAGGCGGATGCGAACATCGTGCAGGTGGCGCGGCGGGTGAATGACAAGCTGTTTGGTAACGCAGAGTTGAAGGCGAAGGCGGCGAAGGCGGCGCGTGAGGCGCGTGAGAAGGCGGCGCGTGAGAAGGCGGCGAGCGAGAAGGCAGAGCGCGGGAAGGCAGAGAGTGAGAAGGTGGATGGCGAGAAGGTGGATGGCGAGAAGGGCGACGGGGAGAGTGGGGAGAAGAAAGTAAAACGGGGTGGGCGGGGGCGCACGGCGGGGGTCCCGGTCGTGGCGAAGTCGGTGAGTGAGAGGCTGCCGGCGGGGGTGCAGTTGCAGTTGTTGAACGATCAGGCGTCGTTCATCGAGAAGTCGATTGATGAGGTGACGGCGACGGCGTGGCAGGGGGCGTTGCTGGCGGTGTTCGTGATGTACCTGTTCTTGCGGCGGCTTGGTCCGACGCTGGTGCTGGCGGTGTCGATACCGTTGTCGGTGGTGGTGACGTTTGTGCCGATGCTGATTGGCAATGTGTCGTTGAGTCGGAGGACGCGGGGTGGGGTGGCGCGGGGTATCGGGATGCTGGTGGATAACTCGATCGTGGTGCTCGAGAGCATCATTCGTTGTCGCGAAGAGGGCGACGATTTGATGCGGTCGGCGATGCGGGGGACGGCGGAGGTGGCGGGGGCGGTGACGGCATCGACGCTGACGACGCTCGCGGTGTTTTTGCCGATTGTGTTTGTTGAGGGGGTGGCGGGGCAGGTGTTTTCTGACCTTGCGTTGACGATTGTGTTTTCGCTGGCGGCGTCGCTTCTGGCGCCGGTGCCGGTGGTGGTGGCGCGGCTGGGTGTTTCGGGTGGTGGGCTTGCGGCTGGTGATGCAGGTGTCGCGGGTGGTGGTACTGGTGGTGGTGGTGGCGTGCGCAGCCGGTTTGTGGCGATGATCGAGGCGATGGGGGTGGTGAAGTCGGCGTCGTTTTTTGCGAGCTTTCGCGGGTCGGTGGCGGGCTATTTTGCGAGGTTGCGCGAGGGGTCGGGGGTGGTGAAGGGGTTGCTTGGGTTGGTGCTTCCGTTGGCGATGGTGTGGCTTCTGGCGGTGCTGATGGTGTCGGCGCTGGGGTCGCTTCTGGCGCGGGTGATTGGGGTTGTGGTGGCGCTTCTTGTGGCGTTGGGCGCGGTGGTGTTTTTTGGGGTGAGCGCGGCGATTGATGCGACGCTTGGGCGGGTGGCGGGGGTGTTTGTGGCGGGGTTTGACCGCGTGTCGGCGGGGTATGCGTTTGGGCTGCGCAGGCTGCTTGCCGCTCCGTGGGCGGTGGTGGCGCTTGCGGTGTTGCTGGTGTTGTCGTCGGGGTATGCGGCAGAGCGGGTGGCGGTGGCGTTGTTGCCCGACGTGAGTCGCGGTGAGGCGCGTGTGCGGTTGACGTTTGCGGTTGGGACTCCGCTTGAAGAGACGATGCGGCTTGCGGGGGCGTTTGAGCGGGCGGTGCTGGAGCGGTTTGAGGGTGCGCGGGTGATGCTGGCGGCGGGTGTGGAGGAGACGGACGAGAACCTTGAAGACAAGGGGCCGAACATTGCTGAGTTGGTGGTGGTGTTGCCGCCGCCGGGTGAGGGGGTTGCGCTCGCGCAGTATGAGGCGGAGGCGTTTGCGACGTTGCGCGCGCTGGCGGGTCAGCAGGCGGGGGCGAGCGTGCGGGTGACGCGTCCGGAGATATTCAGTTTCAAGCCGCCGTTGTCGATTGAGGTGCGGGGGCATGATTTGGCGAAGTTGAAGGCTGTGTCTGAGCGGGTGGTGGAGATTTTGCGTGAGGTACCGGGGGTGAGTGACGTGCGATCGACGGCGCGGGCGGGGTTTCCGGAGTTTCAGATTGCGTATGATCGTGAGCGGCTGGCGGCGATGAATCTCGATGCGTCGAACGTGGCTGCGATGGCGCGGGCGAAGCTTCTGGGTGAGACGGCGGGGCAGTTTCCATGGAAGGATCAGCGGATTGATATTCGGGTGGTGAATCGTGATGAAGACCGTGCGTCGTTGGTCGAGTTGAAGCGGCTGACGGTGAATCCGCGTGGGGTGAATGCGGCGCCGTTGTCGGCGGTGGCGACGGTGACGGCGAGTGAGGGGCCGGCGGAGATACGGCGGTTGAATCAGGAGCGTGCGGCGGTGGTTGAGGCGTCGCTGACGGGGCTTGATCTGGGTGGGGCGATTGGGCGCATCGAGGCGCGGCTCGCGGGTGAGTCGTGGCCGGATGATGTGGTGGTGTCGGTGGGTGGGCAGCGTGAAGAGATGGAGGCGTCGCTTGCGTCGTTGCAGATGGCGTTTTTGCTGGCGCTGTTTCTCGTTTACGTGGTGATGGCGAGTCAGTTCGAGTCGATTCGCGAGCCGTTGATCATCATGGCGGCGGTGCCGTTTTCGGCGGTGGGTGTGTTTTGGGCGCTGTATCTGTTGCAGGTGCCGGTGTCGATTGTGGTGGTGATTGGGGTGATCGTGCTTGCGGGTGTGGTGGTGAACAACGCGATTGTGCTCGTTGATTACGCGAACACGCTGTTTTTGCGTGGGATGGTGTGGCGTGAGGCGGTGATTTTGAGCGCGAAGGTGCGGCTGCGTCCGATTTTGATCACGACGCTGACGACGGTGCTGGGGTTGATACCGATGGCGCTGTCGCAGAGTGAGGGTGCGGAGGTGCGGGCCCCGATGGCGGTGACGATCATCGCGGGGCTTGCGACGTCGACGTTGCTGACGCTGGTGTTGTTGCCGGCGCTGTTGCTCGTGGCTTCGGGTAGCAAGGGACGGCGCGATGGTGCGGTTGCGGGGCAGGGTGGGGCGGTGGCGGGGGTGGAGGTGACGCCGTGAGTGAGCCACGTCAACGCCGAAACGCGGTGGTGGAGTTTGCGCTGACACGTCGGGTGACGGTGGTGATGGTGTTTATGGCGGTGTGCGTGACGGGTTTGATCGCGTATTTTCGGATGCCGGTGCAGCTTTTTCCGGCGGGGTTCGAGCTGCCGTATATGTACGTGCAGATTGGCTACCCGAACGCGAACCCGCGCGAGTCTGAGCGCGATGTGTTGATACCGTGGGAAGAGCAGTTGGGTACGGTGCGTGGGGTGCGGACAATCTGGGCGCAGGCGGCGAACAATTTTGCGGCGACGTTTTTGGAGTTTGAGCAGGGGACGAACATGCGGACCGCGTACAATCAGGTGCGGGATCGCATCGAGCGGTTGCGTGCGCGTGTGCCTGAGGGGGTGGGGCCGATCAACATCTGGCGGCTCGATCCGGCGGATGATCCGGTGTTCTGGGTGGGGCTGCGGGCGAAGCGTCCGGTGGATGATGTGTATGAGCTTGTGAAGTCGCGGCTTGCGCGGACGCTGGAGCGGATTGACGGTGTGTCGAAGGTGGATGTGTGGGGTGCGGGGAAGAGGGTGCTTTCGGTCGAGCTTGATCGCGACCGGATGGAGAGTCACGGGGTGGGACTCGCGGAGATGCGGGCGCGGTTGTCGCGGGAGAATTTTATTTTGTCGGCGGGGGCGGTGAGTGACGGTGGTCGGCGGATGCTTGTGCGTTCGGTGGGGCGGCTTGCGAGCGTCGAGGAGTTTGCCGCGCTGACGGTGAAGCCGGGTGTGCGGTTGAGCGATGTGGCGGATGTGCGGCTCGCGGAGGAGAAGGTCGAGGAGATCAACCGGACCGATGGGCAGCCGGGGATTTCGCTTGGGATTTACAAGGCGAGCGACGCGAACACGGTGGAGTTGTCGCGCGATGTGCGGGCGGCGTTGACGAAGGCGTTTGAGGAGGACGCGCGGCTCAACGTGCTCGACTACAAGATCATCGATGATCAGGGCGTCGAGGTGAAGGGTGCGATTGATAACCTTGTGCAGTCGGCGGTGTTTGGCGGGTTGATTGCGGGGCTGATTCTGTTTTTCTTTTTGCGGAATCTGGCGCTGACGATCGTGATCTCGGCGATGATTCCGGTCTCAATGTTGATGACGCTGGGGATTTTGTATTTTCAGGGTGAGTCGCTGAATGTGTTGACGCTGATGGGGTTCATGCTGGGCGTGGGGATGGTGGTGGATAACGGGATTGTGGTTGCGGAGGCGGTGTATCAGCGGCGGGCGGAGGGGATGGATGCGTTGTCGGCGGCGCGCAAGGGTGCGGGCGAGGTGGGGCTCGCGATTGTGATGTCTACGTTGACGACGGTGGTGGTGTTTTTGCCGCTGATTTTGATGACGCGCGAGGGGCGGTTTTCGTTTTTTCTGCAGAAGCTTGGTTACCCGGTTTGCTACGCGCTGCTGGCTTCGCTCGTGGCGGCGCTGATGTTTGTGCCGCCAGCGACGGTGGCGTTTTTGCCGAAGGGTGAGTTGCGCGAGCCGAAGTATATCGCGGCGATGTCGCGGCAGTATGCGCGGGTGTTGGGGTGGGCGCTGAAACGTCCGGCTGAGGTGGCGATTATGTTGGCGGTGCTGGTGGCGATTTCGGTGCCGGTGGTGAAGGGGGTGAAGCAGGGCGACCCTTCACAGGTGGGGCGCATCTTTCGGGTGCATGTGAATTTTCCGGGGAACATGAATTTTGACGAGCGGGATGGGTACGCGCGCGAGGTTGAGCAGTTGCTGCTGAGTGAGCGGGAGGAGTGGCGGATACAGACGGTGCGTGCGCGGATGGATGAGGGTGGTCAGCAGTTGCGGTTGATTGTGTATCTGCACCTGCCGAAGAGCGGCGACATGACGACCGAGGCGATCATTGGTGAGGTGCGCGATCGACTTCCGCAGCGGGCGGGGGTGTCGAATCAGCTTGGGTGGCGCGAGTCGCGGCGGTCGCAGTCGTCGATGACGTTGTCGATTTATGGTGAAGACACGGCGACGCTTGTTTCGCTCGCGCGTGAGGTGGAAAAACGGCTGAAGGTGATACCCGAGCTGACGCGGGTCGAGGCGGCGCCCGAGGCGGCGTCGTCGGAAGAGGTGCAGGTGGCGATTGAGCGCGAGGGGGCGGCGCGCATTGGTGTGACTCCGCTTGATTTGGTGGCGACGTTGGGGACGGCGATGCGTGGTGCGCGGATGCGGGATTTTGATGATGGCGGGCGGGCGATTGAGGTGTGGCTGCGGGGGAACAAGACGTGGCGGACGGATTTGAACGAGCTGTTGGCGACGCCGTTGCCGCCGAGTTTGCTGGCGACGGGTGGGGGGCTGTTTGCGACGAGCGATGGGGGCGCGGGGGCGGCAATGGGGTCGGGTACGGCGTTGCAGGAGGCGTTGCCGGGGGTGGCGATTGCGGGTGCGGCAGAACGTCCACCGGTGGCGCTTGCGGCGCGGGGTGAGGTGATGACGGGTGCTGTGGCGATGGATGAGTCTGCGAGTGCGACGGGGGTTGCGATGGGTGCGGTCGGTGCGGTGGGTGCGGTGGGTGCGGTGGGACTTCCGACACTGGAAGAGGCGCGACAGGCGCGTGGAGCGTACACGGTGAGCAATCTTGCCGATGTGACGCGGGGTCGGTCGTTTGAGGCGATTTTGCGTAAGGATCGAAGGACGGTGCTGACGGTGACGCTGAACACGACGACGCAAGACCTCGATGGGTTGCGGGGGCGGATCGAGGGTGAGTTGAAGCGGATGGTGTGGCCGCGCGGGTACACGTACGACACGGGTGAGCGGTTTGTGGAGGCGGTGGAGGATTCAAGCTCGCAGTTTGAGACGGCGATATTGGCGGCGACGTTCGTGTTTTTGCTGATGGGGGTGTTGTTCGAGTCGGTGCTTTATCCGCTGGCGGTGATTTTTTCGGTTCCGCTGGCGGTGCTGGGTGCGTACTGGGCGCTGTGGCTGACGAACACGAGTTTTGATGTGACGTGTGGCGTGGGGATTATCGTGTTGATTGGCGTGGTGGTGAACAACGCGATTGTGTTGATTGATGCGGTGAATCGTTTGCGGTCGACGGGTGTTGGGCGCGAGGCGGCGATACTTGAGGCGGGGCGGTCGCGGTTGAGGCCGATTTTGATGACGGCTGCGACGACGATTGTGGGGGTTGTGCCGATGGCGGTGGGTGAGGCGGCGATATTTGGTGTGCCGTATGCGCCGCTTGGGCGGGTGATGATTGGTGGGCTCGTGGTGTCGACGTTGCTGACGCTTGTGGTTGTGCCGCTTGTGTATCTGTTGATGGATGAGGCGAGCGAGCGGATGGGGCGGCTGTTTGTGGCGCTGCGCGGTGGTTCTGGGGCGTGAGTGGCGTGAGTGGCGTGAGTGGCGCGCGGGGCGTTACCAGCGCAGGGGTGTCATGCGCGGGGATTTTTTTTGCATGCGGGCTTCGGTGCGGGTGAGCAGCAGGTCGAGGGTTTCGACGGCTTCGGCGATGTAGCTGCCTTTGTTGAGCATGACGCATTCGGCGCGTTCGGCCTGGGTGGCGTCGGTGATTTCGGCGCGGCTTGGGGTGCCCTCTTTGACGAGGTGTTCGAGCACCTGGGTGGCCCAGATGACGGGTACGTGGGCGGCTTCGCAGACGCAGAGGAGTTGTTCCTGCGCTTCGGCGAGGCGCTCGAAGCCGAGCTCGACGGCGAGGTCTCCGCGCGCGATCATGACACCGAGGGGTTGTTTTGCGGCGGCGGCGACGATGATTTCGGGGAGGTTTTCGACGGCGCGTTCGGTCTCGATTTTTGCGATGAGTCCGAGCGAGTCGAGGGGTCTGCCGCAGGCGATGATGGCGGCTTGCAGGGCCTCGACGTCGCTGCCGCGTTGGACGAACGAGTAGCCGACGAGGTCGGCGTGTTGCGCTGCGAAGGCGAGGTCTACGCGGTCTTTTTCGGTGAGGGGGTCGAGTGCGAGACGGGTGCCGGGGAAGTTGAGCCCCTTTTCGGCTTCGAGTTTGTCGCCGCCCGATTTGGTGCGGGTGATTTCGAGGATGACGCCTTCGTGGGTGCGGGTGACGACGCGGCAGCCGATGCGTCCCTCGTCGATGGTGACGTTGGCGCCGACGAGCAGTTGGGGGAGTGCTTCGGGGATGCCGCACTCGATGATGGCGACGAGGTCTTCTGTGCGGTGTGAGTTGGCGTGGGTGGTGCCGGTGAGCAGCACGAGGTCGCCGACGGCGATGCGGTGGGTGTCTTTGACGAAGTGGATGTTGCCGGTGCGGGCGCGTGGGCCGGAGAGGTCGAGGCAGACGCGGATGTTACGCGAGGCGAGGTGCGCGGCGTTGCGGATGCCGGCGATCATGGCTTTCCAGTCGTCGTGGGTGCCGTGTCCGCAGTTGATGCGGACGAGGTCTGTGCCGGCGGCGACGAGTTTTTTGGCGAAGTCGGGATCGCTGGCGTTGCGCGGCAGGGTGACCATGATGCGGGTTCGGCGTGCGGGGGGGCGCGGGCCGAAGAGTTGGTCGGCGTGGCGGGCGAGGGCGTGTTCTCCGGCGAAGACGGTTTCGGGGGTTGGCCGCGCAGGGACGTGGAGTGCTTCGCGGTTCTGGGTGGTGGTGACGGCGTGCTCGAAGGCGGCGGCGGCGCTGAGGGGGGCGATGATGCTGTCGA
>CAZXXB010000070.1:7787-15963 GCA_964644185.1 uncultured Myxococcota bacterium
GGCGCGGGCGAGCACGCGGGCTTCGGCTCTGCCGAGTGAGGAGAGTCCGAAGAGGGAGAGTTCGCGTTGGAGTGCGCGGAGGTCGCGGCGTCTCAAGGCGATGTAGTGGGCGAGGTTGGCGGCCCCGACGCGGAATTCGTCGCGCATCGCTTCGGGGTGCCATGCTTCGAGGGTTTTTTGTCCCTCGCGGGCGACCATGGCGCGCAAGACGATGAGTTCGTCGAGCAGTTCGCTGGCGGGGGTGGTGAGCGGCGCTGGGGGGTGGAGGTGGCTGGGGGTGGTTGTGGTGGGGATGCTGGTCGTAGGGATGCTGGTGGTGGGGATGCTTGTGGGTCGGTCGCCGCCCATGGTGAAACCTGCCGTGACCGCGTCTCACGCGCCGGGTCTGACGGATGAGGTCTGAGACGCGGGGCAGAGTCGAGCGAGGGGGTTATTGCACAGGGCTGGGTCGCGGGTGTGAAGGCGGGGTGACGAAGAGGTGACGGGCTGCGCGTGCGGTCAGTGGGTGAGGGGGCGAAGGGGGCATGAATCGGTTGCAGGGCGTGAGCAAAATCACGTAAACTTCGCGCCGACTTCGGTAGGGTCGATTGATACAGCGCCTTCGGGGGCGCAGGGCCAGTGACTTTAACGTTGCGCTGCTTTTTGGGGTGGCGCACAGGGGGTGACTGCGCGGCGGGCTACTTTTGCTTCTGTGGCGCGTGCTTTTGTGGCGCGTGCTTCGGGGCAAGGGGTGGCGCGTCGCGCACTCGCGCGCAGGTACATTATGTCGCATGTTGTAAGCTCGCGGTCGCGTTTTTGGGTACGTTTTTCGACTGCAACGGTGATGGTGGCGATGGGGCTCTCGCTCGGTTCGTGCGAGGGTCTTTTTGCAGGTGACGCCGGAGAGGGTGCCGAACCTGGTGCCGGAAATGGCACGTCGCAAGAGGGTGCTGCGCAGGGTGGTGCGGCGGGGACGCGCGGAAGTGGGGTGAGTGGGGCTGCGTTGAAGCCGGCGGCGACGTTGCGGACGTTTGAGCCTGGGGTGACGCTGCGGGGCGCGACGGCGCTCAATCGCGGTGGTGATGCGGTGGCGGGGCGGCGGTTTGGCAAGCTGGGTGACGCGCAGGTGCTCAACGGCGGGTCGTATGTGGCGCGGGTGACGAAGGCGGGTCGGTATGAGGTGATCGGTGGCGCACTTGCGGATGGTCGTGGGCGGGCGTCGATTGAGTTTGGTACGGCGCGCGCAGGTGGTGGTTCGGCTGGTGCGGCGTCTGGCGCGGCGGGTGGGGTTTCGGCGGCGCTGCGTGAGCCGAAGGTTGCGGGGAGCGTCGTCGAGAGTGTGGTGACCGAGGGCGTGGTGCAGCGCATCTCGGCGGGGGTGCGTGGTCCGGAAGTGACGTGGCACGTGGCGGGGCGTGTGGGCGAGGGTGATCTTTCGCTGTCGCTCGATCTTGCGAGCGTGGCGGGTGAGGTGCGTGCCGACGCGCGTGAGGGGCGTGAGACTCCGTTGCGAGTGGGTGGTGAGCGGGCGTTTCGCGTGACGGATGCGGTGGTGGTGGATGCGCGCGGGCGGCGGGTTGAGATTGCGCCGACGTTTGACGGGGCGACGATGACGGTGACGGTGGCGTCGTCGTGGCTCGACAGGGCGATGTATCCGGTCGTGATTGACCCGGTGTTTGCGCCAGAGGCGCGGCTTGATTTGCCGGGGCCTGAGTTCACGGGGGCGACGTTTGGCAACACCGATTCGGCGTGTGCGAAGGGGCTTTGTCTGGGGGTGTATGAAGACGCGGATGGGCGCATCTGGGGGTCGTATTTCGAGCCTGAGCAGGTTGATTCGCCGGATGCGTTTGAGGCGGCGGTGCGGACGCTGCGCTGGGCTCCGTTGAGCAATGGGACGGTGCAGGCGCGCAATGCGCGGGTCGCGACGGATGGTGGGCAGTTTCTCGTGGTGTATGAAGAGTCGAGCGACAAGTTTTCGTCGTCGCGGATTCAGGCGTTGGTGGTGAAGCGCGGGTTTGCGCCGTTTGTGGCTGACAAAGAGACGGTGTTTGTGGCGGTGCGGGCGACGATGGGTGCGCCCGACGTGGCGTTTACCGGCAGGCACTTCGTGGTGGCGGCGGCGTCGGGCAGCAGCTTTGCGTTGCAGGTGGCGCGGCTCGCGACGGGTGACACGATTGAGATTGGGGCGACGACATCGGTGACGCCGAACGTGCGCGGCGCGTCGGCGATTGATTGCACGGCGGATGACTGCGTGATTGCGACCGAGGTTCCGGGGTTGCTGATTGGC
Organism: uncultured Myxococcota bacterium; assembly: GCA_964644185.1. Lineage (GTDB taxonomy): Bacteria > Myxococcota > JAJVIH01 > JAJVIH01 > CAZXXB01 > CAZXXB01. The sequence goes on from CAZXXB010000070.1 coordinate 10,054, forward strand.
GACCTGGCGCTCGATACGCTGCGGATGACGCGCATTGATACGGGCGAGTACACCGACAAGGTGAGCGTGCTGGCGCAGAGCACGCGGGGGCCGTCGTTGTTGCAGCCGCGTGCGCAGCCGACGGTGGCGGTGGATGAGGCGGGGTATCTCTCGTGCTACCGCACGGGCAATGGCGTGTTGACGACGTACAACGTGCGTTGCGAGCGGTTTGATCGTGGGGCCGACAAAGACCTGACGGGCAGCGGTGAAGAGTACCCGGTGTTCAAGGTGAGTGGTGATTTGTTTTATCGTCCGCGGCTCGTGAAGGGGCGTGGCGGGTCGAACGGGTTCGTGCTGCTCGCTGCACGTGATGTGGAGCCGTTGCTGGATGGCGGAGAGTGGGTGACGGGGGCGTTTATCGAGAGCGGTAGCGGTGAGATTGGCGAGGTGAGTCCGGATGACCCGGATGCGACGTATAAGAACCCTTTGGGGGCGTCGGCGGCGATGGTGGATACGGCGACGGAGTCGCTGCTGGTGTTTGCGGCGGCGCAGTCGGCGGCGGGCAGTGCGTATGATGGGGCCGATGTGTATGCGGTCGCAGCGACGGTGGCGCCGAAAGAGTTTTTCTTTACGGGGAGCCCGACGTGGGTGTCGCCGTATGTGCCGGAAGTTTCGCTGGCGCCGAATGGAAGCAGTCATGCGCTGGCGTGTCCGGCGACGGGGACGACGTGTCTTGTGGCGTGGCTTGATGGCCAGACGACGAGGCGGGTGTACGGGATGTTTGTCGATGGGGCGACGGGGCGCGCGCACTATGGGTCGCTGGCGACGCTGAACAACGATGGATTGACGAAGTTTGGGGTGCGGGTGGCGGCGAACGATGACGGGTTTCTCGTGGGGTGGAGCGGTACGCCAGTCGAGGGGAGCAAGCGGGTTGATGTGCTGGGTACGTTCGTGGCGAAGCCCTCTGACCCGGCGATAACACGGGCCGTGGGTCAGAAGCGCTACACGCTGTTGCAGGGCGACGCGATTGGTATCGAGGCGTACTTGACCGACCTTGCGGCGGTCTCCGGCGGCAGCGAGTTTTATGTTGCGGCGGGAAACATCGGGCGCACGAGAATGGTTGGTTTCGCGCGGTTCGGCCTTGCGAACGGTGCGACGGCGAACGTGTTCGAGGGGAATGGTCGTGACGCGGTGGTGGCGTGTGGTGTGTCGTCGAAAGAGTGTGTTGGCGGGTACATCAACACGGCGGGTGGTCCGGTGCTGAAGAGCCTCACGTCGTCGGCAGCGGTGGCCGACTACGTGGCTGATGGGGTTGCGACGAGTGATGGGCGCACGGTTGATGTCGAGGTGTTGGGTAACGACTCGATTGTGCTGGCGTACGCAACAGCCGACGCGTTGCAGTACGTTCGGCTGACGCAGGGAACGAACAGCTTCAACGTCGAGAAGACGTACGTGGCGCTTGACCAGACGACGGGTGCAGAGGCGCGGCAGCTTTACCTGAGCCGTGCGGGCAAGGCATCTACGAGCACGGCGTGGCTTGGGTATTTTGATGGTACGCGCCCATATGCGGTGCGGCTCGACGGTGATTTTTCGCAAGACCCGGCGGTGGTCGCGACCGATGCGGATGGTGCGGCGGTTACCGCCTGTGGTGTTGAGATGGAGCGGGTGCTGGTGGCGACGACGAAGGGGATCGTGTGTGACGAGTGCACGAACAATCTCATCGAGCTTGGCAACTTTGCGGCGGGTGATGCATTGCCGCGGGTCGACCAGTGGTATCCGATCAATGGGGCGAATCTGACGCAGTCGCTGTTTTCCGACGCGGCTTTCAACGCGAACACGGGGTACGCCGGGTTTGCGTGGATGGCGACGTCGGCGAATGGTTCGTTGAGTGTGTATGGGTCGTATGCGGAGTCGGTGAAGGAGTCGGGCGGCGCGACGGATGAAGGGTTTTTGGCGCTGCCCACGGCTTTGGTGGTTTATTCGCGCGAAGATCAGGAGTTTGGCGACCCCGCGGTTGAGGGTGTGTCGGGGGTGAAGGTTGCGGCGAACGACAACGGCTGGGTTGTCGCGACGCATGTGCTTTATGCGGGCGGTTCGAGCGCGATTGTGACGTACTATTATGACCCGGTGACGGGTGCGTCATCGGGCGGGACGCGTGAGGTCTACGCGACGTTCAACACGATCAACGGGTTTGATCTGGCGTGCGAGAGCGGCGCATCGCTGTATTGCGCGCTGGTGGTGTCGGAGTCGGATTCACGGGCGACGCTGGCGAACTCGACGACGCGGGTTGTTCCGCTCGTGCGTGACGTGAATGGCGATTACTCGCCGCCGAGTGACGTGGTCGAGCTTGGTTCGGCGGCGGTGTACGGGATGCCGGTTGCGGTGTCGTATGGCGGCACGACGATGATGGCGTTTGGTGTGGTGAGCGTTGGGGCAGATCGTTTTGTGGAGGCGTATGACCTGCGGCGTGAGGCCAGCGGCAGGTATATTCCATTTGAGTCGTCGCAGGTGCAGGTGGTGCGCGAGCCGCAATCGCTTGATGCGATGCCGAGCGGGGCGGAAGAGGGCTTTGCGTTTGCGTATTCGTATGGGTTCACGGCGGACGAGTCGGGTGGGTTGGGCTACGGTAGTGCGGTGCGCAAGTCGGATGGCGTGGAGATGGCGCTGCTGGCGGAGGAGACGATTGCCGGGGCGGTGGGTTTTGCGTCGATCGTGAGCGACACGCCGTACCCGATGTTGGCGTACACGTGGTGCGCGACGGAGGAGTACAAAGATTGCGGAATCTACGGGCGGTACATCGACCCGGTGGATGGGAAGATCGATTTTGCGACGGCGATTGAGTTGCCGATTGCGACGACGACTTCAGAAGAGGCGGCTCTTGCGTCGGCGACGTTTGGTGAGAGCGACGCGCTGATTGTCTATCGTGCCGACGACAACATGGTCGCGAGCATGATGTATCGGAATCCGGAAGGGGTGGCGTGTTCGAGCGATTACGAGTGCGATACGGGGTTGACGTGCTCGCCAGACACGCGGGTTTGCGAGGTGGCGAGTGGGGGTGCTCCGGTCGCGGTGCTTGAGCTTGTGACGCCAGAGCCGATTGTCGCGACGTCGCCCTCGACGGAAGTGACGTTTTCGGCTGGCGGGTCGAGCGACCCGGATGGGACGATTGTCGAGTACTACTTTGAATGCAACCAGTGCGACGCGGTTGCGTGTGGGACGATCTACGCGAACGGAACCCAGACGACGGCTGACTTCACGGCAAGTTTCGCGGTTGGCACGTACGAGTGCACGGTGAGGGTGACCGACGATGACGCACAGGCGGCCACGTCGCGTCCGTCGCGGTTTGAGGTTGTGGGTGCGTTGCCTGTTGCGGTGGGGTCGATCATTGGCGGTGCCGATGTGGTGGCGAGCGCGAACCTGACGCAGGTGACGCTCGAAGGCGTGACGTCGAATGACCCCGATGGCGGGACGATTGTCGATTACAAGTGGGAGGGGTCGAACAAGACCGATGCGACGGGCTTTTCGGAGAGCGGCGCCGATTTGACGTACTACACACCGTTTTTGACGCGCGGCGAGTGGAACGTGACGCTGACGGTGACGGACGATGAGGGGCAGACGGGCAAGACGAGTTTTCCGTTCATCATTCGCAACAACGCACCGATAGCGGCGGGGTGCACCGATGGGTGCGCGACCTCGATTGTGGCGACGGGCAAAGAGACGCCGGTAAAGTTTAGCTCGTTTGGGACGAGCGATGTCGAGGGCGACACGTTGACGTACGAGTGGGTGGCGAAGCAGGGCGCGAACACGGTGAGTTTTGGCGGTGAGAACCCGAGTGCGAAGTTTGGCAAGGGGCAGTGGGATGTGACGTTGACGGTGAAGGATTCTCCGTTTGGCGACAGGGGGACGGCGGAATTCAGCTTTACGATTCTGGGTACGGAGCCGACGGCGGTGGCGAAGATCGTGGGCGAGTCGGTGCGCAAGGCTGAGGGTGTCGAGACGAGCGTGACGTTTGATGGTTCGGCGTCGTTCGATACCGATGGCGATGCGATCGCGAGCTACGAGTGGGCGTTTATCGGTGGCATTGGGGGGCCGGTGACGGCGTCGGGGAAGAATCCGAGCGTGAAGCTGGGTAAGGGTACGTGGGATGTGTCGTTGACGGTGAAAGATGGCGACGGCAACAGCGGATCGGAATATCTGGCGTCGGCGTTGCAGATCACGAACAACAAACCGACGGCGGAAGCGGGGCCGGAGATTGCGGTTGATTCGACGGGCTTTTTCACTGAAGTGAAGATGGATGGGTCGGGGTCGCGCGACATCGACGATACGACGCTGACGTATTTCTGGGAGACCGATACGGGTGCGTTCACCTATGGCGTCGATGGGTCGCTCTTTCTTGAGCCGGGTACGTACCTTGTGACGTTGACGGTGACCGATGGTGATCTTGCGACGGCGACCGACACGGTAAAGGTGACGGTGCGCAACGCGAAGCCGACTGCGGTGATCGAGTCTCCGCTGGATGGGTTCGCGACGGAGGCGACGGGGTTGACGACGCAGGTGGCGCTTTCGGGCGCGACGTCGGTTGATAGCGACGGTTCGATTGCGTCGTATGAGTGGAAGGCGACGAGTGGGGCGACGGTCAAGACGGCGAGCGGAAGCTTTGCGAACGTCGATCTTGAAAAGGGCGTGTGGGCGATCGAGCTGACGGTGACCGACAACAAGGGGGCGCAAGACACGACGTCGGTGAGCGTGAGCATTACGAACTCGCCGCCGAGTGCGTTTGCGCTGTTTGAAGGCGACAGCATTCGCAACGCGACGGGGTTGGTGACAAGCGTGGTGCTCGATGGCAGCTTTTCGAGCGACGTGGATGGCGACACGCTGACGTATTCGTGGAGCCTGATGGCGTCGGGGCGTGACGCGGTGACGACGGGCGGGGTGAATCCGACGGTGAATCTGCTGCCGGGGCTGTGGGAGATCGAGCTGACGGTGACCGATGAGGAAGACGAAGAGAGCAAATCGACGGTGTTTCTAGAGATTCTTCCGCTGGCACCGACAGCGTCGTTTGTGGTGACGACGACGGCGTGCGAGGCGACGGGTCTTTTGACATCGGTGGCGTTTGATGCGTCGGCGTCAACGAGCGGCGATGGCAGCACGCTGAACTACTACTTTGCGGTGACTGAATCGTCGTCGGGTGACTTCGTGGCGTCGAGTAGTGGGGCGGACCCTGTGCAATCGCTGCTGCTGCCGAAGGGCGACTACACGATTACGCTGACGGTGACGAACGAGAGCGACGAAGAAGACTCGACGAGCACGACGTGGGAGGTGTGCAACAGCGCGCCGACGGTCGACGCGGGTCGTGATCGGTTTGTTCCGTCGTCGGGTAACGCATTTACCGAGGTGACGATGGCCGCGACGGCGAGCGATGTCGATGGCGACACGCTTACCGTGAAGTGGTTTGAGGGGGATGGCGAGTTCGTCGGAGCGAAGTCACTGACGAGCGCGATCTCGCTCAACAAGGGGCTGCATGTTTTGCGTGTCGAGGTGACCGACTCGGCGACGATGGTGTCGGATGAGGTGGAGATCACGGTCGGTAACGCGACGCCAACGGCGGTGGCGTTTTTCTATCCGAGTTCGTCAAACCCGGTGGATGAAGGGACGACGTTTCAGGTGGTGGGTGCGGGTTCGAGTGACCCGGACAATGATCTGCTGACGTACGAGTGGCGGCAAAAGCCGGGCGATACGGCGCTCGTGCCTGAGCTTATCGGTGGTTCGGTCGATGGGTCGTTCAAGACGTTTACGGCGCCGCTCGTCGATGCCGATACGATCGTGACGTTGCAGCTTCGTGTGTCGGATGGTGAGGCGACGAGCGAGTGGGATGATTTCGAGGTGCAGGTGCGCGATATGGGGTCGCCGTTGCCGGTGGCGAAATAATCG
>CAZXXB010000071.1:0-7663 GCA_964644185.1 uncultured Myxococcota bacterium
TGTCACCCGGCGTGCAATTCTCTTCCATCACAAACGCCGGAAGCCCCAACGTCGCCGGGTCTTGCGGTACGGGTCGCCAGCCATCATCATTACCACCATCGTTGTTACATAATCCGCTACAATAATCGTAAGTCGAACCGTCCGGTGGTTCCTCGTCGTACACACCCAGCGAGTAGACCCGATGACGACGGTAGCCAACACAACGATCCCCCGAAAAACAATCGGCGTCAGACAGGCATAGTTCTAACGAAACTGCATTGCGCACGTAACCTTCACTGTCGGCCCCGGTGTAAGGCGCAAGCGCAACACTTTGAACACAGCGTCCTTCAGCACTCACGCTGCATGCCGGCGCCGAGCCACACTTTAGAGTCGAATCCGTTGAGTTCTCGAGGCAAGCCCACCATGTCCGTGCTTGGCAAGGCCCAGCGCACGATGCGGCAGTCCCATCACACGCTTGCGTGTAGTAGGAACCAATATCCGGGCATTCGCGATCATCGTCATCACCTTCCCCGTCACCTAGACCGCAGCCTGTGATTGACGCAAGTGTCGCGACCAACAAGACTGACACCCTGAGCGGCGAAAAGCGATTGACTCTCATTCTTCACACTCCGCTTCGGTCTGAATATTGTTCTACCCGCCCACATTATTCCACGATGTCGCTACGCTACCCGCGTTACACAACACGCGCAACCGAATTTGTCACTTGCCTGCTTCTCCGATCTTCCCCCTCCCCCCCGAAGTGAGACCGGGGGGTAAGCGTCTGCACCCTCCCTGCGTCATGCGGGGAGGGTCGGCGTCCCCGCCGGGGAGAGGTGCTCACCGCCCCCCCCCCTTCGCCCCCCCCTTTCCCCCACTCCAAAAGTGGGGAAAAGCCACCTAACCCCGCGAATCAACGAGCAAATCTGCCCACTCTTAAACAAGTGCGCGGAGACATGCCACTTAACCCACTGATTTCATGGGGCAATTCTCCACAGGCACAACTCCCGGCGCGACCGCGTTTCCCCCGACTATTCCACCAGCGTCAGCGCCGACAACCCAGCGTCATTTTCTCGCGCTTTGTCGTTGATTTCATTACGTTTTCTTCGCCGTCATACAGCCGGTTGATCATCTCATCCCGCAACCCGATAAACGCCTGCGCACTCACCCGCTGGTCAAAAATCACGAAACAATACGGGCGCTTACCCACTTTTTCCCACGACCACGGATCCGCCGGCAGGTACTCGCGGTTCGGTATCGCCCCCGTGCGGACATAATGCGTCAAACCCTCAGACATATATCCGGGCAACACCAGCACTTTTTTTATAGAGGGCTCCAGCGCTGCGACGACGGGCATCACCTCGCGATGAAAGCCCCGCTCTCGCGCCGCGTAAACACTTGAATCTTCTTGCAAAATCCCCGCGATCTGGCCCGTGTGCAGGCCGATGAGCGCGAGCGTCGCGACGCCCGCAACCCGCCATCCAAAGCGCAAACCCACCTCACCAACAACCACCGCGAGCAACACACATAACGACAACACCAGCGGCAAAAAATACTCGATTTTCGTCGCGCGCAGGTCGGTCCGCGCCACCACCCACACCAGCACCGGCGCCAAAAACAGCACCACCGCATGCATACGCGCGAGCCGCGCCGCCCGCCGCCAATCACCGCCGTTCGTCGCATCTCCACGGGCTGAAACGACCAGCGCCACTACCGCAAGCGGCACCAGCACCACCGCCCAATCGCACGTGATCAACTCGACGAACTGACGCGCCCAGACCGCATTCGCCTCTGGATGATCAAGGCGAAACCGATAGAGCCAGCCGAGGCACGCCAGACCCGCCGCCGCCAGCGCCACAAACGCACGCCGAAAATGCGGCGCGCCACGGTAAAACGCCACAAACCCCAACCCCATCGGAATGAACTGCACACCGCACACGAAGTTGTTGAGCACAGCAAGATTCGCCACCACAAACAGCGCCACCGCATCGCGCCGACTACCCCACTCAGCCACCCGACTCACCAGCAGCATCGTCGCGCCCACGAGCAAGAAGTGCAGCATGTACGACCGCGCGTCGCGCCCATACTCAATCAATAGCGGATAACACAACAGCAGCGCGACGAGAGCATAACGCACGCGCCACCCCAGCAGGTCGCGCGTCAAGAACCACGTGGCGAATAGCGACGCGATGAAGAGCAGCGATGAAAGCCCTCGCGTCGCAAGGTCGCTCTCGCCCACCAGCATGTTCCAGTAGCGCATCATAAACGGCCAAAGCGGACCCCGCCGATTGCCCGCGAGCATGTCGAAATATCGCGCGCTCCACTCCCACTGCCGACCCAGATCAATCTGCAGGATTTCCATGATGCCGAGGCCGAATTTGCCATTGCCAATCGTCGTCAGCGCCACCGCCAACACGACCACGACAACCGCAAACGCTGCGTCTTGCCTCTTTGCTTGCTCACTCATCGGCCTCTTCACCCGGTCTCGCTGCGCGTGCCTTTTCGGCAATCACAACGGTCGCAATCTGCTCGGCAACAAATCGGTTGCCCGCGTCGCTCATGTGCCCGACCCCATCGACGAACATCGCTGCGTGACGCGCGGGGTCGCTGCGATACAAAGCCTCTTGCGCGTCAAAGAGGTCGAGTACCGGCACACGGTCGCGTGCAAAGCACGCCTTCAGTTGCTCCAGTTTCGGCGCGCGCTCATGCTGATGCGCACCGTACTGATAAACGACGAGCAGCGTCGCGTCGGCTTTTTTCGAAGACGCTGCGAGACGCCCCGCGAGCAGGCACGCCACTGCGTTTTCATCGACATCGACGAACTCTTCGTTCGACGTGAAATCGACGCGGAACCCCCACCACCCCGGGTCATGCTTCAAAAAATACCGATGCAAAATGTAGCTGTACCCGAGCCAGGCGCGAACACCCGGCACATCGTGCACTTCTTCAGGCTTCGGGCAAGGGACATTCTTCAGCGCGAGCGCACCGCCCTCGACCGAGAAATACGGCTTGGCAACCCCCGTGCGCCGCTTCATCCGCAGCCGATTGATGTCGTCGTCGATAAGCGACACGACGATGTGCTTCGGATGCAACTGCGCAATGAGCGATTCGGTACGCAGCACCGTCTGGTCGAAGCCGTAACCAAAGACCCCACCATTCGCGACGGGGGTGCCCAACAGGCGCTCTAGGTGTGCGGGCCACGACTCGTGGTTGCTCACTTGATCGCCAAACGTGAACGAGTCACCCGTCGCGAGCGTCAGCGGACCCATCGGCGGCACGACACCGCGCCCGTTGAGCCGCAACCCGCGCTCGTCGATGTCGACCTCTTTGGTCCAGATGTTTTCGCCGGTCGTGCTGCCCGGTTTGGGCACGACGCCGAGCACGGGGTCGTACATCGCTGGCACAGTCGATTGAAATACGTTGGTCCAGCGGTCGAGCACGAAGTTCTTCGTGTAAAAGAGGCGGTTGTCTTTCCAGCGATAGGCCGCCTCGGCGATGACGAACGCAAGCATCACCGCGACAAGCAACAGCGCGACGTTGACGAGCATGCGCCGCATGGCGCGCATCACACTCATCGCGCGTCACCTGCCCTGCGCGCGACGGCATCGCGGCAAATCGTGTCGAGCCCGCGCGCATGCCATTGTGAAACCAGCTCTTCGGCAATCGCGCGATTGCCCTCTGCATTCGGGTGTGCCCAATCGTTCTGACAGCATGCCTGACGAAAATCTTTGCCACGATTCTTCGTGTACGCGGCATGCAAATCGGTGAGCGGAATCTGCATCTCGCGGGCATACTGGCGCGCGTAATTGTAAGGGTCTTGCTCGCCGACGCAGAAGTCTTTGGTGCCGTCGATGATGCGGGCGTTGCATTCTTCGTAGGTCAGCGTGTGGACCAGCATCGGGGCGAGCCACATCACGAGTGGATGCTGCTGCGCTTCGACGAGTCGTTTCAGGCGTTCGAGCTGGCGGCGGCTCATCGAAAAGCGCGTCGGCTTTTTCACGGTATCCCAATCGAGCTTCTGTATCGCGGGCAGCCCAAAGGTGAAGTAGAGGCGCGAGCGCAAAAAGAGATACGCGCGGCTGTGCGAGGCGAAGTATTCGTCGGCAAACGCGGGCACGAGTGGAGGGCTCCAGAGCTGGCCGTCGTGGGGCTTCATCGCGAGCAGCAGGCGGTCGGGCCTATCCCACGTGTAGATGCCGTCGGGCACGTCGAAATCGTTGAGAAAGAACGCGTACGCGACCACGTCATGCGGGTGGTGGCGGGCCTTGAACTCGTAGTTCGAGGCGATCTGCTCGATGTTGTAGCCCGGCACCGCCGCGTTGAAAAACTCGTAGCGCATCGTCGCCGTCGCCGCCCGTTCGTTGAGCAACGTCTCGGTGATGCGCACGAACGTCTCGGCGTCATTCGGCGTGCCCTGCCCCGCCGCCACCGAATCACCGAGCACCAGCACGCGGCATGTCGTCGTTGCGGGTGGCTCGTCGTAGGTGGGTCCGCGATAGCCAAGCTTGTTGAAGTACGCCGCGTTGGGGGGCATCTCGTAGATGAGCCCTGGCTTCGACGAGACGATGAAGTGGGTAAACGTCGCGTACCAGCGTCGCGCAAACCACTCGACAGCCGCGAGCGTGGCGCACACCGAGACGACGGCGAGCAACACCGATGCGACGCGCATGGCAGAGGTTTGACGAGCCGACATGAGGCGACGGTAGTTTCAGCGTGTCAGGGTGTCAAACCACCGCTATGCATGAAGGTGCGCGCATCAAGGTGCGCGGCGGCAACCGTAGGTGATGTCGCCGCCAATCGGAATGTTGCCGTGCTGCGCCGCGGCGGGGTCGGGGCCAATCGCTGCTTCGAGCAACTTCTGCTTGTCAGCGCCAATGTAGGCGTCATCCATGCGATGCGAGTAGATGAGGTAGCAAAACGGAAAATCACGCGCAGGGGCGAGATTCTCCCCGGAAAGTCCGATGAAGGTATGAGCTGTGATCTCGCCGGTGCGGCGATAGTGGCGAAAGCCGTCCGCCATGTAGTCGGGCAGCACCAGCACCCGCTCGATATCGCGCGGCATTGAGGCGACGAGCGAAAAGCAGTCGCGGTGCTGCCCGCGTTCGCGCCACCAGTAGCCTCCGCGATCTTCGGTGAAGATGCCGTATAGAATGGGGCCGTTGACGACGGCGACGGCGAGCACGATGGCGGCACCAATCGCGCGCGGCGCGCGCGTGATGACGTAGCCGACGAAACCGAACAGCAGTGCTGAGATGGGCGTGAAGTAGTCGATGCGTGTGGGGCGAAAGTCTGTCAGTGCGATCAGCGCCGCGATGCATGCGGGGGCGATGCCCATAAAGACCGCGTAGCCCGCGAAGCGTACTTCGCGTGGCGAGGCAAAAAGTCCGCGTAGGGTCGCCGCGGCACGCTGCACCGGCGCAACGTCGCCCGACGTCGAGGGCCAGCCCACGACGCGCAGCACGAGCGCAGCAACCGCCACCAGAATCGCGTACGAGTAGCCGTCTCCGCCAAGGTAGAAGTAGTGCTCGTGCCACCAGCGCGAATCAACGATCGGATGATCGTAGTCGGGCTTCGCCGCCGCGTTGCGAAACACCGCCATCACCGCGACGCAGGCGCTACCCGCCACGGCAAGCGCGGCAATCCCACGACGGAAGTACGGCGCGTGCCTGTAAAACATCACGTAGCCCACGCCCCCCGCGAGCAGGAACATTCCAGCCACGAAGTGGTTGAGCGTCGCGAGAACGCAGAGCACCGCAAGCAGGGCGGCGCGTCTTCGGCTACCGGTCTCGGCAACGCTGGGTGCCAGCAGCAGCGCCGTACCCAAAAGCAGAAGATGCATCATGTAGCTGCGTGCGTCGCGACTGAACTCGACGTGAATCGGGTTCGTCATCAACAACAGCACCATCGCCATGCGAGCACCGCGGTGCAGCAGCGGTCGCGCGGCGGCGTAGAGTGCAAGCAACGCAGCGCCGAAGAGCACTGCCGAGAGCGAGCGCACGGCCGCGTCGCCTTCGCCAAAGAGTGAGGTCCAAAGGCCGAGTACGAAGGGCCACAGCGGGCCACGGCGGTTGTTGGCGAGGTGTTCGATGTAGGCCAGGGTGGGGCTCTGCTCGTACGTGAGCGAGACCTGCAGAATCTCCATGTTGCCGAGGCCAAAGCGTCCATTGCCGAGGGTCGCAACGGTGAGCGCGCCGACGATGACGAAGGCATCCCACGCGAGCGCGAGAGGGCGCGTAAGGCGCGTCTCGACGGTGGCCTGCGGCGCAGCGTCAAGCTGAGTTTGCGATGTCGCCTGATCTTGATTCACGCGACAGTAGGTGCCACACCATCGGCAGTACGTCGAGATCGAGAGATTTTCCCGATGCGGTTTGCGGCTCTACTTCATCGTGTCGTGATGCCCGTCGTGGCCGTTTCGCTGACGCTGTTCGTCGCCGAGGTTGCGGCGCGGCTCTACTATGCAACGGCGGGGGCGCAGGTGCGCATCTCAGCGATACCGGGCCTGATTTACGAGTTGCCCGAAGGCTCGCACGGGGCGAATCGTCTTGGTTTTCGCGGCAAGCTTGCGGATGACCGCGTCGCTTCGGGCACGTGTCGGTTGATGGTTGCGGGTGACTCGGTGGCGTTTGGCAGTGGGCACGAGTTGTACGCGGTCACGATGGTGCCACGCGCTGAGGCGCATCTGAACGCAGGGGATGCAAACGTGCGCTACGAGCTGACCAGCATCGCGGTGCCGGGCTACAACATCGAGCAGATTGCGACCAACTATGCGGCGCGCGCTCGGGACTATCCGCATCACGTCTTGCTGTACGCGTTCTTTCGCAACGACTTCGACCGCCCCGACGGCATGTATGGTTGGGGCGCGGGTGATGAGCTGATGGCGATGATGCCACACGATGGAATGTTGTGGGCGCCTCCATTGATTGGCGTTAAGATTGACGAGCGGCTCTCGCTGTCGAGCCGGTTCTATCTGTGGTTGCGCACGCGGGCGTTCGTCAAATTTGGGCTTCGCGCAATTGAGGCGACGCATTACGAGAGGCGGCGTGAGGTGCGGCGAGAGCTGAGCGAGCGGCAGTTTGGGCGCATGGTGCGAAGCGCGCGTGAGGGCGGACATGAAGTTGTGGTTGCGCTGGTGCCAAGCCTCGTGTCGACCCTGACCCGCGAGCAGTGCAATGCGCAGCCAATCGACGGGGTGATGGGGTTCTGCAACCATGACACCGAACCCTATGATTGGGCACGAGAATTTGCCGCGCGCGACGGTGTTCCGGTGGTCGATCTTGCGGGGGCGTACACGCGCAATGTGGGGCGCGATTTCAGACTTCAGGGCCGACCGTTTGACTGGTCGCATCCGAATGCGGAGGGGGCGGATCTGTTGGGGCGTGAGTTGGCGGTGCGGTGGCGCGAGATGGGGCTCGAAAGGCTGTGCCGCGGGGCGGGTGAGAAGCGATGAAACCCTTATGGAATAAGGGCGAAATGGGTGTGGTGCTGCTGCTCGCGGGGTATGTGGCGGTGGTGACGACGCGCGGGAATGGGCAGTTTGGACTCGGAAACATGGAGGTGTTGCAGGTCGATCTGGCGCGGCGTTTTGCTTTTAGTTCCGGTTACTTACAGACGCTTTCAGAGACCCGTCGCGGGCCGTTGTGGACGGTCGTTTTGTATGCGTGGCAACGGGTGTTTTTTGATGCCGATC
>CAZXXB010000071.1:7675-10907 GCA_964644185.1 uncultured Myxococcota bacterium
GCTGCGGGCAGCCTCTTCGGTCGCTTTTCTTGCCGGTCTCGTCGGCTATTTTCTGCTTACAAGACAGGTACTTAGCCTACATGCGCGGGTGCTCTCGACAGGGTGGCTCGCGACGGGTGGGATGGTGGTGGAATATGGGCGGGATGCGAGGGCGTATGCGGCGCATTTTGCGCTGGTGGTGGCGACGCTTCTGGCGCTGCATCGGTTGTTTGAGCGACGCACCCGACGAGATGGCATCTCATTGTTTTTGCTGGTGAATCTCGCGGTCGCGAATCACTTTGTGGCGGGGATTTTTTTGCTGCCGATGGGACTTTGCGCGGTGCTTTTGTGGGCAAATCTCCCGGTTAAAAAGTGGGGGAAAAGTGGGGCGGGGGGGGGGGCGTTTTCGGGGCGAACTGGGGCGGAAATCACGGTGGTTGGCGAAACGGCTCGCCGTGGGGAACCTGGGGGTCACGAACCGGCGAATTTTTATCCGCTGGGGTGGCTTTTTGCCGCCGGGGTCACTTCGCTGTTTTGGCTTGCGATGTTTCGCGCGCAATTCGCGGTGCCTGATCTCGATCTACGTCCGGCGAGTTGGACGTGGGTGCGCGATCTCGCGACGACGATCTTTTCGGCGGGGTCGTTTTTGCAGGTGACGCCGCTGCTCGTGCTGCTCGTGGTTTCGGCAACGGTGGTGGTGCGTCGCGGAGGCGAGTCAGCGCGGCTCGCGTGGCTTTGCGTGGCGACGATGGTGGGGTCTGTGGTGGTGGCGGCTCTGGTGGCGGTGACCGACTTTCGCGCGACGTCACCTGAATATTTTTTGCCGGTGATTGGAGCGGCTGCGCTCTTGCTGGCGCTTGCGGGCGAGCGGGTGTCGCGGCCTCTCGCGACGACGGCATGGCTTATCTTGATTGCGCTGAACGTGCCCGGTGTGACGCGCATCGTGACGCGCGACTACGACGTTTGGGGGGCACGAGAGCGGGGCTTTGTGGTCGAGGTGGCGCCGCACCTGCATGAGCTTTACGACGCGGCTGAGGAGCACGGGGGGCGCGTGCTGGTGTTGCCGTTTTACGCGGCGGATGTGTTTTCGCATTATGCTGATAAGCGCGAGGCTGCGGCGCGCGTTGTTCCGCAGCTTGCGTATGTGGGGGTGGCGCAAGACAACGTGGGTGAGGTGGCGACGGGGTCGTATTGCTTTGTGGTGTTTGAGCCGAGAATGGGGGCGGCGCTGTTTCACGGTGCGCGGAATGCGCTGATTGAGGCGGTGGTGAAATCGGCTGCCACGCGACGCATCGAGACGGCGCACGAGACGCTTTTGGTGGGGTGTGTGAGGGGTGGGTGAGGGTCGGAGCCGTAGCGCACCAGATGGTTCGGATTCCGGGGCGGGGTGGGGGTTACATCGCGACGCAGGTGCCATTGCGGCAGGTGTGGAGCGCGGGGCACTCGAGATCGGTTTGGCAACCAGTTGTGCTATCATCGTCGACGTGCGGAATGCACACTGCCGCCCGACTATACGCAGGCGACTGCGCGACGATTTGGGAGAGCGTCTGGTACGTTTCGTCGGCGGCTGCCGTTCGGCTGCCGCAAGATGCAAGCAGGTCAGCGAATCCGTCGAGCGAAAGCGACCGATCTTGCAGTGACGACGGGCGCAAATAGTGGCACGACTCGAAATCGCCGAACAGCACACGACCAGATGAATCAACGGTACCGGGGGCCTCGGGAACGAGGGATAATTCATCAGATTCACCGGGCAGCGACAACGCCGCAAAAACGATTGTCGTACCAGCCAAATAAGGAGATTCCGTGATCGAGATTGGCTTACCCGCGCGTTGCCATTCAGCAGCACCCGAAGCATTTCGCACGAGGGATGGTATCCAGTTGGAAATCGCTTGACTACCTACCACCAAAGCAACGGTGCTATCTGCCTTGAATTTCGTGGCTCGGCCACCAAGCACCCTTTGAATCTTTACATTCAGGCGCAGTGCGGGCTCATTCGTACCGTTGCATTTTCCATCGCTGAGCAACCCGCCGGTTGTTGCGTCAGCGACTGGCACATCCAAAGGCGCGCTTTGTACGACTTCAGCGACCGCCACCAAGTCATGGATACTGGCCCAGTCGCACAGCGAGAGCACGTCAGGGCTACCCGCGCAGACTGATTCGGAAATCACAGATGCAAGTGCTGCGACGCGAGGTTGGTCGCCCATCGTATCGTTCGCGTCGCCAGTGAGGCGCGCGCTGTCATCCGACGGCCCATCGTCGCACCCGGGGCCAACGAGCATGGACATAATCAAGAGCGTAGCCTGAGCAACTTGCACGTGAATCCGTTTCATCGCGTCCTCCGCATTTCCACATTATTTAACATACACAAGCCGATTGTTTGCCCCGCGCCAAACTGACGCCGCGCTCGGTCCGGTCACCGGCGAATCGAGATTGCTACCCTCGATCGACCAGTTCGTGCCACTCGACGAGCTGATGACATTTAGCGCCTGGCCGGTGTTCGCGGCCCGATACGCGAGATAAAACTTCGATGTCGCGGTGCTGTAGAACAGCGAAACGGCGTTCGCGCTCAACGCCCCGGTGTTGTGAGATTTTATGATGCCGCCGACCGTTTCAGGCGTGAACGCATAACCATTGCCGCTTGCGGCGACGCTATACCGTCGCACGAAAATCGTTGGAGTGGACTGCCCCATCGGCACGAATGCGAGCAGGCAATCGAACGACCCTGAAAAGTTGTCGTAGCAGGCAAGACCGGGACCAACCAGCGTTCTCAGACCAGTCTGATACGGCACGGCCAAATATTCATCGGCTGTCACACCTGCCGACAACCAGACCTCGCCGCTTGCCGCCGAATCTGCGTTACGATCGAGATTGGCCCAATCCGCTACGGTGCGACTCACGCCGGAAAGCCAACCGAAGACAACGGGTTCCGCAGTGCGAATGCGGGTGGCACCGGAGCAGGTTAGAAACCCGCCCCAAGCGGCGCAGTGACTCAAGTTGCGCAAGCCGGAGAGCGTGAACTTGATGTTTGACCACGCCATTCGCGCCGTGTGCTCACTGTCGGCGTCGTACTCGTCTGGGTAATCGGAGAAGTGCGAGTACATCACGCGATCAATTTCCGGCATTTCGCGCCACGCTGTAGTCGTATAGCCCATTGCGCTCGTCGAGCCGACACCGTCGATATCAGTGTGCGTGCCGTCGATATTATCATCGAAGCTGACGGCAGAGCCGCGATGAATGCCCGCTGAAAAGTACC
>CAZXXB010000071.1:10926-11182 GCA_964644185.1 uncultured Myxococcota bacterium
ACCCTGCCCGCGCCTTCACGACGGATGTCGCCGAGACATCGACGGCCGTGCCAAAGGAACCCGACGTAAAATTGATCTTGCGCGCCTTCGTTGCGCGAGAACCTGACAGTTCTTTTGCGCACTTGAGATCGTACTGATAGAGCCAGCGACGTCGTGCCGACGCCACCGAGCCCGTCATGGTTCCTTCCGCATCGCAAATACCTGTCACGGGGTCGCAATACGGATGCCAAATGCGTGCGGTATGCCCAAGCTCGTG
>CAZXXB010000071.1:11192-15573 GCA_964644185.1 uncultured Myxococcota bacterium
AGTAACAGACCCCTGCAGATCGTATTTAGTCGCATCGACCGCTGCGTCGCCCCAGTTTCGATCCGCCCCCGAATCAGTTTTCTTGAATATGAAAATGCGGAATTTGGTGCGACCGCACTTTGGGGCCGCAGCCGCTGGCGAACTATTGTTTCGTGTCGTCTCCACGACGACGAGTGAGTGCTGAACCCCTGCCGCACTGCAGTCGGCAGGGTCGTCGTCAAGGTCGTCCCGGGTGCTCGTGCCAACAAATCGGAATTGCGTTGCATTCGACTGCTCGTTCCAAGCAGAAGCCGCAGCGATCACCGCTGCCTGAACCTGCGTAATGCTCATACCGTTCAATGCAGACGCGTTTATTTCAAACGTTTGCAAAGTCGTCGGGTTATTAAAGCCCCCTGCCAACTGACAATCCCCCGGTGCGGCGCGAGCTTCGCCACCAAAAACGAGCAAGGCAAGAACTGTTGCGGTCATTAGCAATCGCGCATTGAGTGACATGGCTGCCTCCCGATTTGATGATTAGCGCCTTTCGGGGGGGGGGGCAAGCAAATAACGCACGACAAACAAAAATGTCGCAAGGTTGGATCGCGAAGTGTGACGGGTTGACGTGAGCGCCGTTGCAGGCGAAAAGCCGCCTGCCAACCAACGATTACAGAGGCGAGACGAGAACCGCATGAATGCTGTGATGAACGAAGACCACCTGCCTCACGGCACCGAGACGAGTGAACCGAGCGAACCGATGGAACCGATGGAACCGATCGAGTCGGTGGAGTCAGAGGAGTCAGGGGAGTCGGGTGGGTCAACCAACGCGCCCGAGCAGTCGGCGACGTTTGATGATTTTGGGTTGAGTGAGCCGATGCTCGATGGCATCGCGGCGATGGGTTACACTTCTCCGACGCGGGTGCAGCTTAAGAGCATACCGGTGACGTTGACGGGTGTTGACGTGCTGGTGCGGGCGAAGACGGGTTCGGGCAAGACGGCGGCGTTTTCGATACCGATACTTGAAAAGGTGGATGAGCGTGCGGGTCACGTGCAGGCGATTGCGCTGGCACCGACGCGCGAGTTGGCGTTGCAAGTGTCGGAAGAGATGGCGGGGCTGGCACGGGCGAAGGGCGTGCAGGTGGTGGCGTGTTATGGCGGGGTGAGCATACGCGACCAGAAGCGGGCGATTGCGGCGGGTGCGCAAGTGGTGGTGGGGACGCCGGGGCGCATGCTCGATCTGCTGCTGAACGAGGGGCTCGACCTGTCGCGGGTGCGTCACGCGGTGCTCGATGAGGCCGACGAGATGCTGTCGATGGGGTTTCTCGAAGATGTGCGGAAGATACTGCGGTATTGTCCGCGCGATGGGCAGTTTTTGCTGTTCTCGGCGACGCTCGAGCCCGAGGTGCAGCGGCTGGTCAAAGACTTTTTGAAAGACCCGCAGGAGATCAGCGCAGACTTTGATCAGGTGACGGTCAGCAACATCGAGAACTACATCTGCATGACCGAGCGGACGATTCCGAAGCCGCGCAATCTTTTGTACCTGATGCTGAAGATCAAGCCCGACTCGGCGATCATTTTTGCGAACACGAAGAGCGACGTGGCGCTCGTGGCGAACTACCTGTCGCGCAACGGCATCAATGCCGAGCCGATCTCGAGTGATCTTCCGCAGAAGCAGCGCGAGATCGTGATGGGGCGGATGCGGGCGAAGGAGTCGCAGATACTGGTGGCGACCGATATTGCGGCGCGGGGGATTGATATTTCGCACCTGACGCACGTGTTCAATTACACGTTGCCGGAAGATGCGGCGGTGTATCTGCATCGGGTGGGGCGGACGGGGCGGATTGGGAAGAAGGGGATGGCGGTGAGTCTTGTGTCGGGGCGTGAGCTTGCGACGCAGACGGCGATTGAGAAGCGGTACAACATCGTTTTCAAGTCGATCGAGCTGGGGTCGCTTGAGGAGCTTGAGGCCGAGCGG
Organism: uncultured Myxococcota bacterium; assembly: GCA_964644185.1. Taxonomy (GTDB): domain Bacteria; phylum Myxococcota; class JAJVIH01; order JAJVIH01; family CAZXXB01; genus CAZXXB01. The sequence goes on from CAZXXB010000071.1 coordinate 13,144, forward strand.
GTGCGGCACCTTGAGGCGGCGGATGCGGCGTATGTGGCGGCGCGTGGTGGGCACGGCAGAGAGGGGCAACGTCCGGGTACGGCGACGTTGACGGCGGTTGCGGCTGCGACGAGCGCGGTTGCGCCTGCGACGAGTGCGGCTGCGGGTGGGGGGCAGCGAGAGCGTGTGCAGGCTGTGCAGGCTGTACAGGCAGCACAGACGGGACAGACGGGACAGACGGGACAGACGGCACAGGCAACACAGGCAGCACAGGCAGCACAGACGGGACAGACGGCAGAGGCGAGCGTGGCGCGCGAGCTAATGCGGTTTACGACGGTGGTGGCGAAGGGCGAGGGGATCGAGGGCGAGGTGGCGGAGGCGTTGGCGGCGTTTGAGTCGCTGGCGAAGCGGGCGCTGTTTGATGTGATTGGTCAGATTGAGAACGAAGAGGCGCAGCAGGCGGCGTTGGTGCGGGCGGTGGCGCTGGCGTTGGCGGCGTTGTCGCTTGAGGCTCCACCTGCGGCGGCGGCGGCACCCGTGCAGAAGGTCGAGGCGGCACAGGTGGCGGCACCAGCACCCGTGGCGAAAGAGCCTGTGAGAGCAGAGCCCGCTGCGAAAGAGCCTGTGAGAGCAGAGCCCGCTGCGAAAGAGCCTGTGGCCGAGAAGGCTGCGGCAGAGAAGGCTGTGGCGAAGAAGACGCCAGCGAAGAAGACACCTGCCGCAAACGCGACCGAAGCAGAAGCAGCGGCGGTGACAGAGCCGGTCGCAAAGAAGACGGCGGCGAAGAAGGCGGCGGCGAAGAAGGCACCAGCGAAGGAAGCAGCACAGAAGAAGGCACCGGCGAAGGCACCGGCGAAGGCAGCGGCAGCAAAGGCAGCAGCGCCATCAGCGAAAGCAGTTTCAGAAAAGGGAGCTGCGCCAGAGAAGAAAGCAGCGGCGGCGAAAAAAGACGGGGCACCTTCAGCGAAGGCACCCCGCAAGACGAAGTCGAAGTTGTCGTAAGCGCCTCGTGCTTAGAAGTATCCGATCACCTGCAAGGTGAGGGTGTGGTACATGTCGGTTGGTGCGCCACCACCGGCGGTGTTGAAGGTCTGGAAGAGCTGGGCAGGTGACTGGGTCTGGGCCATCGCATCAGAGAAGAGCGGGGTGTCGGCGAACGAGCCTTTGTATTCGAGCTGAATGCGGGCATGGTCGAAGAGGTAGAAGGTGGGCGCGAGGGCGACCGAGTGGACGAGGGTGTCGGCACCGTAGATGATGCCTTCGAAGTCGCGAATCATGTCGTAGCGCCAGCCGAGGGCGAAGAGCGGCACGAAGCGGTATTGTCCCTCGTAGATGAAGCCGATGGCCATGCCGTCGTCGCCGGGGTTGACGGTCGAGCTTGCGTCTTCTTTGCGAAAGGTGACTTCGCCACCCATGACGAGGCCGGCGACGGGTTTGATCGAGTAGTCGAGCGAGAGGCTGAGGCGGCGCGCGGCGTTGGCGGGCAGTTCGCTGCCGTATGAGCCGGCGATGCCGAAGCCGAATTCGCTGACGGGGTTGAAGCCCAAACGCCAGCCGAAGGTTTTGTCGCTGTTGTTGTCGATGAGGTATTCCCAACCTTGCGCGACCCAGATGTTCCAGTCGAACCAGGCGTAGGCGCCGGTGAAGCGAAAGCCGGTGAGGAGGAAGGGGTCGAGGTAGTTGAAGACCTGCGAGTAGCTGGCGATGATGCGGTCGAGGGGGTCGAGGGCTTCGTAGCCGAAGGGGGCGTTGAAGCGACCGAAGCCGATTTTGAGGGCGAGGGGTTTGTAGAGCTGGATATCGACCACCGCCTGTTCGACGAAGCTCGTGATGAAGTTGGTGAGGGTGGCGTCATCGAAGTAGTAGGCGTCGTATTGCAGGTCGAGGCGGAAGAAGACGACGTCATCCCAGCTTTTCATCACGTCGAGTTCGACCTGCTGGATGGCGAAGTCGAAGCGTCCGGCGGTGAAGTCTCCGCGACCGATGACTTCGGCGAAGCCGTGGAGTTCGAAGGGGAGCGCGGCGAGGACCGACTCTGGGGTGACGGCGGGTGCAGAGGGCTCGGGTGCGGGCTCGGCGGCAGGCTCGGCGGCGATCTCTTCGGCGGCGGGTTGCAGCGCCAAGGCGGGTGCCGGTGCGAGGACGAGGGTTGCGGCGGTTGCGAGGGTTGCGAGCGCGAGGGCGCGTCCAGTGAGTTGCGACGCGATTTTGGCGGGTCGAACGATCATCATGCGTAAGTATCCTTGAGTGAAGAGGCATGGTTTTGAGGCCACGCGGTTAACTGGGGCAACGACACCCGAACGCGCGCGAAGCTGGTGCAAAGAGCGGTGCGGGGGCGGTTAAGATTCGCTCAGGATGGCGAGCGGATCTCTGCTGGTCGTGAGGGGAAGAGCACCCAGTGTGCCAACGGGGTTTGCGGGGAGGGGGGGCCGGCGGCGGATGGGGGGGGGT
>CAZXXB010000072.1:0-1865 GCA_964644185.1 uncultured Myxococcota bacterium
CATCGTCGTCGTCGTCGGTGCTGGTGGCATCGTCGTCGTCGTCGGTGCTGGTGGCGTCGTCGTCGTCGTCGGTGCTGGCGGCGGCGTCGGTGGCGTCGGTGGCGTCGTCGTCGTCGTCGGTGGCGTCGTCGTCGTCGTCGGTCGCATCGTCGTCGTCGCCGGTCGACGAGGTGTCACCCGTCGTGTCGGTGCCGGTGTCGTCGTCGTCGTCGTCATCGCAGGCGACGAGCCCGAGCGAGGCGATCATCGCCGCGAAGAGCGTGAGTTTGAGATTGCGAACTACCATTTTGCCTGTTCCTCCCTCGGCCGAAGCCGAATCACTATTTCTGTCGGGCGAACCCGCCCGGTGCCAGAGCCAACTGTAAGCTGACCAATCAGACTGACCGGGTGGATACCCGGAAAGTTCACGCGAGTCAAGCCGTCTTGAACAGTTCAAACAAACTTTACTCGAACCGGCTGTCTCGCGTTGGTCAGAATCGAAACCAAATCAGTTACGCGCTCAATGTTGCGCACAACGTTGCGCACGACAGGGCCATGCGGCGCAGAAGCCCGTGCGACGCTCGGTGCGCCTCTGCACAACCGCTGCCGCAGCATCACGCCCACACGCGGGGCACAACATAAGACCTGAAGACGAGGTGCCTGATCACAAACCTGATCACAAAGATTAGAGTGCGCGAACGCCAACTCTATTCATTTCTGACGGGCGGAAATGTAAGGCAGAACGGGCGCAAAGCAAGCGGATAGAACAAAGTTTTTGTTGCGCGCTTGTCACACGTTCAGGCGGCGAGGGTTTCACCGAAGCCGAGCACGCGAAAGGTTGCGGGGTCGAGGTTTTTTGCGACGAGGGCCGCACGCAGGCGTTCGATGGGCTCGTCTTGTCCATCGTCGGCGAGGCGGAAGGTGCCGAAGTGGCTTGCGACCGACTGTTTTGCGTTGAGCAGCAGGTGGGCTTCGACGGCTTCGTCGGGGTCGATGTGAACGGGTCGCATGATTTCGCGCGGGCGAAAGGCGCCGATGGGGATGATGGCGAGGCGGATGGGGTCGAAGTGGCGGGCGATAGCGGCGAAGTGGGGGCCCATGCCCGAGTCTCCGGCGAAATAGATCGTGCCGTGACCGGCGGTGAGGGCGAAGCTGCCCCAGAGGGCGTGGTCGCGATCCCACGGGAGGCGTCCGGAGAAATGGCGGGCGGGGGTGCAGGTGATGGTGAGGGGTTCGCCAGAGGGTGAGCCGACGGGCTGCGATTGCCACCAGTCGAGTTCGGTGACGCGGCGGACGCCGAGCTGCCGCAGGGTGGTGGCGGCGCCGCGGGGGGCGACCCATGCGGGGTCGAAGGTGCGCAAAAGGCGGCGGGTGGTGGGGGCGCAGAGGTGGTCGTAGTGGTTGTGGCTGAGCAGGACGAGGTCGATGCGGGGGAGTTTTTCGTTGGGGTCGCCGGGCGGCATCATGCGGCGCAACATCGGCACGGGGACTGGAGAGCAGTGGGTGCCGTAGATGGGGTCGGTGAGGATGTTGAGTCCGGCGTGTTGAATGAGAAGCGTGGTGTGGCCGATGAAGGTGACGCGCAGATCGTCGCCGGTGACGCGGTCGGGTGGCGGTGGAAAGGTGTGGGGTAGCGTGGTGGCGGGTGGGCGCCAGGGGCCAGGTTTGCGGTTGAGAAACCAGCGGAGGAAGGTGAGGGGCGAGACGTGCGACGACGGGGGGACGCTTTGAAAGCGCGCGCCGTTGCGGTGGGGCCAGTCGGTGGCCGAAGGGAGGTTCTGGGTGATGTGGCTGATGGTGGTCTTCTCGCGCACGGCGTTTACCCCAGTGAGGCGGTGCCGGTGAGGAGGAAGAAGAGTCCGGCGATGGTGAACGAGAAGAGGTGG
>CAZXXB010000072.1:1904-3033 GCA_964644185.1 uncultured Myxococcota bacterium
CGCGCCAGTTTTCGATGCCGTGGATGCGGGTGAGGGCGGTGGACTGGAGGAGGAGCAGCGCGATGATGGCGAGGGGTGCGCCGAGCAGGGGGATGGGGAGGAGGAGGGCGGGGACGGAGCCGTAGGAGGCGGCGCGGAAGGTGGCGGAGAAGCCGCGTTTGTTTCCGCCTAAGGCCATGAGGTGGGCGTGGAGCAGGCCGGCGATGAAGTGGGGCATGATGAGGGCGAAGAGGGGCGAGAGAAGCACCATGCCGAGGGCGCAGCGGCCGATCATGGCGGCATCGGGGGCGTGGAAGACGCCGGCCTCTTCGATCATTTCGACGATGATGGCCTGGGCTTCGGGGTCGGCGAACGAGACGGCGGCGGAGAGGGTGGAGAGGAGGATGCCGACGAGCCAGACGGTGGTGCCGAAGAGGGCGACGCCAGTGCCTTCGTCGGCGCGTTGGCCCTCGAAGAAGACGGTGGGTTCGCGGGCGACGAAGCGGGTGGTCATGGTGAAGGCGCGAAAGAGACCGAGTTGGCGGCGGAATTCCCACGGGGGGGTGGTGCCGTCGAGCGAGGGGGGCTCGCGGGTGGGGGCGGCGTTGCGGGTGTCGTCGCGGCCGGTGTCGTCGTCGGGGTCGCTGAAGAGGCTTGCGAAGGGGCCGCGGCGGCGTTCGACGGCGGGGCGGCGTGGTTCGCGGGCCCATGCGGGCAGTTCGGGTTCGGGGCGCGAGGGGCGAGGCGCTTCGGGGTCGGCTGGTGCAGCGGTGGCGCCGACGACCGGACTCACGGATTCGCTGACGGGTGGGCTGACTGGTGGACCGAGAAGGGGGGCGGCGGCGCTGGTCGCGTCAGGTGTGAGGGGATTGTGCGACTCGAACGTGGCGCGCACCTCGGCGAGCGTGCGCATGTCGGTCTGGCACACGGGGCATTTGTCGGGGGGGGCGGCGTCTTCTTCGACTTCGATGACGCTGCCGCATTGACTGCACTTGAAACGCATTGGCAATGTTCCGAAGGACACGTGAGAGAGCCTGGCGCGCCCGGCAGGATTCGAACCTGCGACCCACGGCTTAGAAGGCCGTTGCTCTATCCAACTGAGCTACGGGCGCCAACTGAGCTACGGGCGCACGACGCGGAGCGGAACATG
>CAZXXB010000072.1:3043-9962 GCA_964644185.1 uncultured Myxococcota bacterium
CAGCAAACAGGCGCTGAATCAAGACGCTGGGGGCGAAGAGGCGCAACGTGTGCTGGGGCTCGCACGCGAGGTGGGGTTTAACCTTACGGCGGTGGCGGAGGGTGAGGCGGTGCGGGCGGCGATGCGCGGTGGTGATCGAGATGACGAGGTGGCGTGTGCGATTGTGCTGGCGACGGGTGGCGACGGCTTTTTTGAGCGTTTTCGCGCGGCGGGGCATGCAGCGGCGGGGCATGCGGGCGAGACGGGGCATGCGGGCGAGGAGCATCCACTTGATTTGTATACTGAGCGGGTGACGTTGGCGTTGTGCGATGCGGTTGAGGCGCAGCTTGGGGTGCGCGCGCGGGCGGTGTTTGCGCACGGTGAGACGCGGGTCGATTTTCAAACGCTGGGGGTGGCGTGCGGCGTGGGGCAACGGTCGGCGCTTGGGATACTTCTGCACCCCGAATATGGGCCGTGGGTGTCGCTGCGGGCGGCGCTGCTGTTGCCGGTGGCGCTGACACCGTCTGGTGCGCCGATTGCAGGTGCCGTGGCATGCGAGACGTGCGCGAGGCCGTGCGTTGCCGCGTGTCCGGTGCGGGCGCCGATGCACCCACCAGAGCAGCCGGGGTTTGCATTCGAGGCATGTTTTGCCAGCGTGGCGCTGACGACGAGGTGCGACACCGCGTGTCATGCAAGGGCGGCGTGCCCGGTTGGGGCGAGGCATCGGTACGGGGCAGCGCAGCACGAGTTTCATCACCGGTCGTTCGTGAAGATGGTGCGGGCACTGCGCGGATAGACGCGCGGGTTGCGGATTTGGTAGAGAGGGCGCATGTCTGAGCGTAAAGGGGGAAAGCGGCGGGCTGCGCACGACGCGGCAACATCTGCTGGTCCGACGGGCGCGGCGGGGTTGGCGGGCGCGGCAGGGGCGACGCTGCCTGTGCGCGAGCTTGCGGCGGGCGGTGTGGAGATCGATGTAGTGGTGCAGCCCCGAGCATCGCGCACGGGGGTGACGGGTCTTCACGATGGGCGGTTGCGCATCGCGGTGATGTCGGCGCCGGTCGAGGGCGAGGCGAATGCAGCGCTCGTGGCCTATGTGGCGAGCGCGCTTGGCATCGCTCGGCGCGAGGTTACGTTGGTGTCTGGGGCGACGGGAAGGCGCAAAACGGTGCGCGTTTCTGGCGTCGCGTCTGGGCACATCGAAGGCTGGGTGCGGGCCTCAATCGAAGCGACGCAAGAGCGGCACGGAGGAAGCGTATGAGCGGGCTGTTGTCGAAGGCGGTTTTTTTGAAGGGCTCGATGAGCGCGGCGACGGTCGCTTTGGTGCTGTTTTTCGGCGGCTGCGCGACAAGTCGCGGCGGTGCCGCGGGCATCGAAGAGATGAGCGACGACGCGCAGTCGATTGTGCTCTATGTGCAGCCGGTGGGGGGCGATGGGGCTCCATTTGAGGTGACGAGCGAGCTGCTTGATCGGCTTTGTAGAAACGCGGCGACGCACAGGCAGTATGACGTGCGGTGCGCCGACGATGCGCAGGCGATGCTGCCGAACACGAACGAGGGTTCGATGCAGACGTTTGGCGGACGCGACTGGCTCGCGGCGGAGGCAGCGCAGGACCCGATGCGGTTGAGTGGTGCCGACAGCGACCGGTGGCTCGTGCCGACGCTGACGCGTGAAGGCTCTGTGTGGGTGTTGACGCTGACGATTCGCGACGCGTCGACGAGTGAGAACTCGAACGAGGTGCGGGTCGAGTCGGATACGGGGGTCGAGGGGCTGTACGAAAAGCTCGAAGCTGCGATGGGCAAGGTGCTGTGAGCCACGAGTTTGCGGAGGCGCTCGTGGCGCTGCAAGGGCGCATCGGCTTTGAGTTTGCCGACATCACGCTGCTTGAGACGGCACTGACGCATGCGTCGTACGCGAACGAACGCAACGTGACGCTGCACGATAACGAGCGGCTCGAATTTCTCGGCGACGCGGTGGTTGATCTTGTGGTGTCGGCGGCGCTGATGCGTCGCAGCGCGAGCGCGCGCGAAGGTGATTTGTCGCGGTTGCACGCAAACCTTGTGAGCGAGACCGCGCTTGCGGCGGCGGCGGCGCAGGTGGGGCTTGGCGAGGTGCTACGGCTGGGTCGCGGTGAGCGCAAGAGTGGCGGTGCGACGAAGCCCTCGATTCTCGCGGATGCGTTTGAGGCACTTTGCGGGGCGATGTTTGTTGACAGGGGCTATGAGGCGGCAGAGCGGGCGATGCTGACGATGCTGGGGCCGCGGATTGAGGCGGCGGTGCGCGAGTTTCCTGATCGAGATTACAAGTCGCGGGTGCAGGAGATTACGCAGGGGACGCGGCAGTTGACGCCCGTGTATCGGCATGTGGAAGAGCTGGGGCCGCAACATGAGCGGGTGTTTCGCGTCGAGTTGCTGGTGGGCGATGTGGTGGTGTCGGAGGGGGCGGGTCGCAGCAAGAAACTCGCGGAGCAGGATGCGGCGCGCAGCTACTATTTGGAGCTTGTGGCGGGTCAGGAGTAGCGCAGGTCAGGAGTAGCGCAGGGTCACGAGCAGCGCAGGGTCATGAGTGGCGCAGGGCGGCTTCGGCAGCTTTGGTACCCGAAAGAACGCAGAGTGGAACACCTCCGCCCGGGTGGGCGCTGCCCGAGGCGACGAAGAGGCCGTTGAGGCGTGACGAGCGGTTTGCGGTGCGCTGGAAGGCGGCGAAACGTCCGTTGGAAGAGGGGCCGTAGATGCTGCCGAGGCTGCCGGGAAAACGGATGGCGAGGTCGTCGGGGGTGCGCTGCCAGACGAAGTGGTCGTCGGGGTCGATGAGGTTGTGGCGCGTGAGAATCGCTTTGATGCGGTCGGCGACGTTGGCGTAGAGGGCGCGCATCGTCTCGCCTTCGACGCGCAGAGCGGGGGCGTTGATCATCACAAAGAGCGGTTCGTGATCTTGCCAGCCGTTGCGGGCGTGGGCCTTCTCTTGCGCGCAGAGGTAGATGGTGGGGTCGTCGGGGGGGCGCTTGTCGCGAAAGATTTGCTCGAACTCGCGGGGGTAGTCGCTTGAGAAGAGCACTTCGTGGGCGGCGCGTTGCGAGGGGTCGCGGCGTCGGGCTTTGAGCGTGGCTGTCCAACCTGACATCGAGTGTTCGTAGCGGCCCTGAATGTCGTGTGGTGTTGCGGGGGTGAGAAGATCGCTCGCGAGGTGGGCGACATCGGCGTTGGAGACGATGACGCTGGCGTTGAAGGTTTCGCCCGCTGTGGTGACGACGCCGCGGACGGAGCTGTTTTCGACGGTGATGTGGGCGACGCGGGTGTTGTAGCGGAAGGTGACGCCGAGGCGTTTCGCAACGCGCTCGAAGGCGCGGGCGATTGCGGCCATGCCCCCCGCTACGCCGTATCCACCGAGGGAGATTTCGACGTGGGCGATGCAGTTGAGGGTGGCGGGTGCGACGTAGGGGTCGCTGCCGTTGTAGGTGGCGTAGCGGGCGAGCAGCAGGCGCAGGTGGGGTTCGGTGACGCGGTTGGAAATGGCTTGCCACATGGTGCGCATGGGGTCGATTTTGCGTGAGGTGGATAAGCCTGAGAGTCCCATGCGCATGAGGGTGGCGAATGAGGGGGCGTCGCCGAAGATGAAGGGTGGTGCGGCGATGTTCCAGATGTCGCGGGTGTAGTCGAGAAACGAGCGAAACTCGGTGGCGGCGCTATGGCCGAAGGTGCGATCGATGTTGGCGAGGGTTTCTTCGGGGGCGTGGGCGACGTCGAGCGTGGCGCCGTCGGGCCAGCGGTAGCGAAAGAGGGGCGCGGGGGTGAGCAGGGTCAGTTCGTCGGCGAGTGAGGTGTTGGCGCGTTTGAGAACGGCGTCGAGCACTTCGGGCAGGGTGAGCAGGCTGGGGCCGGTGTCGAACTCGACGCCTTCGAAGGTGGCGCAGCCGATTTTTCCACCGGGGGCGTCGCCGGCTTCGAGGACGGTGACGTTGCGACCCGCGGCGGCGAGTTCGATGGCGGCGCTGAGTCCACCGCTGCCGGCGCCGATGACAAGGGCGTTCGACACGTCAGATGGCTCGTGGCTCGCGGGCGGCGAGCAAAGGCGTCGGCGAGGCGGTGCTGGTCATGCCGGGCGTTAAGGGGGCGTTGAGGGCGTGGCGCGGGTCGGCGGCACCGACGCGGGCGAGCATCGTGCGGGCGAAGCGGCCGAGGCGGGTTGCGCGAGGTCCGTTGAAGAGGGCGAGGGCGTGCGAGTTGGCGGTGGCGACGCGGTGTACGCGCATCTCGACGAAGGGGCGGTGGAGGGCGAGATCGACGCGGTCGGGTTTGACGAATTCGCTGACTCCGAGGGCTTTTTCGCTGCCACGGCGGGCGGTGGTGAACATGCGCAGGTAGAAGGGGCCGCTGTCGACGAGGCGGTCGTGGTCGAGGGTGAGCCACGGTTGACCTTCATGCGAGAGTTCGATGCGGCGGTGCCATGTGAGTCCGGCCCAGTCGCGGGTTTCGTCGCGCAGGGTGACGGTGAGGTTGTCGAGTTGGCGGGTGGTGCCGTCGGCGAAGACTTCGATACCGATGGCGACGGGGCTGGAGCCGGATTCGGGCCAGAGGACATAGTAGATGAGTTCGCGGTCGGCGAAGGGGAGGCGTCCCCAATACCAGCGGTCGATGCCTAAGTCGTGCAGGGCGCGTTGGCTGCCGTTGCGGTCGTGGTAGGCGCGTCCGTGGGCCCAGAGAGACCAGTCGCCGACGCGGACATCGAGGGTGCCTTCGGCGGGGCCGGTGAGCGGGCTCCAATCGTGGTCGCTTTGATGATTTGTTTGAGCGGCGAATTGAGTGGGGGCGGTCTCGGCCTGGCGACGGGCGACGCCATCGACGCGCAGGTAGCCTTTGAAGCGGTGATCGCTGGCGGGGACGGGGGCGTCGAAGAAGGCTTCGAGGGTGAGTTTCTGGTCGTGGCGGGTGAACTCGAAGCGGGTGTCTCCGAAGCGCCATGAGGTGTGGTCGGGGCTGTGGGTGACCCACGAGACGTCGTCGCGGGGGTACTCTTGCAAGAGGTAGAAGTCGAGCTGGCCTTCGCGGTAGCAGGCGATGTTGAGCGAGGGGCGGTCGCCGGCGCGCTGGGGGCGGTTTGCGCGGTGCGACGAGGCGTATCCGGGCAGGAAGGGGAGGCCGAATGACCAGATGGCGACGAGGCCGTTGCCGCGCTCGTCGAGCAGGTCTACGTACCACCATGCGAAGCCGCCGCGGGCGTCGAGAAGCGCGGGGGAGAGGGTTGATTCGGGTGGGGTAACGGTGATGAGCGACATGCTGATGGCCTTTGGGGGCTGGGGGTGAGTGACTGAGCGCCCCTGCCCCGATGCGACCGTATGTAAGGCCACTTCTCACAAGAGTCAAGACAGCTTGAACAGCTTGAACGCGGCGGATACGGCGAGAGGGGTTACAGGTCGAAGCCGATCTTGGTGCGTTCGAAGTCGAAGGCGGCGGGGTTCCAGTGGGTGAGCCAGTTGTACCAGTTGCGCTCGTGGTCGTTGAGCTGGGTGGGGTCGGTGCGGCGCGCGAGGGCCATGAGGCGGGCGTAGCCCTTTGGGCCGCCGACTTCTTCGGGGGGGAAGGCGCCGTTGCCGCCGGAGAGTTTGCGCAAAAAGCGCTCGGGGTAGTCGAGGCAGCGCATGAGGCTGACCTCGTGAACCCACGGCTGGCGCTCGTCGTAGACGTAGAGGCACTTGTAGTTGCCGGGTTTGCCGGGGCCGTCTGGGAAGTAGTCGGCGAGGCGCAGGGCGCGGTTTGGGGGTACCGCAGGTGGCGAACCGCCGGGTGATGAGACGCCGGGTGACGAGCCGCCGGGTAGCGACTGGGTGCGGGTCGGGCGCGGGATTTCGGGTGATGAGACTTCGGCGTCGTGGGATTGCAGTTGGGCGACGACGCCGGGCAGTGACTGGGTGCGGACGGGGGCCGCGGGGGGCGGTGTGAACGATGGGGTGATGACGGTGTAGAGTCGTCTGGGACGGGCCTCGGGGGTGTAGAACTGGTAGGGGCGCGAGCCGCCCCATGGGCCGGCGTTGACGATGGCGTGGTGCAAGTCTTCGAAGGTGGCCGCCGTCGAGATGTAGAATCGACGCCACACATCGTGCCCGGCACCGTGGAGGCGCACTTCAAATTCGTAGAATCGACACCCCGACACGCCGACACCTCCCCTGATGCCGAACACGACGTGATTGCCAGACTTGCGAGGCTGGCACCCGTTGGGGTCGCGTGGGCACCCCGAGAAACCTCACCGATGATTCATGTTGAGGCTTCTGACTTCTCTTTGGCAAGAATTTTCTGGTTTGTGAGGGCCTCGATGAGTGAGGCTTCGGTGCGAAAGTGGGCGAACGAGCGGGCCTTGACGATGCCGACGAGCACGTCGCGGGTGACGCGGGCGATGTCTGGGAAGAGGCGGCGGGCCGAGGTGCCCAAGTAGGCGGCGTTGGGCTCTACGCGTTGTCCGATGGCGAGTGAGAGGAAAAATTCGTTGAAGGTTTCGGCCTCGGCCTGTGTGGTGTTGGTGAGCGACATGAGTCGCGTGGTGAATTGCGAGGTGTAGAGGTTGGCGTCGCGCTCGCGGGTGATGGTGAGGGCGCGTAGCGCGCTGACGTGCAGGTAGGCCTGCATTGCGGGGTCGCTCTGTGCTACGGCGGCGTCGAAGAAGGTGAGGGCGGCGTCAATGCGCGGTGGTATGGGGGCGGTGGGCGAGAGGGCGTCGAAGCAGTCGGCGAGGGTTGTAAGCGCGGCGGGGTCGGCGGGGGCTGGGGTCGTGGCGTCGTAGCCCGGCGCGAAGGCCTCGAAGCGGGCGGGGGCGTTGCGCGACGAGGTGTCGGTGAGGTCGTGGGGCTCGATGTCTCCGCGAGCGAGGGGGAGCAGATCGGCGAGCAGGGCGGCGCGGCGAAAGCGCGTGAGTCCGTAAAGGCCGTGGGTGGTTTCGACCAGATCGACGG
>CAZXXB010000072.1:9976-10233 GCA_964644185.1 uncultured Myxococcota bacterium
GCGGCCGGTGGCGCGGGCGCCATCGCGGGCCTCGATGGTGAGGCCACGTGCGATGGCGTCGAGCAGAACTTCGTCGTCGATGGTGGCGAGCCAGAGGGTCGAGAGTTCGGGGTTGCGCGACGCTGCTTCGTCTGCCGTGGTCGCGTTGCCTGAGTTCGTCGGTTTGCTCGTGTTCGTCATGTTGGTCGTGTTCATGGCGATGTGTTTTGCGCGTCGTCGTCGCGGTGCAACGGGCGTCGGCAGGATTAGCTTACGGG
>CAZXXB010000072.1:10243-15426 GCA_964644185.1 uncultured Myxococcota bacterium
CGACTTGCGAGAATGGATGAAGCTTACGGGTTGGTTTGACCCGGTGGCGAGCCTTGCGCATCGATGGCACGGCGCAGGGCCGATGTCACGCGTGAGTGCATCATGGCATGGCCGACGTCGTCGGTACCGATGTCGGCGAGGGAGACCTGAGGTATCTCGCGGGTGGCGTCGAGGCGTTGCAAGAGGCTGTGGGCCTCGACGGTGCCCATCATGGGGAGGGAACGTCCGAGCAAGACGGCGGCGGGCTGAAGGCGGTGGGCGTTTTTGATGAGGTCGGGGCCGTTGAATGCGACGAAGACGCGGAATCCGGCGCGTTCGAGGGCGTCGCGCTGGGCGATGGCGCGCTGGCGTTCGCTCTCGCCGAGCAAGAGCCATGGGCCGTTGGGTTCGGGGCGGGCGCGGCGTCTGTCGCTGACGACGATGCCACCGCCGCGCGCTTTGGCGTAGCCTTTGAGTTCGGCGGCGAGTTGCGAAAGTTCGGCGACGTGGGCGACGCGACGTCCGATGATGGCGGCGGAGAGTGAGAGGAGTGGGAATTCCATCACTTCGCCCTGTCGGTTGACGCTCATAAAGTAGCCACGTTCGATGTCGTGGGGTTCGTGGAAGGTGTCGCGCCCTTCACGGAAGAGGTCGAGGACACGTTGGGCGAAGAGGTCGGCGCGGGGAGGTGCGCAGAGGACGATGAAGTCGTCGCCGCCGAGGTGCGAGAGGTGGGTGACGTCGTCGTCGCGCAAGAGGTCTGCGGCGACGACGCGCAAGACGCGGCCAGCGTAGCGGATGACTTCGTCGCCGCGCGCGAATCCGGCGGCGTCATTGTAGGCTTTGAAGTTGTCGAGGTCGAAGTAGATCGAGGCGAAGCGGGTGCCGGTCTCGACGTAGCGGTGGATGCGCTGAGTGATGGAGGTGCTGCCGGGTAGATGGGTCGAGGGGTTGGCGTCGATGTAGGCTTGGGCGCGCGAGAGGAGGCCCTCGATGCGGGCAACGAGTTCTTTGATCGAGAAGGGCTTGGTGACGAAGTCGTCGCCGCCTAACAGCAGGCCGCGGACGCGGTCTTCGACCTGGTCTTTTGCGGAGAGGAAGAGGATGGGGAGGTAGGCGGTGGATTCGTTGCGGCGTAGTTTTTCGCAGACCTCAAAGCCGTCGATGTCGGGCATCATGATATCGAGGACGAGGAGGTCGGGGTTTTTCTCGATGGCGAGTGCAAGGCCTCCGCGTCCATCTTCGGCTTCGATGCAGGTGTGTCCGCGGGTTTCGAGGACCTGGCGGATGAGGCGACGGTTCGAGCGGCTGTCATCAACGATGAGAATCGTTTTTGCGCCGGTGGGGCTATCGGGCAACACGACGTAGGTTTCCTCACGAGGGGGCAAGCGCGCACGAGGCCGCGAGCCCGCAGCATCTGCCGATGCGGCACGCCTTGGTGCGGCACCGAGAGTAAATCGGGTTACTCGTACCACGTGCTGGTGCGTGAGCGAAGAAAACGGCGGGTCGCCGTAGCGCGGCTCGGTGCGGTTTGTTTCAGTGCGGCTCGATTCAGTGTGGTTTGTCGTCGAGCAGGTCGTCGTCGGTGAGTTCGATGGTGTTGTCGTCGTAGTGGGCGGCGACTTCGTTGTTCATGCGGCGCAGTCGCTGGTTGAGCACCTGTGCGATGGCCCAGAGCAGTTTGACGGCGAGTTCGGGTTGCTGGCGCATGACCTCGAAGACGTGTTCTCGGGGTAGCGCGAGCATTGATGAGGGTTCGACGGCCTCGACGCTTGCCGAGCGGGGTGCGCTGTCGAGAAGTCCCATTTCGCCGAAGAACGAGCCCGCGCCGAACGAGGAGAGGATGTGTCCACTCTTCACGACATTGACCTTGCCGGTGAGCATGACGAACATCTCGCCGCCGACGTCGCCTTCACGGATGATGAGGTCACCGGGCGCGAATCGTTTCACGACGGCGGCGCTCATGACGTAGTTGATCTCTTGATAGGTGAGGTGGCGGAAGAGGGGGATGCGTTGCAGTAGCTCGACCTTGCGGTGGGCCTCGACGGTGTCTGGCTCTTGCGACTCGATGGCGACGACGACGGCGGTGATGTTGTCGCGTCCGCCGCAGTCGTTGGCGAAGCGGACGAGGGCGTCGGGGACCTGGGCGAGGGGGAACGAGGTGCAGAAGCGGGCGAATTCGTCGCCTTGCAGGTTGTCGCAGAGTCCGTCGCTGCAAAGAAGAAAGCGGTCGCCTTCGGCGAGTTCGACGGCGAGGACATCGACCTGGACGGCGGACTGGAAGCCGACGGCGCGGGTGATCATCGAGCCGTAGGGTACGGTGGCGGCCTGCTCTGCGGTGATGAGTCCACGTTTGAGTTGTTGTGCGACGAGCGAGTGGTCTTCGGTGAGCTGGTGAAAGGCGTTGCGGCGCAGGAGGTAGATGCGCGAGTCGCCGACGTGGGCGAGGATGGCGGTGCCGCCGACGCGGAGGAGGAGGACGATGGTGGTGCCCATGCCCTTTTTTGCGCGGTCGGCCTGAGCGGCGTTGTAGATGGCGGCGCAGGCGTCGTTGATGGCGTTTTCGACGAGGCGTTCGACGGCGATGCGGCGGTCGCGGTTGGGTTCGCGGAGGAATTCGTCGAGGATGTGGCGTTGCACGGCGATGCGCTCGCGGGTGACGGCGCAGGCCATTTCGCTTGCGACTTCGCCTGCTGCGTGGCCGCCAACGCCGTCGCAGACGATGGCGAGACCCAGGTCTGCGTCGAGCAGCATGGCGTCTTCGTTGTGTTCGCGGCGTTTGCCGATGTCGGTGGCGCCGTATGCGACGAAGGTCATTGCAGGTTCCGGGTGTCGTTGAGGCGTGTCGTTGGTGAGTGTCGCTGGTAGAACGACGGATAGCTAAAAGTAGTAGAACTCGACGGAGATGATGGCGTTGTTTGAATCGACGGTAAAGGCCGATTCGTCGAACGCGGGTGGGCCGAACTTTGGCTTCAGGTTGTTTGAGCTTCCGATGCCTTCTTTGGGGATGCCAAACCAGCCTGTGTCAAGCTCGCGATCGCCGTCTTCGTCGTGAAGTATCGTGACGGCGTAGCGCCCGCAAGCGAGGCCGGTAAAGGTGACGGTGGCGCTACCGTTGTGGAGGGGGGCGATTTTGCGGTCGAGGGCGCGGGTGGAGTCGCGGGGAAAGCCTTCGCGGGTGTTCCAGATCGCGGCGGCGGCGACGCCTTTGTCGCTGCGCGCGCCGGTGATGTTGATGGTGACGGTGTCGCAGGTGGTGCGAGGGTTCTGGGCAGGTGTGGCGCGACGGGCGGGTGAGGCGGGTTGATCGGTGTCGACGATGAGGTCGGCACGGGCGACACGCGCGAAGTGGGCGACGTGTGTGACGAGGGCAAGTGCGAGCATGGCGAGAAGCCACGCGCGTCGAGTGAATTGTTGCGTATGAGTCCCCACCCCACGCCCCTTTCTCGCGGTCGCCGAATCAGGCGTCTTCATCACCGTCGAAGGGTTGCTGCGAACCATCTTCGAGTAGCTTTTCGACGCGGCGCTCGGCGTCGGCGAGTTCGTCGCGCAGACGACGTGAGAGTTGGACGCCCTCTTCAAACGCGGCGAGGGCTTCGGCGAGCGGAAGGTTGCCGTTTTCGAGTTTGGCGACGATGCCTTCGAGGCGTTCGAGCGAGGTCTCGAAAGGGGGTGGCGCGGCGGCGCTGTTTGCGTTCGCGGCGGCGGCGCTCGCGGAGTCTCTGGGTGTTCGGCTCATGGTTTGTCTCTCGTCGCGGGGCGGTGCTCGTCGGTGAGGCTTAGCGCCAGCGCGGTGCTTTTTGTGTTGCAGCTCTCGACGCGGGCGTGGGCAGTCGAGAGGTCGGAGAAGAGGAGTGCGATGGAGTCGCCGGGTGCGACTTCGCTTGCGCCGCGAATGAGGGGTGCCGCGAGCAGCGAGGTTGCGTCGTCACTTTGCTGCGCTGTGGCGGCGAATGCGAGGGAGTATCCGCGCGCCATGACACGCAGGGGTGAGAGGGCGTCGAGGCGGGCGATGGTGTTGGTGAAGGCGCGGGTGCGGCGCTCGACGGTGCGGGTGGCGAGTCGCGGCAGGTTTTCGGCGGCGCGGGTGTGACGGTCACGGGTGAGGCGCAGTTGGCGGTCGATGGCGACGGTGAGGCGTTTTTGCGCGGCGGCGAGGCGTGCGCGCTGGGCGGCGAGGCGAGCCTCGGGCGACTGGCGTTGCAAGCGCTCGAAGGCGGTCGAGAGGCGGCGTTCGAGGCGCAAGAGGTGGCGGGCAAGTGCGTCACGGCGGCGGTCGTCGAGGTTGCGGACGGAGAGTTCGAGGCGGCGCGTGGTGATGCGTGGGTCGCTGAGGCGGGTTGCTGCTTCGGCGACCGAGTGGCGATGTTCGGCGAGGGCGTGGCGCAGGGCGCGCGCCATTGCGAACTGCATCGCTTCGAGGGTTTCGTCGAGGTCGTCGCGGTCTTGGACGACGAGCGACGCGGCGGCGGTAGGTGTCGGCGCGCGCAGATCGGCGACGAGGTCGCTGAGTGAGGTGTCGACTTCGTGTCCGACGGCGCTGACGACGGGTTTGGGGCAGGCGGCGATGGCGCGAGCGAGGGCTTCGTCGTTGAAGGCCCAGAGGTCTTCGAGTGAGCCGCCGCCGCGGGTGAGGACGATGACGTCGACGTCGTCGATGGCGGCGAGGCGGTTGAGTGCGGTGAGCAGATCGCGGGCGGCTCCATCGCCCTGCACGCGTGAGGGGGCGATGAGAATGCGCTGGCCGGGCATGCGGCGGCGCAGGACGGTGAGGAAGTCGCGGACGGCGGCACCTTCGGGGCTGGTGACGACGCCGACGACGCGTGGAAAGCGGGGCAGTGGGCGCTTTTTGCGGGGGTCGAAGAGCCCTTCGGATTCGAGTTTTTCGATGAGCTGGCGCAGGGCGACTTCAAGGGCTCCGCGACCTTCGGGTTCGATGCGACGGACGGTGAGCTGGAGTTGTCCGCGTTTTTCGTAGAGGTCGGCGCTGGCTTCGATGACGACGGCGAGTCCGGTTTCGAGTTGAAAGGGGAGGCCGCGGGTGACGTCGAAGGTGGCGCGACAGCCGATGGTGGAGTTGGCGTCTTTGAGGTCGAAGAACCAGAGGGTGTTGTTCCAGGCTTTGAGCTGGCCGATTTCGCCGCGGACGCGGAGGAGCGGGGAGGAGGAGGTGAGGGTTTGGCGGATGGCGCGGGTGGCCTGCG
>CAZXXB010000073.1:0-13601 GCA_964644185.1 uncultured Myxococcota bacterium
ACAACGGCAACGACGACGACAACGGCAACGACGACGACAACGGCAACGACGACGATGAAGCGCCCCTCGTGCCGTGCCTCAGCGACACCGACTGCCCCGAGCATCACCCCGTCTGCTCGCTCTTGACCGAGCTCTGCGTCGAGTGCCTCGTCCGCTCAGACTGCGCCCCCGGATACCGCTGCTACGGCGCCCGCTGCGTCGAAGATGGGCGCTCGCCACTGCCCGACGACACCGACGACACCGACGACACCGACGGCAACACCAGCGAAGACACCAGCGACGACACGGCAAGCACTGACCCCGACGACGACACCGACGACGCAGGCGCCTGCACCGGCGACTGCAACGGCCGTGTCTGCGGCGACGACGGCTGCGGCGGCTCGTGCGGCATCTGCCCGCCCGACTACCTCTGCTCAAGCGACGGAACTTGCCTCGACAACCTCAACCTTCCGCTCTGCCACTCGGCGCAGACCACCTACGACATCGGCACCTTCACGGCCCCCTGTGAGGTCGCCATCAACTACGCGATACCCATCGGATTCTCTGGCGCATCACCCACGAAACTCGAAGCCGTCGTCTCAGGCGAAGGCTTCTCACTCGCATCGCTCTCGTCGCCCTCGTCATCAAGCAACCCACCCAGCACATCCCTCGACAACAGCGACGTCGCGCTCCCAGCAAACACCGTCATCGTCACCCCCGGGGGCTACGCCGTCGCCATCGTCAGCGTCCGCGCCGCAAAAGAAGGCCCCATGAACGGCATCCTCACCGTCACCGGAGACGAAGGCTGCGGACGTCTCGACATCACCCTCTCTGGCAACGCGCTACCCACCAACAACGCCGCCACCGACCCACGCCGTACCAACGCAATCACCGTCGAGCGCGAACCCCCACTCGACGTGCTCTTCGTCGTCCCCGACACCGCCGAGGGACTCATCGCGCAATCGCAGCTCGCCAACGCCCTCGTCACAACCCCGTTGCGCGGAAACTGGCGCGCCGCCGTCATCAGCACCTACGCACGCCAGGGCGAGATCGAAACCCCCTGCGGCGGCACACTCGCCCTCGGCGTCGGACACACCTGCGACAAAGCCCGCACCTTCATCGACCACACCGACGAAAACGCCACCGGCATGTTGAAAGACGCCCTCGGCGTAGGCGCTACAAGCGGCGACACCGACGTGCGACCACTCGATGCCGTCGAAGCCTATCTGCGCCCCACGGGTGGAAAATTCCGCCGCGAGGGTGCCCGACTCGTCATCGTTTTCGTCAGCCCTCACGACGACCACTCATTGCGCGTGCCCGAAGTCTACGGCGCGTTTCTCGGCACGCAACGCATTCGCGACAACCCCGACACCATCACCGTGCTGCTCGCGGGCGGCGTCATACCGCAAACGACGACCCCCGAAGAGAGCGTCTGTGCCGATGGAAAATACACACTGGTCGAGCCCTCATTTCGCCTCGCGCGCCTCGAAGGCGGCCTGCAACTCAACACCCCATCTGGCAGCCGTCCATCGCAGCCCGTCTTCAAGTTCAGGGGCTACAACCTCTGCGACCCGGGCTGGGCAAAACAGGTTCTCACCGAAATCAACTTCGAAGCCCGCCGCCCCTTCACCCTCTACCGCATCGACACTCCCGCCCGCCGCGACGACGCGCTCGAATTCGTTGGCCCCGCCGCCGAATCCCCCGCAGGCTGGACCGTCCCCTTCACCTCAGCCCCCTTCGTACAAAACACCGGAACCCTCATCCCCGGCCTCGTCAACGTCCGCTATTTTCCCGCTTGTGTGAAATAACCGCCCCCACACGGCCCCCTCGCCCCCCTTGCTCACCGCCCCTGAAACTTACCCTTGCGCTTTTCGATAAACGCCGTCATCGCCTCTTGAAAATCGGCGCTCCCCGTCGTGTGCGCAAACTGTATCCCGTCATCAAACGCCGCAGGTGCCATCACCTGCCCCACCGAAAACAGCGTCTGCTTGATCGTCCGCAACGCCAGCGGAGGCTTCTCGGCAAGTCGCCTCGCCAACGCCCGCGCATCGCTCTCAGCCTCACCCGCCCCACTCACCACCACGCTCGGCGATGGAAGCTCATGCGCCGCAATCGGCTCGCACGCCATCGCCGCACGTCGCGTCAACGGCAAACCCAACTCGAGCGCAAGCCGCGGCAACACACCCCAACCGAGGTGCATCGCCCGGTCGGCTTCGGGCAACCACAGCTTCGCGTCGGACTCGACGAACCGAAAATCCGCCGTGAAAAACAGACACGCCCCCGCCCCGATGATGTGCCCCCGCGCAGCCGCCACCACCGGCAATGGAAGCTCAGCCCACGCGTCTACCATCGCCCGCCCCGCCTCATTCACCTCACGACGCGTCGCCTCATTGCCCATGATGCGCGCCGCAAGCTCCGGGTCGGTAAAATCGGCCCCATAACTGAAGTTCGCACCCGCCGCCCCCAGCACCACCGCCCGCAACCCCGACCCCCTGTGCGTCGCCTCAATCTCAAGCTCATCCGCCAGACGCTGCAACGCCGCAATCAACCCGTAACTGAAACGATTGTTTGGCGCCCGGTCGAGCGTCACCTCGGCAACGCCGTCTTCAACCGTCAGACGAATGCCGTGCGTACCATCGATCAGCGCCGATTCAAGCAGCGTCGCCGCGTCACGCCCCTCTGCCGTGATGTTCCGCATACCGCCATGTTTCAGAACCGTGCGCCAATCGTCAAGCGCGCATCGAGCCCCGGCGCATCAATACCCGACGCATACCACCGGTACCGGTTGTCGGTGAGATTCAGCAGCGCAAGCTGCATGTCGAAGTGCTTCGTCAGCTTCCAACCGGCGCGAATGTTCGCCGTCGCCCAACCCGGCGTCCCCTCTGTGCACGGATTCTTCAGCGCGCCCGAATACGCGCTCGTCTCGCAAATGCGCAAATCGGTCTGGTCACCCGGCGCAAGGCTCGTCTGCCGCGTCTGCCACTGCGTAAACGTCTCGACGTAAAACAGATCCGCCGTGTGCGTGTAGCGCACCCCCGCACGACCAAACAGCGGCGGAATTCTCCGCCCCGGCGTCAACGTGCCATCGGCAAGCTCGACCTCGCCCTCTGTCCACGTCGTATCCGCCGAGACCGTAAACCGCCAAAGCTGCGCCGCAATGCTCGCCTCGACACCGCGAATCGTACCCCCCTGCCGGTTCACGCGCTGTCGCACCGGCTTGCCATCCACCTCGCTCGCCCCCTCAAACGTCGCATCCGCATCTTCGAGAAAGTCGGAAAGAAAACTGTGAAAGTAAGCCGCCCCAAGCTCGACCGGACCAAAATCGAACCGCGCCCCGCCCTCAATCGTGTTCGACTTCTCAGGGTTCAACCCACCGTTCGGCACATAAAACTTGTCGCCCTGATCGCCCAGCACCGTCGTCTCTTCAAGGTTCGGCGCGCGAAAGCCCTGCGCAAAGCTCACATACAGATTGAACATCTCCGGGTTCATCCACTGGATACCGCCGCTGCCGACGAACCCGCTGAACTCGTAGTTCACCGTGCCAAGCCCGGGCACGTCGTCGGCATTCGCCGCAAAGTTTGAAAAGCGCCCGCCACCCGTCACGTGCAGCTCGCCAAACTTGCCGCCAAACCGCACCGGAACGATGTCGGTGTGCACAAACACACCGAGGCTGCGATACGTCGCCCCATCTGAAAACGTCCCCCGCTCGGCTGGCACCAGCACGAACCCATCCGCCGCCGCCGCATCACCCCGCGACGACGCAATCCAGTCGTGAAAAAACTCGCCGCCAAGCATCAGTGTCAGGTGCTCGCGCCACGGCTCGAGCGTCACGCTCGCCGTTGCACCCGCCGAATCAACCGCGTCGTCGTTGAACCGCAGCTTCTCAACCACACCCGCCCGACGCTCGGCACACCCCGCGTTGTCGATCACGATCCCGTCGGCGTCGCGCCCGCACGTGTACCGCGACTGCCCTTCATCCCAACGGTGATAAACCCCCGCCACCTGCACGTCGCGCACGATGCCCGTGTCGCGATACCGGTAGCGCAGCACCGCAAAGTGGTCGAGGTTGTCGTAGTCGCGCGTGTCACCCTTGCCGAGGTCGTCGATGCGCCCCGCGTTTTGAATCGTCGCCCCAAAATACGATGCCGAGAGCGTGTGGTTCCACGTTGGCGAGTAGACGAGCTTCAGGCGCCACCCACCCGCCTCATACGCCGACAATGGAAGCTCACCGTTCTCGCCCAGTCTCAGCGTACCAAAGTGGCTGTAGCTGCCACCCACGAGCATCGCAAACGGCCCCGCCGACACCGTCATCTCACCCGCGGTCGTCGGAGAAAAATCGGCCGATGCAAACCGCATCAACGCCTCGCCATGCACCTCGGTCGCCCCTCGCGACACTTCGGGCGAGCGCGTCACAAAGTTGATCACCCCGCCCATCGCCCCGTTGCCATAAAGCACCGACGATGGCCCCCGCAGCACCTCGATGTGGCTCATCGCAAGCGGGTCGGTCAGCGCGAGATACTGGTTCGGCCCCGTGCGAAACGTCGAGAGGTTAAACTGCACCCCATCTACCAGCATCAGGTTCTGCGGCCCCGAAAACCCACGCAAAAACGGCGTCCCAGAGCCACGATTCGTCTCCTGCATGAACACGCCCGGCGTCTCGCGCAGCGCCTCGGTCGTCGTGCGCGCCTGCATCTCGTTGATACGCGTGCGATCAACCGCCGCGATGCTGCGCGGTGCCTCAAAAATACGCTGCTCGACGCGCGTGCCACTCACCACGAGCTGAAAATCGTCGCGCCACGGGTCTCTCCACTCGGTCATCCCCGTCGCCGTCGCCGGAGCCTCAAGATCACGCGGCCCATCGCCCCCGTCCTGACCCATCGCCAGACCCGGCGTCAGCCCCGTCAACACGACGGTGACCAACACCGCCGTCAAACCCGCGCGCATGAAGTGCATCATATTCAAGCCCTCGTTACACATGGACGCCGCCCGCGTCCCACTGCGGTGACGCGCGGTGGGTGACATCGCAGGCGCGGTATCGCAGCTCGCTGCATCACCGATTCCGGCATCACAGATCGCGGCCTCGAATCGCCTGAGCTGCCAAAATAAAATCGGCGCGAAACTCGCTAGCAACTCGCACCCCCTCATGCAAAGGGGTGGGGGGTATCGCCGCGCGCGTTTCTGTCGCGTCGCGGTGTCGCCCCGGCAACATCTTTCGCGGGCACCCGCACGCCCCGCCCCGCACGCCCGCCCCGCACGTACTACTTCGCCGTGCGCCCCACCTCACGCGGGTCAACCGTGCCGCGCCCATACCCCGCCACATGCCGCTCACCGCGATAAATGCACCCCATCAACTTGTTCTCGTAAAGCTCAATCTGCGACAGCCCCGGCAACTCGGGCAGCAGCTCATCCCACACCCAGCAGCACAGATTTTCCGCCGTCGGATTCTCGACGATCTCATTCAGGTACTTGTGATCGACCCGCGAGATCACCCGCCGCTCGACCACCTCACGCATCACCATGAAATCGATCACCATGCCGCTCTTCGCGTCGGGCTCACCCGCGACAATCACGACAAGCTTGAAGTTGTGCCCATGCACACGGTCACACGGCTCACCATGAAACGGAAGCCGATGCGCCGCCGCAAAATCGAACTCGGTTCGGTTGTGCAAAATCGGCATCGCTGCATTCACCCCGCGCCGCAATCTCGAAAGCCGCGACTATCTCGGCGGCTCGCATCGCGGCCATAAAAAATGACCCGCCCCGAAGCACCCATCAGACCAACGCATCCATCAAACCAGCAAAACCAGCAAACCCCAAAAAGAAACCCCGCGCCGGTTCACGACGCGGGGCCTCTACGCTCAGATCACGCGACACAGCGCAAGTGCCGCCACGTATGCGACGCTTACTGCGCCCCAATCAACGGCGAGCGCAGGTAATCGTACGCCTGCTGGAACGTGCGAATCGTGTCGAGCCGCTCAATGTACTCGGTGTTGAGGTTGTACTGCATCACCTCGAACACGTGCGCGTAGCTGTCGACGCACGCGTTCTCTTGCGCCACCTGCCGCGCGAAGTAATCGGCATCGGCCTCGCCTTCGCCACGCGTCAGATTCACGCACACAGGGTCAACCCCTTCGGGCGCTTCGGGCAGCCCCGTCAACTCGCTCGTCGGCGGATACACCGTCGCCGTCGGGTTCGCCGCGAGATACGCCGCGCGCGCTTCGCTCAACGCAACCACATAGTCACGTGCCGCCTTGCGCTCGCTCCACTCGCCCTCTTGAAACGCCTTCGCCTTCGCGATCAGCTCATACGCAATCGACTTCGCGTCGAGTGTCTGCGCCGCACGGTACACATACCCCGAGTTCGGCTCTTGCCACTCGATGATGTCCGAACCCGGCGCGTAGTCGATGTCATCGACCGCACCCTTCACGCTCACCTTGATGTAGCGCGAGAAGTCGAGCGTCTCATCAACCGAGCTCGTCATGTTCGCCATGCCCATGAAGATCACGTAGTTGAGCAGCGTCTCGGTGATCACCGGGTCAACCACGGGCGCCGCCGAGTTGTCGGTGTTCTGCGTCTCAAGCGCCGACGGGTCGTTCACGTTGAAGTTGCACAGCGTCGGCGGCTCAAACCCCTTGTCGGTCCAGCGACCCGCGTAACGCGACGGCTCGCGCAGCAGAATACCCGACACCATGTCGATCAGCTCTTTGCGGAACACGCGCCAGTAGTTGATCGTGTACGTGCCGAGGTTCGCGTACTCGTCGATGCGGTAGAACTGGTTCTGCGTCCCCGTGATCGCTTCGAGCGCCGCCAGCTTGTCGTAGAACGAGCCGATGCGCTTCCACGAGTAGAGGTAGTTCGAGGTGAAGTCGCTCGAGTGGTACTTGCCCACCCCGACCGGAATGTAAATGTCTTGCGGCAGGTCGTCGTACTCGGGGTTTTCAACCACCGTCGCGTTGACCTCGGTATACGGCGACTCACACCCTCTGAACTCGCGCGAGCGAATCATCGAGATGTTCTTGTACTTCTCCTGATACGGCTCACCCTCGACCACATAGTCTTGCGACACGCGCCGATAGCTGTTGTCGGCCTTCGAGTAGCAGAAGTAACCCGGCTCAGGCGTCGCAATCACGCCCGCAAGCGCGTTGAGACCCAGACACCCCGCCGTCGACAGGTCCTGATAGAAGCTGATCTGCGACCGCAGGCTTCCCTCCTGCTCGGGACCATACAAATCAGGACGATTCAGCGCGTCTTCGCCGTAGAACCCACCGAACACGTAGAAGCGGTAGATGTACGCCTGCAGGAACGGGCGCACCATGAACTGGAAGTACCGGTCATAGAGCGTGCCCATCAGCCCATCGCCACCGAACATCGCGAACCCGATGCGATCACGCTGGAAGTTATTGAAGATGTAGTAGTTGTTGTACATCGCGAGCGCGTTCGCCGCGATCTCGGTGAAGCTCGAACCCTCATCAAACCGGTTGTTCGACGAGATCGAGTTCGCGAAGTAGTCGTTGTTGAAGCGGTACCGCACGATGCGGTTGAGGCACGTGTTGGTGTTGCCGCAGTACCGCAAAAAGTCGAGGTCATCCACGTCGCGCTTTTCGAGGTCTTCGACGCTCTCTTCGAGCTCGCGGTCACGCGCCTCGTTGATCTGGCTCTCGAACTCGGCGATCGCCTCTTCTTCTTCCTTGGCCAGCTTCACCCCATCCTGCTTCAGCTTCAACACGTACGACTTGCGAATCTCTTCAACGTACCGATCAAACGACACGTCGATGCGCTTATTCAGCATGTTCGCCCGCTCTTCAAACGTCGTCGGCTTACCCGGCTGCTTCACCGCACGCACCGACCGCAACGAGTTCACGAAGTCTTCGTTGGTGTACCAGAAGCCGTACACGTCGGGCGACGTCTCGCTGAGGCTGCCGATATCGACCTCATGCGGATCCCACATCTCGACGATGCCACCGTAACCAAACTTGATCGCCGCCTTGTCGTAACGACCAAGCCCCTCGAAGTCGCTGTTGAACTTCGCGTGGTAATCCATGATCGTCGAGTACTGATACTGCGACTGCTTGCGCTTCGCCGCGTCGAGGTAGATGCGCTCGTACCCGTTGGCAAACGCGTTCACGTACTCGGGGGTACCCGGCTTCAAACCATCCGCGGTGAGCTGCCCACGCAACTCTTCAATCGCCGCCTCGCTGTCGATGCGAATCTCCCAGTACTTGTCGAAGTAGTTGAGCGAGTCGAACGAACCTTCAAAGTTGTGGTTGAGGCCCAGCGTGTGCCCGATCTCGTGCAGCATCACGCCCCGAAACACCTCACGCCGCACGAGCTGATAAATCTCTTCACGGCTCGCGTTCTTTTCGCGCAGCTCAAGCGCAAGACCGATCACCGACGGGTCGGTGAACTCGTGCAGGTACATGCACCCGTTGCGGTGGTTCATCAGCG
Organism: uncultured Myxococcota bacterium; assembly: GCA_964644185.1. Lineage (GTDB taxonomy): Bacteria > Myxococcota > JAJVIH01 > JAJVIH01 > CAZXXB01 > CAZXXB01. The sequence goes on from CAZXXB010000073.1 coordinate 8,425, forward strand.
TCTCCATCCGCTTGTCGCGAAACTCACGCAGCTTCATCCCCGCCCACTGACCCGGAAGCGCCGCCTCGCGCATCTCGTCGGTCACCGGCATGCCCGGACGCCAATCACCGTTGCCACCAAACGCCGCCACCACTTCATCGTTGAGCAGCAGCTTCTCCGCCGCCGTCCCCTCAATCGCCGCATACCGCTCGGACGTATCAGCCTTGAGCCGCGCCGAAAAATCCGCCGCCGGCTTCAACCGATCCGCATTCAGCGCCGAAGCCTCGGGCAGCGCCGCGAACCGCGCATCAATCTGCTTCGTCACGTTGTTCGCCGCCTCAGGCATGTGCAGCATCGACATCATCCGCGCCTTCTGCGACAGCGACTGCTCAATCTGACGACGCACGTTGTCGCCCGTCGTGATGTCACCCACAGGCAAATCCTGATTGATCGCCATCACGATGTCGGTCGCGTACGCCGCATAGCGGTCGAGTGACGCCCCATCGACATTCGCCTCGGCCACCACAATCTCACCCGTGCGCGGATTCACCGACGATGGACCATAACCAAACCACGGCGCCTGCGTCGGCTTCGAAAGCACGTTCATAAAGCTGTAGCGAATGTCGCCGAACTGCTGCCACGTGAACTGATCGTCAAGCCCCCGCGTCGCGTTCGTCAACACCGCGCACGTGCGAATCAGATCATCCGCCGTGATGTCGGTCGTGCCAATGTACTGCTGCACCGTCGACTTCAACTCTTCGTGGCTCGCCAGATACGCCGCCACGTTTTTCAGGTTGCAGTCGTTCTCACGCACTTCGAAAATCTGCACCGGCGGCTCTTTGCCACGCGTCAAAAACCGATACGTATCGGCGAACGGCTCGTTCCAGTCTTTCCCCATCTGCAACGCCACTTCCTTCAGGTCTTCCGGGTAGTCTGCGTTGAGGTAGTAGATGATCGGCTTCACCTCACGATTCTCATACGGAATCGGATTCCCCGCGTCGTCGTAGCTGTCTTTCCAGATGTTCCAGCGGTGGCCGATGTACTCCACGCCACCTTCCGTCAGACCGCGCTCGTTGTCGTAGCTCAACCGCTCGGTGCGGAAGAACCCGAACTTCTCGAACACGCCCATGTAGACGTCGTTGCACACTTCGGGGTCGTCGGTCTCAGCGCATGGAACCTCGTCTTGCTCAATCGCCGAGTAACGCAACCGAATCGGCTTCTCGACCGCCTCGCCGTTCGCGCCCTCAGCCTTGTACGTCATCCGAAAATTGTCGGGGTACGAAAGCGGACGGTAATCGCTGTCACCCTGAATCTTCACGAACGAGTTACGCCGCGTCACCACGCCCGTGCCGCAGTTGAAGTTGCGCATACCCGTCAAAAAGTAGCAGTCGAACCCCTCGAGCCCCGACGTATCCACCAGCGCATCTTTGCTCACGATGTCGATGTAATCGGGCCCCACGACCGGCTGGTACGGGTTGTCGAGCTCGGTGCTCTGCACGAAGTAGCTCTCGGGCGTGAACTGATCGGCAAACGTGCCGTAACCCGTCACCGCGATGTTGTAGACGTTCGGCGCCGCGCGGTTCTCAGACCAGTCCACGCGCATGAACTCGCGCTCGTACCACGCACGGTCGGTCGTGTTCTCGTTGATCGTGTTGTTCTGCTCACCCGTGAGCGGATTATACCCGCGCTGCACGTCGAAGTGGCTCTCGATCGCAAACATCGCCACCACCCCGCCCTTGAAGTTGGGGTCATCCGCCGCATTGTCGGTGTTGTTGATCTGCTCGTACGTCCGATACGCAATCAGAAAGTCTTCCTGAATCTCCCACCGCACCCGATCAAGCTCGCTCTGCGCCGAGATGAACGTCTCGTTCACGTGATACGGAACATCAACCACCGTCGACCGCGTGTACCACTCACCCTCGAAAATCGACTTGGGTACCACGTTCGGTTGCACGTAGTTGCGATCGGGGCGCTGCTCGGCGCACGCAGGCGCAAACAGCATCGCTGTGGCAGCGAGAGCCACCGAAACCGACAGGCGACGAACAAACTGCAACATGACAGACCTTCCCTTTGGGTGGCTGAGTGCGCAACCACCACGCGCAGCGAAGCCCTCACGACCCGGTCGCGTGACGCATCGCATTATCCCCACTGATGGCCACCGATAGCTAGTTACGGACCTTCGCGCAACAGAAAAGTGACGGCTTTGCACCAACACCCCCACCAACCCCCGTCTTGACACGCCCCCGCCACACCCACCTGCCACCCGCCCGACACCCCACACGCACCCTGCAAATTGCCGCGACGACCAAAACCGGCAATGCTATGATATCCCGGTCTCGCGCCCAACCGGTCGCATCTGGTCGCGTCTTTTCGCCTCTCGTCGCCGCTGGCGCGCAGGTCACGCAAAGCATGAGTGAGCTAGCAAACAACCCGCCGACACCGCATGAGGCGCTGACCACGCGCGACGAAGCACGCGACAACATCGCCCTGCGCCTCACCAACGTCGGCAAATGCTATCGCCTCTACGCACGCCTCACCGACCGCCTCTTCACCTGGCTCTTTCCCGACCGCCCTCGCCACTTCGAATTCTGGTCACTGCGCGGCGTCTCGTTCGAGGTCAAACGCGGCGAAGCCTTCGGCATCATGGGCGTCAACGGCGCCGGAAAATCCTCGCTCCTGCGCGTCCTCTGCGGCGTGCAAGACCCCTCTGAAGGCTCCATCGACGTTCACGGGCGCATCACCAGCCTCTTGAACCTCATGTCGGGCTTTCACCCCGATTTTTCAGGGCGCGAAAACATCTACTTCAACTGCGCCTTGCGCGGACTCTCACGCGCCGAAACCGAGCGCATCGTCGAGACCATCATCGACTTCAGCGAGCTTGGTACCTTCATCGACAAGCCCGTGCGCACCTACTCCGCAGGCATGCAGATGCGCCTCGGATTCTCCATCGCCATCGCCGTTGACGCCGAGATTCTCGTCTTCGATGAAGTCATCGGCGTTGGCGACGGCTACTTCATGATGAAGTGTTTCCGCCGCCTCTCAGAACTTCAGGCGCAAGGCAAAACCCTCGTCATCGCCACCCACAACCTCGACCAGCTCACCTCACTCTGTCAGCGCGCCGTCTGGCTCTCGCGCGGGGCCGTGCAAGAGTTAGGCAGCGCACAGCGTGTCGCCAACAACTACGTCAGCTACCTGCGCTCACTCGACGATCATGGAGAAGACCCGTGGGCCGGCAGCGAAAGCGGCGACGCCCGCGTCAGGCCCGCCACCGCCCCCGCTGCGGCACCCGCCGTCACGCACGACACCTCACACGACGTCTCACACGACGTCTCACACGACACAGCAAACGCGCCAGCGACAGCGGCTTCACCCGGCGCCAGCTCGGCCACCCCCAGCGCACGCGCACCCGCATCGCCCAACGACAGCGCGCCCACCTCGCACGACACCGAGTCCGCCGCGCTTCACGCCGCCAAAACCGTCTCGGTCATCGGCGTCGAAATCCTCGATGCCGAAGACCTGCCTCGCGACGCCTTCGAGCACGGCGAGACCATCGTCCTGCGCGTCACCGCCCGCTCCCACGAGCCCCTCGACGCCCCCGTCATGGGCATCTCACTCCACCGCAACGACGGCGTCTATGTCTTCGGCCCCAACACGATGTTCGACGGCGTCGCCACAGGCACCCTCACCGGCCTCTTCTCGTTCGCCCTGCGCCTCGACGACTGCCCGCTGCTACCCGGCGAATACGTCATGCACATCGGCATCTACGACCGCCTCCACAGCGTGCCCCTTCTGCGCATCGACGCCGACACCTACCGCTTTCGCATCGTCAGCGACCGCCGCGATCACGGACTTGTGCGCCTCAACCACTCGTGGCACATCGCACGTCTCGCCCCCGCCAACGCGGAACCCGGCGAGCAACCGTCGCCCGAAAACCCGTCCGAAGACGCCACACGAACACCCGTAGAGCCGCGACTGCGCGTCATCCGCGGGTGACCTCGCAGGCGACCAACCGCAACAGCCCTCGACGCAGCGACACCCCCATGCAGACCGCAAAGAGCCGACCCCTCGTCTTTACCCCATCGCGTGGCCCAACCCTCGGTGCCGAGCTCGAAGTCTGGCTCACCGACCCTGAGACCCGCGACATCGTCCCGCGTGGCCCCGACGTACTCAACCACTTCGGCGAAAAGTCGAAGTTCAAACCCGAACTGTTCTCGGGCATCGTCGAGATCAACACCGGCGTCTGCCGCAACATCAGCGAACTACGCGCCGACCTCTCGGCCTCGATTGAAGAACTCGTCGCCTACGGCGACAAAGTCGGCTTCGCCCCAGCCTCTTCCGGCACCCACCCCTTCGCCAACTACCACAAGACCGAAGTCAGCAAAGGCGAGCGCTACACAAACCACATCGCCCGCATCGCGTGGCCCATGCGCCGCCTGCTCATCTGCGGCTTGCACATCCACGTCGGCGTCGACTCCGGCGAAAAAGCCATCGCCATTCTCAACGCGCTACCCGCCTTCTTCCCCCACATGATGGCCGTCGCCTCGTCTTCGCCCTACTGGCAGGGCAACGACACCGGCATGGCCAGCTCGCGCCTCAAAATCTTCGAAACCCTCCCCACCGCCGGCCTGCCCCCCGTCATCAACAACTGGAACGAATTCGTCCGCCTCATGCGCACACTCGTCAACGCCGAAGCCATCAAGACCGTCCGCGAAATCTGGTGGGATGTGCGCCCGCACCTCGAATACGGCACCATCGAAGTCCGCATCTGCGACGCGCCCCCCACCCTCGACGAAGTCATCGCCGTCGCCGGTTTCATCCACGCCCTCGTCGGCTGGCTCGGCGACCTCTACGACAAAGGCCACGAGATGCCCTCGTTGCGCGAGTGGACCCTCAAAGAAAACAAGTGGCGCGCAGCCCGCTGGGGACGTGACGCCAACATGATTCGCAACGAACGCGGCCTGCAAGAGTCGGTCACGACGCACCTGCGCCACATGGTCTACGAAGTCACCCCAATGGCCGAAACCATCGACGCCGTCGCGGGCCTCGAAGCCATCGAGACGATTCTCACCCACGGCCCCTCATACGAACGCCAGCGTCGCGTCTTCGAGCGCACGCACGATCTGCGCGCCGTCGTCGATGCCCTTGCTTACGAGTTTCGCAACAACAAACCCGACCCACGCGGACTCCCATAACCCGCG
>CAZXXB010000073.1:13642-15354 GCA_964644185.1 uncultured Myxococcota bacterium
GCGCCCCCATCACCGCGCCCCCATCACCGCACGCGCATCACCGCGTCTCGCCCCGCTGATAAATCGTCACACCCGGCGCCGCGATGGCGTCAAGCAGCTTCTGCGACCGCAAGGCAGCGAGCCCCACCACATCAAACCGATACGGCAACGATAGCTCGGCAAGGTCGCCCGCGACGCGCGACGCGTCAAGCGCGTCGAGCGCCCCGTGCAGCGCGAGATCGACATCTGAAGCAGGCCCCGCTGTGCCGGTGGCGCGCGAACCAAAAAGCGTCACGCCCGTCACCTTCGCGTGCCGCGCAAACACCGCCCGCAACATCGCAACCTCGCGTTCGGTGAGCGCAATCGCCGCCATCACCTCACCCCTCACCACGCTGCGCAGCGAGCACCTGGCGCACCTCAACAAACGCCGCCAGATACCGCTCACTCAGCGCACGGAGCGCCGCATCGCGCGTGCCCGCATCGTAGGTGTGCGACAACAGATTGCGATGGTCGAGCATATCCATCCACACCTGCCCATCCACAATCAGCCGCGCCGCAAACGCCGCCCGCACCACCTCACGCGGAGTCATCGGGTCAATCGTCACCCCCTCGGCAACGAGATAATCGCGCAGCGTCTTCCAGCCAAGCTCAACCGTCATCTCAAAGCGCTGCACCACCCCCTCGCGCTCAAGCTCGTTGAGCGCCTCAACGCCACCCGCAAGTGCCTCGGTCACGAGGTCTACGGCGCGCTCGTAGTGTTCAAAGCGTTGATGCCAGCGAAGTGTGCCTGCCATCGCACGATACTACCCCACCGCTCGTTCGTTGTCGCCTCGCTGCCAACTCACCCTACCCATCATCCCCCACCCATCATCCCCCACTCATCATCCCTCATCGCTCACCCCGCACACCTCACCCCGCACGCAATACGCATCACGCGTCGCCCGACGAACGTTCGCCTGCCCGCGATGCCGCCGCCTCCATCGCCATCTCGCGCTTACGTTTCACCAGCTTGCGCCGCAGCATGTCGCGCCGCAGTGCCGACAGATATTTCGTAAACACGATCCCATTCAGATGGTCGATCTCGTGTTGCAGCGCAATCGTAAAAATGCCGTCTTTTTCGTAGTCCGACACAATCTCAATCGGCGCCCCCTTCACGTCGCGCGCCACCACCTTCACCTTCGCAAACCGCCGAATCTCCGGCCAGAACTCGGGCACCGACAAACACCCCTCGGTGCCAATGTGCTCACCCTCGGCCTCGACAATTTCCGGATTCACGAGCGTCACAAGGTTGCTCTTCTTCGTCTCCGGGTCGGCCACGTCAATCACGCACACCCGTTTCGTCACCCCGACCTGATTCGCCGCGAGCCCCAACCCATTCGCCGCATACATCGTATCGGTCAGGTTCTTCGCAAAGCGTGCCAAATCGTCGTCAAAACGCGTGATCTCTTCACTCACGGTTTCGAGCACTTTGTCGGGCCAAATCACGATTTCGAGCGTCGTCATGCCGTTCGATTCTCACATCATCGCGACCGGATCAACATCCGCAAACACCTCCACGCCTGCCGCAACCTCAATCGTCGCCAGCAACCGCCGCAACCGCCCCCGCGCATCCCCCGTGCGCGCCAGCTTCACCAATATCTGCCAGCGAATCATCCCCCGCAAACGCACAATCGGCGCCGGCACCGGCACCTCTTTTTCGAACTCGCCGAGCGCTATCTCGCCCGTGCCGAGCG
>CAZXXB010000074.1:0-422 GCA_964644185.1 uncultured Myxococcota bacterium
TGTGGACGTTCACCGGGCGCCGCGGGTGTAGCCTCTGCGACGGGTGGGTCGGGCAGGCGTGAGACGCGTGAGACGGCGGTGACGCGCGAGAGGCGCTCGCCGGGGGCGATGGGAAACGACTCGTCTACGACGGGAGCGAAGTCGCGTGTGGGTGTGCTGGGGCGTCGGCGCGAGCGTGGGGCCTCGGTGTCGTCGCCCGAATCGTCGCGGGCCGAGGTGCGCATGGGCGGCGGCGTGGGGCGGTCACCGTCACTGTCGCGATCTCGGTCTCGATCACGATCACGGTCGCGCGGGCGGTCGCGATCACGATCGTTGTCACGGTCGTAATCGCGGTCACGGTCGCGGTCGCGGCGGGGTGCGCGCGTGGATTGAACGGGGTCGTCGCCGTCGCGTTCGGCGTCGAGGGGGATGAGGATGGGTTG
>CAZXXB010000074.1:436-4554 GCA_964644185.1 uncultured Myxococcota bacterium
GAAGACACGGCGGAAGCCGAACTTGCCGACGTGGGCGTCGAGAAAGGCGCCGAAGTTTTTGTATCCGAGCTGTTTTTCGTTGAAGTCGGTGAGTCGGTTGGCGATGAGGTCTTTGAGGCTGTTGACGCGGATGCCGCCTTCGTCGTTGCGGGCCGGGTGGCGCGCGAGCACATCTTTGAGTGCTTCGACGGCGGTGGATTCCATGCGTTTGTTGTCGTCGAGGCTTGAGGCGCCTTCGCCGCGGTCTTGCTTTGAGACGAGGGCCTCGTAGGCGATGAACTGGGTGCAGTTGCGGACGAGGACGGGGCTCGCGGCGCGGTTGTTGGCGATGACGATGACCTGCTTGCCGTACTCACGCAGAAGTCGGACGACGGGCAGGTAGTCGGAGTCACCGGCGACGAGGACGAAGGTATTGATCTCTTTTTGGCGGTGGCAGAGGTCGGTCATATCGACCGCCATCTGAATGTCGGTGCCGTTTTTGTCGGAGCCCATACGGCGCGGGCGGTCGAAGAGTTTGAAGCCCGTCTCGGCGTAGCGATGGCGGGCACGCGTGTAGCGTGACCAGTCAGAGTAGGCGTTGGCGACCCAGACCTGGCCTTCTTCGTTGAGAAAATCGAGGACACGCTGCGGGTCGAACGGTTTACGCAGCGAATCAAGAGTACCGATCTCGATATTTTCGTGATCGACGAAAAGTGCAATGCGTGATTCCACGCTTCCCCCTTGCGATGTGTCGAGCGCGGGCTGACCCGCCGCAACGTGCGGCGTTACGCCCTGCGACGCCAGCGCGCGATGCGCGACACGGCGAATGCGAACAGCAGCGTGAACACACCGACGCCCGGTGTTGTGCCCTTAGTCGTGGCCGCTGCGCAACCCTCGTCGTCGCTTTCTTCGTCATCGGACTCGGCGGAACCGTCGTCGGCGGTGCCTGCGCCCACGACATCGTCGGTCTCGCCGGCGTCGCTGTTGTCGTCGCTATCGTCGGCGTCGTCGGTGTCTGCTGCGTCGTCGGTGTCGGGTGACGAGCCGTCGGCGTCGGTGTCTTCGCCGGGTGCTGGGAGGAGGCATTCGCTCGGGTCGCGGGTGAAGCCCTCGTTGGTGAGGCTGCTGGGGCCGGTCTCGGTTTCGAGGTGGAAGACGGTGTAGGTCGAGCTGTTGCCGTTGAGGATGCTGAAGTACCAGTCACCGGGGGTGAGGCAGTCGCCGCCAATCTGGGCGCTGTAGATGGTTGAGCCGTAATCCCAGGGTTGCTCGCTCATTTTGACGTCGAAGTCGGCTGTCCAGACGAAGGGGTAGGCTTCGGTGTCGAACCAGACTTTTTCGGCTTTGCGGGCGACGAGGCGCATGCCCTGTTCGCTGCCGCCGAAGCCGCCGCCCTGACCGTCTGCGGCTGCGACGAACTGGACGACGATGGCGTTTTCGCCTTCGGGGACGGTGACTTTGAATTGCATCGGCGAGGGGACGTGTCCGTAGCCGGTGATCTCTGCGGCCCCGCGGATGTAGAAGTAGCGGACGGCGTTGGCGTCGCGGACGCGGTCGCACTCGGGGAGGATACCGCGTTGCTCGAAGACTTCACGGGCGATGGGGAGCAGCTCTTCGCCCCAGGGTTCGTTTTCGATGGCGGCGAGCACGGCGTCGGCTGCGTCGGCGAATGAGGGGCGACGGGGCAGGCCGGCGAGCACCTCGTACATCATGCGGTCGAGGCCGTCTTTCAAGGCTTCGTCGCCGAACGATTTGCGGAAGGCGTTGCGGATATCCCAGAGGGCGCCTGTCCAGAAGAGTCCATCGTTGTGGCCTTCACCGATGATGTTGCGGGGGCACGAATTGTCGTTGGCGATGGTGCGCAGACCTTCGCTCGTGCCGCCGTACCAGTTGCCGACGGTGGAGCCGACGTAGTCGCCGACGACGGGGTCGTCGGTGAAGAGTGCGGCGAAGTAGTCGGCGAAGCCTTCGTTGAGTGAGAGGCCGCTTTCGCTGTAGCCCTGCTCATCGACGATGCCGAGGTCGAGGTTTGAGGTGGAGTTGACCACGGCGTGGGTGAACTCATGGTAGATGACGTCGGCATCGTAGGAGAAATCGACGTCTTCGCCCTGGCCGAAGACGATCATGTCGCGGTCGCCGTCGCTTGCGTACTGGTATCCAGCGGGCATGAAGAATGCGTTGTCGAAGGGGGCGAGGGCTGAGCGACCCTGCTGGAGAGCGCGGAAGTCGGGGATTTGGAAGTTGACGACGGCGTGCATCTGCTTCTGGCGCAGTTCTTCGAGTCCGAGTGAGCGGAAATACTCGTAGATGGCGTCGACGTGGTAGAACATGTTGACTTCAGCGAAGGCGTCGTCGCGTGAGCCTTCGGCGGCGTAGGTCGAGGGGAGGACGGGGGCGTAGAGGAAGTTGCCGTCGGCGTCGGCTTCGGCGGTGTGGATCTCGGTGCATTCGGGAATCTGGTAGGTTTGTCCGCCGTAGTTGACGGGGCGGGTGACGCCGCGATCGAGGCAGTTGAAGCACTCGACCCACGGGTTTTCGAGGGTTGAGCCTTCGCCGGTGCTGTTGAGTCCGGTGAGTTTGACCTGGGTGGTTTTGCGCACTTCGGTGGGGTTTGGGGGGATGAAGACGTTGGCTTCGGCGAAGCGGGCGGCCTTTTCGACACCGACGAGGTCGCCGGTGATGGCGTCGTAGATGTAGACGCCGGCTGCGGTGGGGTTGGGTGCGGCGACGCGAACGGCCCAGACGAGGCGTCCCTTGCCGCGGGGGAGAATCATGAGCGAGGCCCAGTCGGTGGTGTTCTGGGGGGCGGCGTCGAGGGTGGGCATGCCGGTTGCGAGTTCCCACGCGCGAAGGGCAGCGTCGGTGGCGGTGTAGACGGGGGTGGTGTCGAGGTCGAGCTGGGTGCTGCCGCCGAAGAACGCCTGCTGCACGACGCCGTTGTCGGCGATGCGCACGACCATTTGTGCGCCGTAGACGGGCAGGCCGCGCCAGGTCTGGGTGAGGCGGACAATCGTGCCGTCGCTGACGCGGGTGGTGCGGGGTGATGCGAAGTCGGTGGCCGAGACACCGAAGGCGGGTCCGTGGGCGACGAGAAACGACTTTGCGGCACGTTCGGGTGAGGTTTCACCGGTTGCGATGTGCAGCTTGAACGCGGCACGGACGTGGCGCGCGTTGGGAGCAAGTTTAAGTTGGGGGCGCGTTGCCGAGACGGCTTCAAGCCGTGCGACGGCGGCGGTGGCTGCGCGGGCGTCGAGGCGATGGGTGGCAGGCGTCGAGAGGTCGGCGGCGAGGGCAGGGCTCACGGTGGAGAGACTCGCGGTGGCGAGGCTCACGGTGGTGAGTGTGAGCGCGGCTGTGGCCGAGCGGAGGATGCGATGGAGCGGAAGGTGGACGATGGACGCAGCACGAGCGTTGGCAAGTGCGAGAGGGCGGGTGAGCTTCAACATTTCCTCGCTGACGCCTCGACGTGAGGCCTGAACTAGAGGCGCGAACCACAAGAGCATGCCCGCCGAAACAGAGCGGCGACGGCGGGCGATGCTGTATAGACGGCGCACACGGAAGGTTCAATCAAAAAATCGCCGGTATTGTCGATTCTGTTACCGGGCGGTTGCCGGGTTGTGGCTCAGGTGTTGCCAGTGTCGCGGTGCTGGGGGGCGTGGGTGAATCCGTGCGGGGGTGCCTGAACGGGGCTGCCAACAGCGTGCGAAAAGGGCTGGGGTGAGGCAAACGCGGCGGGGCCGGGTTGGGGGCCGAAGTTTGGTCGTGGCATGACCGCGACGACCGAGCTACGTCGGGGTTTCTGCTTGTTGACGGGGGTGCCGCTCATGACGAGGTGGCTCGAGTTGAGCAGGGGGGCGACGCGCCCGTGAATGAGTTGGCGTTGTTTTTTGACGGCACCGGCGGGGGCGTAGGCGAGCAGCCAGACGAAGAGCGGGGTGGCGGCGTTGAAGTAGACCTCGGACATTCCGCTGACGAAGACGGCGACGAGGGCACCCTTGACGGGGATGTCGAGTCGGATGCGGCGCATGGCGGAAGAGCCGGCGTCGCGCCACATGGTGAGAAACGCGAAAAGGTAGAGAATGCCGCCGACGATGCCGGTTTCGAGGAAAATCTGGATGAACTGGTTGTGGGCTCCGGTG
>CAZXXB010000074.1:4569-12336 GCA_964644185.1 uncultured Myxococcota bacterium
CTCCGGTGGTCCAGAGGCCACTGACGGCGCCGCGGTTCCAGAAACCGGTGCCGATGATGGGCGAGTTGGGAAGTTTCGCGAGTTCGTTGGTCCAGGTGCGGAGGCGACCGCTATCGTCGACGCCACCTGCGACGGTGTCGAATTCTTCGTAGCCGGTTCGGCGGACGGGGTTGAGGGTTCCGTCAACGTCGATTTTGAACTCGGGGATCAGGAAATACATGGCGACGAGGGCGACGGAGATGACAACGCCGATGCCGACGACGCGGGCGCTGACACCGCTTCGGATGGCGACGTAGAGGAGCGCGACGATGGCGGCGATGATTCCGCCGCGGCCGTGAGTGAGGGTCATTGAGGCGAGCAGGATGAGGATCGTGGGGCTGGCAAACGAGCGCCAGCGCTGGGTGCCGTAGCCCGAGAGGTAGACGCCGGTGACGTAGGCGAGCAGCACGGCGCAGACGACGGCTATGCTGTTTGAGGCGGCGTAGCCGACGGTGACGTCGCTGACGGCGCGTCCGAGCACGTCGCGTTCTGAGCGGCTGAGCCAGAGCGACGCGCTGACGAGGGCGGTGATGCCGAGGATTGCCCATTCCCAGGCGTCGCGTTTGACCTCACGTGCGAGTGCGCGGATGACGAGGTGTCCGACGACGAGGTAGGCGACGAAGCGAGCGAGGCGGATGAGGCTGAAGGCGAGTCGGTCGGGTGGGGCGAAGGGGTAGCGGACGGGGATGGTGAGGGAGCCGAGGAGCATCCAGAAGACGAATGCGATTTGTATCCACATCAGGCGGTCGACGACGAGTTTGTCGCGTTTCGCGAATGCGGCGGCTGTGCCCGTGAGGAGAACGAAGACGAGCATGTAGTCGCTCATTTCGAGCGAGCCAGCCTGGTCTCCGCCGCCGACGCCGAGGTTGGGGAGAAACATGAGGATGATTGCGAAGAGCCAGAACCGACGCGGATTCACGAAAAAGACCTCAGGTTAGCCGGTGCGTCGCGCGAAAACAGAGAGACCGTTGAGGGCAAGAGAAGCGTGGGCACGATTCAGTGGGATACAGTGCAGGAACTTTCGTGCAGTCGTCAAGATGTGGTGGGGACGACAGGGGAATCGCATGGACAAGTTGCGGGGCGGGAAGAAAAGTGACGCGAAGTGTGGTAGGTGGCCGCGGCCATGGCTTCTCTGCTTTCGCTGAACAACGTCGCCTACGCCTACGCTGACGACGATATTCTTTCCGATGTGAGTCTCGCGGTGAGCGAGGGTGAGCGCATCGGCATCATCGGGTTGAATGGGACGGGCAAGTCGACGCTTTTGGGGTTGATGCTCGGGTTGTTTGCGCCAGAGCGGGGCGAGGTGGTGACGCGGCGTGGGTTGACGCGTGGTTCGCTTCCGCAAGATCCGCGGCGGGTCTATGCGGCGGAAGCGACGGTGTATGAGATTGCGAGCGTGCCGTTTGCGTCGGTGCTTGATGTGCAGCGTGAGATTGCGGCGCTCGAGGCGAGGTTGCATGCGGGCGAGGCGAGTGAGGCGGCGACCGCGCGGCTGCTGCATTTGCACCATGCGTTCGAAGAGCAGGGTGGGTATCGGGTTGACTCGACGATACGGTCGTTGCTGACGCGGATGGGGTTTGCGGCGGAGACGCACGGCAAGACGGTGGATATGCTTTCGGGTGGAGAGTTGGCGCGGCTCGCGTTGTGTCGCACGTTGCTTGAGAATCCGGATTTGCTGGCGCTCGATGAGCCGACGAACCATCTCGATTTGCGGTCGCAGGCAGAGCTCGAGGTGTTTTTGCGTGAGTATCGTGGTGCGGTTGTGTGTGTGTCGCACGACCGGGCGTTTTTGAATCGGGTGGCGAATCGGATTGTCGAGGTGCGGGCGGGGACGATTGAGCTCTTTGAGGGGAATTACGACGCGTATCTTGTCGAGCGTGAGGCGCGGCGCGAGCGGCAGCGCAAGGTGTATGAGAAGCAGCAGGCCGACATTGCGCGAACTGAAGAGTACATTCGGCGCAACATCGCGGGGCAGAACAGCAAGCAGGCGAAGGGTCGCAGAAAGATACTTGAGCGGCTTGAGCGGATTGATGACGTGACGCGCGATCGGGCTCCGCCGAGTTTTGATTTTGGTGATCCGCCGCCGGGCAACAAAGAGGTGCTGCATGCGGCGCAGCTTGCGATTGGCATTGGTGGGCACACGCTGTTTTCGAATGCGTCGGTGACGCTGTATCGGGGCGAGAAGTGTGGGCTCGTGGGCAACAATGGCACGGGCAAGTCGACGTTTTTGCGGGCGTTGTTTGGTGAGGTGCGTCCGTTGGCGGGCGAGTTGCGGCTGGGGAACCGGTTGCGGATTGGGTATTTCAATCAGCGGCTTGATGGGCTCGATGATGGGATGCGGGTTGTGGATGTGTTGCGTGAGGCCGCCGAAGAGCGTCGTCGCGCGCTGCGTGAGCTTGTGAAGCCGGGTGAAGAGGTGGGGTTTGCGGCGCAGAAAGAGTTGTCGCCGCAAGATTTGCGGGCGTACGGGGCGCGGTTTCTGTTTTTTGAAGACGATCTTGAGCGCAAGGCGAGCACGCTTTCGGGCGGTGAACGGTCGCGGTTGATCATGGCGCGGCTGTTGCTGTTGCCGAACAATTTTATCGTGCTCGATGAGCCGACGAACCACCTTGATATTCCATCGTGCGAGGCGCTTGAACGGGCGCTGAGTGATTATCGCGGTACGCTGCTCGTCGTGAGTCACGACCGGTACTTTCTCGACCGGGTGACGACGCGCACGTGGCACCTCAACAACGCGACGATTGATGATCTTCCGGGATGTTTCAGTGAGGCGATGGCGCTTGCCGCGAAGACGGCGAGTGAGCAGGCGCGAGGTGGCGCGGCGGTTGAGGGTGATGCCGGGGCAAATCGCTATCGTGATGAGAAGGCAAAAAAGCGCGAGGATGAAAAGCGCAAGCGGCGGGTTGTGGCGCTGGAGGGTGAGATTGCGACGCTCGAGGCGCGCGTGGCTGAGATTGAGCGGCAGTTGCACGACCCGGCGCTTGCGCGCGATTGGGGACGGCTGAATGAATTGCAGGCTGAGAAGAGTGGGGCGGAGAACCAGCTCGAAGCGGTGATGGAAGAGTGGATGACGTTGAGTGAAGAGGTGTCGGCATGAATGCGACGGTACCGGTGACGCGCCCGCTGCCCGCGGGTCCGGCCGGGTTTGAGCTTACGGTCGTGAGGCCGGGTGAAGCGTTTGGCCTTGCGGCGGTGCTGGGGTTGCGGCGTGTGGCGTATCAGGGGGTGGTGCCCGAGCCAGATGCGTTGGCGGCGGTGCAGGGTGATGAGCTTGAGGCGAGCGCGTGGCACTATCTCGTCAGTCGCGATGGGGCGCTCGTGGCGAGTGGGCGGATGACGATTCACGAAGAGGTGGGTGCGCTGCCCGACCCGGGGTTTGTGTTGCCGTTTGCGGCGCATGTGCCGGTGCCGGTGGCGTCGCTGAACCGGCTGGTGGTTCACCCTACGGTGCGGGGGAACGGGATATCGTCGTGGATTGACGACGTGCGGGTGATTGATGCGGCGACGCATGGGGCGCGGGCGATTGCGGCGTCGGTGTTGAGTGATTCGGCACGAGAGGCGTCGCTGATTCGACGCGGGTTTCGGGTCGTGGGGACGATTTCGCCAGACGAGTCGTTTGCGATCAACGGTTGGCGCGACCCGACGACGGTGCTCGTGCTGACGCTGCCATGATGTCTGCGATGCGCTGGGTGCGGCGTTGAATGAAGGTGGATGGTTTTTTGGCGTTGAAGCGCAGGGGGGCGGGGATGGCGGCGGCGAGAAGAATTGCCTGATCGCGGGTGAGGCGGGCGGCGGGGGTGTTGAAGTGAACCTGCGCCGCGGCTTCGGCACCGAAGATGCCGGGGCCCCACTCGATGATGTTGAGGTAGAGTTCGAGGATACGCTCTTTGGGGAGGGTGGCTTCCATGCGGAAGGTGAGGACAGCTTCGACGGCTTTGCGCCAGTAGCTGCGTCTGGGTGTGAGCCAGAGGTTTTTGGCGACCTGCTGGCTGATGGTTGAGCCGCCGCGCACGACGCGTCCCTTTTTCTGGTTGTGCTCGAAGGCTTCGCGGATGGCGGCGAATTCGAAGCCGTTGTGTTTGTAGAAGCCCGCGTCTTCGCCGGCGACGGCGGCGCGTTGCAGCTCGCGGCTGATGCGTTTGAGCGGAACGGGTCGGTAGGTGAGCTTGAAGGGCTTTTTCTTTGCGGCGGCGTCGGCCTCGCGCGTTTTCATCATCGAGGTTTTTTCGGGGAAGCCGTCGCGAAGGGTGCCCATCCAGGGGCAGAGGATGAAGCTCCAGACGATGGGTGAGAGCAGGGTGAGGGTGAGGGTGACGGCGGCGACGACGAGGGCGCGCGTGAGGTTGCGTCGCACCGTGGTGCGGGTGGTGTGAGTGATGCGGGTCGCGGGGTGCGGAGCGGTCATGGGGCGGTCATGGGGCGGTGGTGGGTTGCGGGGTTTGTTGGGGGTGATGTTGATCGAGGCTGTTGAGGGCGCGGTAGACGGCCCATGTGCTGATGATGCGCGAGACGTATTTTGAGGGTTCTTCGAAAGGGACGGCCTCGACGAATTCGTAGAGTGTAGTGGGTCGCTGCTGCGCGAACCAGCGCTGCACCGCTCCGGCACCGGCGTTATACGACATGATCGCGAGGGGGACCTGTTTCGGAAACATTTTGAGCAGACGCGAGAAGTGGTGTGCGCCGATGGTGAGGTTTGTGGTGGGGTTGAGCAGGGCGTCGTCGCCTGTGTAGGGGCGTTTCATCACGGCGCATTCTTCGCGGGCGGTGGCGGGCATGAGTTGCGAGAGTCCATGGGCGCCGGCCCACGAGACGATGGTGGCGTCGTAGGCGCTCTCTTCGCGAATGAGGGCGCGAAAGAGCGAGGGGGGGATGGCGCGTTGTTGCTCGACGTGCTTGATGGCGGGGTGGTGGGCAGCGGGGTAGGCGATGCGTAAGAGTCGTGCCTCGTCGGGGGTGTGGGGCAGGGTGCCCGCGTGGTGTTTGAGCAAGGTGCGACGGGTGGTCCACTGGGCGGTGACGTGGTCGCCGGTCAAGAGGGCGAGGGCAATGAGGGTGCGGGCGCAGCGTTCGTTGAGGTGGCAGGTGGCGATGTCGGTGCGCTCGATGAGCCAGCGTGCGGCGTCGGGGTCGTCGGTGGTGAGTGAGGCGATGAGGCGAAGACGCGGCGGGAGGTCGAGGGCACTGGTGACGGCGGTGGGTGAGTCGTGGTTTGCGGAGGTGAGAATGTGCTGGGCGAGCGCGGTGGCGGGTTCGTTGAATACCTCTGCAAGATCGGGTGCGATGGGGTTTTTGGTGGGCATCGGGAAGCCGGGTGTGCCGTCAAGGGATGGAGCGTTTGTCGCGGTGTTTGAAGCGGTGTTTGTGGTGGCGTTTGAGGTGGTGTGGGGTGCGTGACA
Source organism: uncultured Myxococcota bacterium (assembly GCA_964644185.1). GTDB lineage: Bacteria > Myxococcota > JAJVIH01 > JAJVIH01 > CAZXXB01 > CAZXXB01. The sequence goes on from CAZXXB010000074.1 coordinate 10,005, forward strand.
GTTGGCTTGTTGAAACAGGTGGAGAGCGGCGATTCCGTAGTAGTTGAGGGGGTGGTCGCGGTAGAGGGTGAGTAGCGCGTCGCAGTGCCGGGGTTGATTCGCGGATGTGCTGTCGGTGCGCGAGCTGGTGTGCGAAGTAATGCCGCGCTGCTGTGCGAGAAGGGCGAAAAAGCGTGCTTTGGCATGGGCTTCGCTGCGCGGCGTGGCGCGAGAGGCGGCTTCGTTGAAGTGGTCGCGGGCGGTTGACGGGTCGCCTGCGCGGAGGGCGAGGAAAGCGACGCGAAAGCGGGCGAGATCGGCCATGTCTGAGGCGGGGTACTCGGTGAAGACGCGGCGGTAGAGTGCGGCGGCGGTTGTGGGGTCGTTGCGGGTGGCGTGGGCCTCGGCGGCGAGCACGAGCGCGTCGTCGGCGAGTGAAGAGGTGGTGGGGGTGGCCGAAGCGGCAAGCTCAAGCCACGCGGAGGTTCCATCGCGCCAGTTGGTGAGGCGCGAGGCTGAGACGCCGAGCGTGTAGAGCACTTTTTCGCGTGTTTGGGGGTCGATCGCGCAGAGGGTTCTTGCAAGGCGCAGCACGGCGACGGCGGCGGTGTGCTGTCGCTCGCGACGAAGGGCTCTGCCTTCGTGAAAGGCGGCAAGGCATTTGGCGGCAGGGTCGGTCGTGCGCGAGCGGTAGAGGCGGTATGCGGCGGCGGCGGCGGGGTTGCGGTGGGCGCTTTCGAGTGCGCGCGCGTGGGTGAGTAGCTCGTCGTTGTCGAGGGTCGTCTGGGTGATGCCCAATGCTGAGAAGCGCGAGAGGTCGGCGTCGTTGAGGCGGTTGGGGGCATGGGTGAAGACGAGGCGAGCGAGGCGCGTTGAAGCCGCGCGATGTGAGCGCGTCGTAGTCTTTGAAGAGGTTGAGTTGCCGCGTGTCGTGGTGACGGGGCGCAACGCCAGGGCTGCGATGGCGGCGTCGGCCCATGCGTCGCGCTCTTTGTCGTGGGTGAAGCGGTGATGGGTCGCGTGGTCTGCGAGCGCTTCGAGACGCTTTTGAGTGGTGTCGTCGTCGGCAGGTGAAGGGGCGCGAATGAGGCGATAAAGGCGCAGCGCGGGGTCGTCGTAAAGGTCGCTCGCGTGGGCGACAGGCAAAGGCGCGAGCGCGACGATGCCAAGCAGTGCGGTGAGCAGAGCAGCGACGCAAGGGGCAAACAACGCAGCGATGCGGCGCGCGATGCTACGGGTGACGTGAGCGGCGGCGGTGGTGCGTCGCGTCGCAGGTGCGATGGGTCGCTGCTGGGTGGTGCGGTTCACGTCAACTCACCAGAAACACGCCACCGCGACGGGGGTCGCCGGCCCCTGTGAGCACACGCTCGTCGGCGTCGAAGGCGACGGTGTGAACCCCGCCAAAGAACATGCCGTAGCCGTCGAAGCGACGCACGGTCGAGTGGGCGTGTTGCAGGGCGGAGTTGACGGCGTCGGAACGTCCGAATGATTCGAAGGCGAGGTCGCCACCTTCCCAGTGGGTACGCGGGTGGCCGACCGCGCTGACGACGTCGTCGCCGAAGAGGAAGAGGCGCAAGAGGACCTGCGGGATGACGGTGCGAATGCGTTTTGAACCGCCGGAGCCGAGCGCGTAGCGGAGTTTGCCATCTTTGAAGATGAGGGTTGGCGACATCATTGAGGTCATGCGGGTGCCGCCTGTTTCGGCATGGAAGCCTTTGGGGTTGATGTCGTCTTCACCCAGGAAGTTGTTGAGGATGACGCCGCGGCGGTCGAGCATGATGCCGTTGGATTCGCCGAGTGAGGTGGTGATGGCGCATGCGTATCCGTCGGCGTCGATGCACGAGATGTGGGTGGTGTTGCCGGCGACGCGCGGCTCGTGGGGTGCGGTGATGCTTTGGGGCCAGTCGCGGGCGATGGTGCGGGCGAGACGGGCGAGCTGGTCGATGCGGTTGTCGTCGAGGAGCGCGAGCGCGGCGTTGTCTTGGTAGATCGCTTCGTGAAAGGCGAGGTTGCCGATGGGTTCGGCGCGGGCGCGTAAGACGGCTTCGAGCAGCGCGACAAAGCCCATTGAGCCTTCGTGGGTGGCGGCGTCGAGTTCTCTTGGGGTGAGGCGCTCGGCGATTTTCATCGCGAGGGCGATGAGGAGTCCGCCTGAGGTGAGGGGCGGGTTGAGGCGCAGTTCGTGGCCGAAGGCGTGGATCGAGAGGGGTTCGCGGGCGACGACGTGCATGGCGGCGAGGTCGGCTTTTCGGACGAGTCCGCCGCGGGTTTGCATGAGGGCGTCGATTTCGTCGCCGATGTCGCCTTCGTAGAAGAATGCGGCACCGTCGTCGGCGATGCGGCGCAGCGTCGC
>CAZXXB010000074.1:12385-12690 GCA_964644185.1 uncultured Myxococcota bacterium
GGGGGTGAGCATGTCGCGCATCGTGGCGCTCTCTTGAATGACGGGGAAGAGAAACTCGAAGGCGCGGACGGTGGCGTCGTTGTAGATGGCGCCGTCGTCGGCGATGTGGATGGCGGGCGCGACGACGTCGTGGAAGGGGAGACGTCCGTGTTTTTCGTGGACTTCGAAGAGTCCGCGCAGTTGTCCGGGTACGGCCATCGAGGCGGCGCCGACGTGGAAGAGTTGGGATGTTGCGCCGTAGCTCAGGTCGAGCCCGTAGAAGTCGAAGGGTTCGCCCGCGTGTGGTGAGGTGCGTGTTGGGAAGG
>CAZXXB010000074.1:12700-15083 GCA_964644185.1 uncultured Myxococcota bacterium
TCATAGGCGATGGTTTTGTCGAGCAGGGGGTCGTGGACCATGAAGTGTCCACCACCGGCGATGGAGGTGAAGAGGGGTTCGGCGACGGCGGCGGCGAAGGCTGCTGCGACGGCGGCATCGACGGCATTGCCGCCCTTTTCGTACATGGCGTGGGCAGCGGCGGCGGTTTGTTCGTGGCCGGCGGCGACGGCACCGTGGGTGCGTTTTTTAGAGGTGCTGGTGATGTCGATGTGGGTCATTGTTTTGCCTCACGGTGTTTTCTTCCGACACGGCGGTAGGGGACGAGTGCGTCGCCTTCGCGGCGGGCGTTGCTCTCGGCGATGGGTGGGCCGGGCAGTTGGCGATCGTCGTTGTCGCCTTCTACTTTGTCGAGGGAATCTTTGGGGTTGCCTTGATCGTCTTGCTCACTATCGGTTCGCTCGATGTCGTCTTGCTCACCATCGGTTTGCTCACCATCGGTTTGCTCAATGAGACGTTCGAGGGTGAGGTGGTTGCGGCAAAAGGCCATGCGGTCGTAGGGCTTGCCGGTCTTGATGAGGTGACGTTCCCACGAAGATTTTTGTGCGAGGGGGAAGCGGGATTCATCGAGGAAGGTGCCGGGTGCGGTGAGTGAGTCAAAGCCGGGTTCGGCTTCGAGCACTTCGCGCATCTGGGAGGCGACTTCGGGGACGTCGCTTTTTGCGTAGAGCATGCCGCCGGGGGCGAGTTTGATGGCGACGAGGCGGGCGAAGGCGGCGTTGAGCACGCGGCGCTTGTGGTGGCGTTTTTTGAACCACGGGTCGGGAAAGTAGATGTGGGCGGCGGTCAGGCTGGCGTCGGCGAAGAGGTCGTCGAAGGCCCAGTTGGCGTTGCAGAGTACGAGCGCGACGTTGGGGCGCGGGTGTTGGGCAAGCTCGGCGCGCAGTCGGGTGTCGAGGGGTTCGCGCACTTCGAGTCCGACGATGTTGCGTTCGGGGCAGGCGTCGGCGCGTTCGAGCAGAAAGCCGCCCATGCCGTAGCCGATATCGACCTCGATGGGTTGCGAGCGGGCGAAGACCCGGCTCCAGTCGGGGAGGGTGACGGTGCGGCTGAAGGCGAGTGGATTGCAGTGTTTGCGGATGCCCATTGTGGCGTCGTGTGATGGTGTGTCGGTGGGCTTGCCTTATGCGAGGCGCGCGGCGAGCAGCTTTGCGGCGTCGTGTGGCAGGGCGAGGCTCGTGACGAGGCGGATGAGCGTGCTGCGCAGGGCGAAGCACAGGACGCCAGCTTTGGTGAGTCGGTTCATTGCTTCTTCGGTCGCGGCTTCGTTTTCGGTGTGGAGGAGCACGATGTTGGTTTGCGGTTCCTGAACGCGGTAGCGGTTGTCGAAGCGGGCGCGTAGCACGTTTGCGACCTCTTTTGCGAGGGCGTGGTCGTCGGCGATGCGGTCGAAGTGATTTTCGAGCGCGTAGATGCCGGCGGCGGCGAGGATGCCTACCTGGCGCATGCCTCCGCCCAGCATTTTGCGCATGCGGCGTGCTTCGAGAATGGCGTCGCGGTTGCCGACGAAGAGCGAGCCGGCGGGGCAGCCGAGCCCTTTTGAGAGGCAGCATGAGAGGGTGTCGACGGCGCGGCCAAAGTCGTGAAGGGGTGTGGCTGCGGCGATGGATGCGTTCCAGATGCGGGCACCGTCGAGGTGAAGCGCCATGCCGTGCTGGTGGGCAGCGTCGGTGAGGGAGGTGAGGGTGGCAAGGTCAACGACGACGCCGCCGGCGAGGTTGGCGGTGTTTTCGACGATGACGAGTTTTGAGCGTGGGCAATGGATGTCGTCGGCGCGGACGGCGGCGTGGATGTCGGTGGGCGAGAGGTAGCCGCGGTCGCAGTCGAGGGTCCAGAACGAGGCGCCGAAGAGGGCCGAGCCGCCGCCTGCTTCGTATTTGAAGGTGTGGGTGCGGCGCTCGCAGATGACTTCTCCGCCGCGTGGGACGTGGAGGGCGACGGCGATGAGGTTGGCCATGGTTCCGCTGGGGACGAAGAGTGCGGCTTCGCGCTGAAAGCGTTCGGCGACGAGGGCTTCGAGGCGGTTGACGGTGGGGTCTTCTTCGAGGACGTCGTCACCGACGGGGGCGTCGTGCATGGCTTTGCGCATGGCGGCGGTCGGTTGCGTCACGGTGTCTGAGCGAAAGTCGAGCGGGGTTGTGATGTCGCTTGCGGGGTTGGTCATGGTGTTATTTGTGGTGTGGTTCGTGGTGCGGGTCACGGTGCGGGTCACGGTGCGGGTTGTGGGGTCGGCTGTGGCGAGTGGTCTTATGGTGTGGGTTGGGTTGTGAGGCCCATGATGGCGCGAAACTCGGCATCGGTGATGACGGTGATACCGAGCTTGCGGGCCTTGTCGAGTTTGCTGCCTGCGCCTTCGCCAGCGATG
>CAZXXB010000074.1:15120-15347 GCA_964644185.1 uncultured Myxococcota bacterium
AGACGGAGCCTGTGACTTTTGCTCCGGCGGCTTTGAGCATGGCGCTGGCTTCGTCGCGCGAGATGCCGGTGATTTCTCCGGTGAGGACGCAGGTTTTGTCGGCGAAGGTTTGCTTTGCCGCGTCGGTGACGGAGACGGAGGCGGCGGCGGCGAGGTGTGGCGCGGGGGTGAGGCCAAGCGCCAGCAGCTCGTCGATGAGGGCAGCGTTGCGGGGCTCGTGGAAGAAT
>CAZXXB010000075.1:0-7858 GCA_964644185.1 uncultured Myxococcota bacterium
GTCACCCGTGTCGGTGTCGCCGGTGTCGGTGTCACCCGTGTCGGTGTCGCCGGTGTCGGTGTCACCCGTGTCGGTGTCGCCGGTGGTTTCGGTCGAGTCGTCGTCGTCGTCTGACGTGCCGCCAGTCGTGTCGGTGTCGTCGCCAGTGTCGGTGTCGTCGCCCGTGTCGGTGTCGCCGGTGTCGGTGTCGCCCGTGTCGATTTCACAGAGACCTTCGGCACACAGGCCCAGGTCTTCGCCGACGTTGCAGACGAGTCCGTCGTCGAGCGGGGTCCACGTGCGCCATGTTCCGGCGAGGCCAATGGGGTTGCCCTCGTCGGAGGCGTCGCAACGCTCGCATGAGTTGTCGGGGTTGAGGTCGTTGTCTTCTTCGTTGTAGCAGGCGCCGTCGATGTAGCACCACCCGGCATAGATTTCGGCGGGGAGGCAGAGGGCGCGCATCGGACTGATTCCGGCACCGGCGAGCTTGCATCCGAAATAGAGGCATTCGGTGAGGTCGGCCAATTCGGCTGGGGGGTCGCAGGGCACTTCTCCGCTCACGCTGTACATGTTGGCGAGGCAGGTGCCGCCCGCGCTGCAAAACCAGTCGTTGCAGGGGTCGTCGGCGTAGGCGATGGCGCAGTCGGTGTCGGTGAAGCAGTTGACGACGCCGTCGCCGAGCCAGTCGTCGCCGGTGCCGAGGTCGGGGTAGCCGTATTGGTCGGTGGGGGTTGCGCCGAAGCCGGTGTTCGAGGTTGCGGACATTCCGCAGTCACCCGAGTTGCCGTTCGAGTTGCAATTCTGATTCGTCTGAGCCGTTGGCTCTTCGCGGCAAGCGCTCATCGCGTGATCACTAGAGCGCCGCCGCATGACTGGCCCTGCATGAAGAACGCGAGGGCGAGGGTGGCGAGGCTGGTCGCGAGGAAACGCGAGCTTTTACTCAGGGGGGGCGATGGACGAGAGCTTCGTTGGCGAGAACTTCATGGCGGAGACCTCCGGAGACAGCGAGCCTATTGACGATGCAGGGTCAGATGGTTTTGGGGGCTGAGGTGGAGCATCCGACAGTTGCGCGAAAAACGCAAAGGCTTTTTTGTGACATTTTGCGCGTGTGAATACCCTACAAATGGGGGGTGTCGTTCTACGGGGAGCGTGGGGGCCGGTGGCGCGGGGTGGCGACGAGAGGGCGGTGGGTGGAGTCGGGCGCGAGGCGTTGCTTGACGTTGCACCGTTGCGGGGGCTAAGTGCCCCGCGCCATGGGCCGTCTCGGAAAACGTGTGCGCGCATCGGATGGACTTTCGATTTATTACCGGCATGTTCGTCCGGGAGGCGGTGGTGTGTCCGGTGCGTCGTGGGCGGGGGTGGGCGCGGGGGGCGATGGTGTGTCCGGTGCATCGTGGGCGGGAGTTGGTGGTGGTGTGTCGCAGCCTGATTATTGGTCGGGGGTGAGTGTGCCCGGGTTGAGTGTGCCGGGGTTGAGTGTGCCGGGGGTGAGTGTTCCAGGCGTTGCGGCAGCGAGTGTGGCGGGGGATGGGGCGGCGAAGGTTCCGCTTGTGTTCACGGATGGGCTTGGGTGCGACGGGTTCATCTGGAAGTATGCGTTTGAGCATTACGAGGCGGGGGCGGCGGCGCGGGAGCATTTGCACTGGAATTATCGGGGGCATGGGCGGAGTGGGGTTCCGGAAGATTTGGGGACGATGACGATTGAGCAATGCTGCGATGATTTGCTGCATGTGCTGAATGCGTGTCGGATTGAGCGGGCGGTGTTTGCGGGGCACAGCATGGGGGTGCAGGTGTCGCTGGAGATGCAGCGGCGGTTTCCGGAGCGGGTGGCGGGTCTGGTGCTGATTTGCGGGTCGCATGGTCGTCCGCTGGCGTCGTTTCACGGGACGGATTTGATGGAGAAGTTGCTTCCGTACGTGCATGGGTTGATGGAGCGGATACCGAGCGAGGCGGAGCAGATGTGGGCGGGGGTGTTTGCGAGCGCGATCATGCCGAAACTGGCGAAGTTGGTGGAAGTGAACGATGAACTTTGCAAAGAGGACGATGTGCGTCCGTATTTCGAGCATTTGTCGCGGATGCGGCCTGAGGTGTTTTTGCGGATGTTGGAAGATTTGCAGGCGCACAGTGCGTATGAGCATTTGCCGATGATTGGGGTTCCGACGCTGGTGGTGGCGGGGGACCGGGATAAGTTCACGCCGATGTCGTTGTCGGTGGAGATGGCGGGGCGGATACCGGATGGGGAGTTGGTGGTGTTGCGGGGTGGTTCGCATGTGGCGCCGATTGAGTTGCCGGGGGAGTTGCATGGGGCGCTGGATGGTTTTTTGGCGCGGCGGGTGGATGGCGCGGGTGTGGGTGTGGGTGTGGGTGAGAGCGTGGGGGGGCGTGTAGCGTGAGCGACGAGGCGAAAGAGGTGCAGCCGAAGGCCGACGGGGTCGTGGCGGGTGAGGTGCGCGAGGGTGCCGGTGAGGGTGCGCGTGAAGGCGGGGGCGCGGGCGTGCGTGAGGCTCCGAGTGCGACGGTGGGTGAGCGGCTGTTGGGGCTCATCGTGGATGTGTTGAAGTTGGGGATGGTGGTGTTGGCGGCGTTGTCGGGGCGGTCGTGTCTGATTGACCATTATGTGATTCCATCGGGGTCGATGATACCGACGTTGCTGGAGCAGGATCGGGTGGTGGTGTTTAAGGCGGCGTATGGGTTGCGGGTGCCGTTTACGCATGTGGAGTTGGCGCGGTTTGAGGAGCCTGGGCGTGGGGATGTGATTGTGTTTAGCTCGCCGACGGATGACACGACGTTTATCAAGCGGGTGGTGGGGTTGCCGGGTGATATTGTCGAGGTGCGTGATGGGCGGGTGTATTTGAATGGGGAGCTGGTGCGGTTTGAGGAGGGGTCGGTTGCGCGGGGTGAGCCGATTGAGATGCTGGAGGGCAAGGCGCATCGGGTGCAGGTGGAGGATGATGGTGGGCCGGATTTTGGTCCGACGAAGGTTCCGGCGGAGAGTTTTTTTATGCTGGGTGACAATCGGGGGAATTCGCAGGATTCGCGGAGTTGGGGGTTTTTGCCGCGGGCGCGGGTGCTGGGTCATGCGTTGCGGATTTATTATCGGAGCGGGACGGGGTTTGTGTGGTCGCCGCTGTGAGGGGTGAGGGGTGAGGGGTAGCGTGAATCACGCTAGTGGGGCGAAAGAATTTGCTTTTTTGCCGCATGCGAATAATGTCGTTGAACTATCGTCTTATGGGCGCAGCGGCGCGGCTTGCACTCGTGTGGGGGCGGCGTCGTGGCGTTGAGACGAGAGAGACAGACTGAGACTGAACCTGAGACTGAGACTGAGAACCACAACACACCGATTTCGGGGGTACTGAAGATGAAGCGATTTGCACTGTGGATGCTTTTGGCGATGGCGTTGCCGGTTTCGCTCGCGGCGTGCGGCGATGACGACGACGACGATGACGATGCGACCGACACGGCGGGCAACGACGACGACGCGAGCGATGATGACGATGATGATGATGACGATGATTCGTCGGGCGCGAAGGTTGAGAAAGAGGTGACGGCGGCTGAGGGTGGCAAGGTGGAGGCCGAGGGGGTGACGCTTGATTTTCCGGCTGGGGCATTGGCTGAGGACACGACGATCACGGTCGAGACGTTGTCGGCTGCGGGGCTGCCAGATGCGGAGAAGATTGCGGGGGCGGTGTTTGAGTTTGGGCCGGATGGGACGGAGTTTTTGAAGCCGGTGGCGCTGACGCTCGAGTTTGATGCGTCGACGAAGCCTGAGGGTGATTACGCGGCGAAGGTGGCGGTGCTGGAAGATGGCAAGTGGACGACGCTGGCGACGACGGTGGCTGGTGGCAAGGCGACGACCGAGATTGAGCACTTTTCGACGTACACGATTGTGTGGGACCTCGCGACGGGCGAGCAGATTGGTGGGTTGTGCGACGAGTACAAAGACTTTACGGGCTGCGGCGGCGACATCGTGGGGACGTGGGAGATTGAGATTGGGTGCATCGCGATCTCGAACATCAACGGCGACGATGACGATGATGATGAGAATCCGTTTGCGGAGATTTGCCCGACGGCGACGTTTGCTGTCGATGTGAACATCTCGGGCGAGACGACGTTCAACAGCGACAAGACGTGGGCGACGAGCTTTACGACGTCGGTGTCGCAGCGGATCGTGATGCCGAAGAGCTGTTTTCCGTTGCAGGGGGTGATCGCGACGTGTGACGAGTTCAACACGCAGTTCGCAAAGGGTGAGGCCGACGTGGTGCGCGATGACGACGAGGTGTGCGAGTTGAAGGGGAAAGAGCAGAACGAGAACACGAACGAGAGCTCGGGGACGTGGGAGACCGACGGCAACAAGCTGTTGTTGAGCGATGAGGAGGGGCCGAACGAGAACACGATTTATTACTGCGTCGAGGGCGACGACATCACGGTGAAGCAGATTCCGCCGCCGAATGATGAGGGCGACGTGCAGGAAGTGGTCTACAAGGCGAAGCGGAAGTCGTGAGTTGATTGACAACGGCAACGTGTACGAATCGTTGCAGGTAGACGCTTTTCGACCGTCGTGGCACTCTGCCCCGACGGTCTTTTACATTTTGGGGTGCGAGCTGACCCTGAGGCCGATGATGAGTTCGGCGTGCAAGAAGGCTTTGCGCGCAAGACGAGTTTGGCGAGCAAGAAGACTTCGCGAGCAAGAAAAGCATTGGGGTGCATGATGAGAGCAGAGCTTTTTCGACTGTTTTTGATCGCGGCGATGATGGGCCTTGCGGCGGCAAGCTGCGGCGATGACGACGACGACGCGACGACCAGCGACGACGATGACACGGCATCAGGCGACGACGACGAAGCGTCGACCGATGATGCCGCAGCGGAAGGCGATGACGATGATGCGTCGAACGATGATGACGCGACGGGCGATGACGATGATGCGTCGAACGATGACGACGCGACGGGCGATGACGATGATGATGACGCAACGTCAGATGACGATGACGACGATGCGACGACCGGCGATGACGACGACGATGATAACGCGACGACGGGCGATGACGACGACGACACGGGCGACCCGACTTCGGCAACGATTGGGGCTGAGGGTGGCGAGCTTTTGATTGAGGGGGCGAAGCTGATTGTGCCCGCGGGGGCGCTTGCGGAGGAGACGACGTTGACGATTGAAGAGGTGGCGAGCGCGGGGCTGCCGCAGGTGGAGCGGCTGTTGAGTGCTCCATTTGAGTTGGGGCCGGATGGGACGGAGTTTGCGAAGACGGTGGAGTTGCAGCTTGGGTATGACGGGTCGAAGCTGACGGGTGGTGCGCGAGCGACGGTGGCGCGGCTTGAGAACGAGACGTGGACGACGCTGGCGACGATTGCGGCGGACGGGACGGCGGCGGCGGCGCTCGATCATTTTTCGATTTATGCGGTGGTGGCGACCGAGTTTGAGACGCAGGCGAGCAGTGCGGAGTGTCGCGCGTTTGCGGGGTTTGATGGGTGCGGGGGCGATCTTACGGGGACGTGGGAGGTGACGCTGGGGTGCGCGATTGTCGAGATCGAGGCGGGCACGGGCGGTGATGGTGGTGATGATGACGATGATGATGACGGCGCGGCGGAGAATCCATTTGCGGAGACGTGCCCGACGGCGATTGTCGAGGGGGCGGTGCTGTTTACGGGTGAGGCGACGTTTGAGGAGGATGGGACGTACTCGGTGACGCGCGAGACGCAGGTACGTCAGCGTGCGACGGTGCCGAAGGGGTGTTTTCCATTTGACGAGGGTGTCGAGACGTGCGCGGCGCTTGCGGAGGCGACGATTAAGGGGGCGACGGTTACGCGCGATGATGCGAGTGAGTGCGTGTTTGAGGTGGTGGAAGAGGAGCTTGGGGAAGAGACGGTGTCGGGCAACTTTGCGTCGAGTGGCGACACGCTGGTGTTGTCGGGCGAAGATGGCGCGGCGGTGGATGATATGGCGCGCTATTGCATCGAGGGCGACACGATTACGGTGAAGTTGGTGCAGAACGACGACGGGCAGTTTCAGACGGTGGTGTACCAGGGGACGCGGTCGCGGTAGTCGTTGCGTTGCGCAAGTACAAGTTAGCTCGCGAGGGCACATTGGCTCGCGAGGGCACGTTAGCTCGCGAGGGCAAGCAGCGCTTCAACGAGGCGCTGCTTTTGTTTTGGGGTGGTGGCGCGGCGGGGTAGCACGGCGACGTCGGGCGGTAGCGCGACGGGGGTGTCGTCGGTGATGAGGGCGCGCGGGTTGTCGTGGGAAAGTTGCCGTCTCGCGTGGAGGCGGTAGAGGGGCCACTCGCGGCGTTCGGCGCGCCAGACCTCGACGCGGGGGATTGTGGGGATGGGTGGTCCACCTTCGATGAGGAGGAGATCGATGGGGCCTATGGCGGCGAGGAGTGGGGTGAGGGTGTCGAAGAACGATTCGTCGGGGGCGCGGTTGCGAAAGATGGCGGCGGCGACGGGGGTGATGGCGAGGGCGAGTGAGCCACCCGATTTGCGGTGGCGGAAGGTGTCGGTGGTGCGGCGGTCAACGTCGAAGGGGTTGGCGGTGTATTTGACGGTGACGACGCGGAGGTGGCGTTTGACGAGCAGTGGGACAAGCTCTTCGATGAGGGTGGTTTTGCCGTGGTTTTTGCGTCCGGTGATGTGGAGGCACTTGAAGGGGCGTGGGTTGTGTTTGAGCGGCGCAGTCATGGGGGGCGCGTATCACGGCTCGCGCGGGTATGGGTAGAGGGGTGTGGGTGGTGCTAGCGTCGGGGGCGGGCTTGTGGCAAAGCTGCAACACTTACGGTTTTTGACGGTCTCCGCACGTCGCGGCGTGTGGGGTCGGTCTGCCACAGTCACGGGAACACTCGAATGGCCCACGCTCGCAGCGCGCATCATCCATCGCCGGATATTGGATTTTTTCAGCAGATCAAAAACCTGCCGTGGCCGTTCTGGGTCGCGAACATCATGGAGATGATCGAGCGGCTCGCCTACTACGGCGTGCGGGTCGTGATACCGATTTACATCGCGCAGGCGGATGAGCCGGGTGGGTTGCATTTTACGCAGGTGCAGAAGGGTCAAATCTTCGCGTACTGGGCGCTCGTGCAATCGGGATTGCCGGTGTTTACGGGCGGGTTTGCCGACCGCTACGGCTACAAGAATCAAATTGTGGTGGCGATTTTGCTGAAGATCGTCGGCTACGTGATGATGGCGACGCAGCGCGATTACTGGATGTTCTTTTTGGGGTGCATGACGCTGGCGGCGGGTACGGCGGTGTTCAAGCCACCGATTCAGGGGACGTTCGTAAGGCAGCTCAATTCGAGCAACTCGGGCGTGGGCTGGGGGCTGTTTTACATGGTGGTGAACGTGGGCGGGTTTCTGGGTCCACCGCTTGCGCACTTTTTGTATGGGTACTCGTGGCCAACGGTGTTTTATGGGTGCGCGGTGATCGTGTCGCTGAACCTGTTGTGGCTGTTGACGTACAGGGATGTTGATTCGGGGGCGGACAAGTCGACGGGCGCGCTCGATGTGGCGTGGCTGACGTTCAGGAACATTTTGAACGCGCGGCTGATTGCGTTCATTTTGATCATGTCGCTGTTCTGGGCGATGTTTCATCAGCTTTTTGATCTGCTGCCGAACTTCATCGTGGACTGGGTGGATAGTTCGTCGCTGGCGGCGCATTTGCCGGAGATGTTTCAGGCGCGGAACAGTGATCGGGCTCCGCAACTGACGCAGGAGTGGATCATCAATTTGAATCCGCTGCTGATTCTGATTCTGGTGGTGCCGTTGTCGTGGCTTGTGAACGCGCACATGCGGCGGCTGTCGTCGATTTTGCTGGGGATATTGATCTCGTCGGTGGGGATTCTCGTGGCGGGCTTCAGCATGTCGATTTACTTTT
>CAZXXB010000075.1:7899-8118 GCA_964644185.1 uncultured Myxococcota bacterium
GGGCGAGATGCTGGCGAGCCCGAAGATGAATGAGTACCTCGGCGTGATTGCTCCGAACGATAAGAAGGCGCTGTACATGGGGTACGCGAATATTCCGGGGGGGATTGGTTGGTATTTTGGGTCGCTTTTCGCGGGGCATCTGTATGAGGCAGAGGGCGAGAAGGCGGGGCTGGCGGTGAAGTATCTGGCGGAGAAGCTGGGGACGAGTGGGGTTGAGCG
>CAZXXB010000075.1:8152-15311 GCA_964644185.1 uncultured Myxococcota bacterium
AGAAGACGGGCTGGAGTGCGCAGGAGGCGACGAATCAGCTTTGGGCGATGTATGACCCGTGGACGGTGTGGATTCCGTTCGTGGTGGGTGGTGTGCTGTCGGCGTTGCTGATTGCGGTGTTCAACCAGTTCGCGAAGAAGTGGGAAGACGTGAACGCGTGAGGTGGGGGGGGGCTGCGCCTCGCCGCTTAGGTGTGGCCGGGGTTGGTGGCGAGGCGGGCGTCGAGGTGGGTTTTCCATTTGCCGCGAGAAAACCAGACCGAGATGATGACGCCTTTGAGAATCGTGGTCGCGGTGATGGTCCACCAGATTCCATCGCTGCCGAAGCCCATTTCGCGCGAGAGGTACCATGCGATGGGTACGCGGGCGACGGCGAGGGGCACACCGGCGATCATCGCGGGCATCGAGTTGCCGGCGCCACCGAAGGCTGAGTCGAAGACGATTTCGAGTCCCATCGCCCATTGTGAGAGGGCGACGATGCGGGTGTAGGCGACGGCGGCGTCGATGACGGCTGTATCGGTGCTGAACTGGCGCGCGACTGGCTCGGCGAAGATGAAGAGGAAGACGCTGACGACGGAGGTGTAGCCAACGACGACGCCTGCCGTGAGCCATGCGCCGCGTTCGGCGCGGGCGGGTTTGCGGGCACCGAGGTTTTGCCCAACGATGGTTGCGGCGGCGAATGAGAAGCCCGTCGAGACCATGTAGTTGAGCGATTCGGCGCGGTGTCCGATACCGAGGGCAGCGAGGGGGGCTTCGCCGAATTCGCTGGTGAGGTTGGCGAGGGCGACGTAGACGAGTGAGTAGAGTGCGCCGTAGGCGGCGACGGGCATGCCGATGAGCAGGGCTTCGCGGAAGAGTCTGGCGCGGGCGCGCTCGATGGTGTCGCGGCGCACGTAGCGGGTGACGATGGTGGGGTCGGGGCGGGTGAGTAGTCCGCGGCGCGCGAGGATGCGCAGGCCGATGAACGTCGAGACCGACATGGCAGAGTACCAGCCCATGGGGACGCCGACGAGTTCGAAGCTGGGGATGGGGCCGAAGCCTAGAACGAAGATGGGGGCGAGGGTGGCGTTGAGGGCGATGGTGAGCAGCAGAAGGCGCATGGGGGTTTTGGTGTCGCCGGTGCCGCGAAAGATGGCGTCGACGTTTTGCTGGAGGAAGAGAATTCCGAGACCGCAACCCATGGCGACGAGGTAGCTTTGTGCGTGGTCGGCGGTGGCGCCTGCGAGGTCAAGCGAGAAGACGGCGAGGGGTGCGGAAGCGGAGAGGAGCGCGCCGAAGGCGACGAGGAGCATGGCGCCCCAGATCAAAGTGGTGCGGGCGACGAAGGCGACCATCTCGCGCTCGCGTGCGCCGGTGTAGCGGGCGGTGAGGGCGTTGGTGCCGATGGTGACGAGTTCGATGGCTGAGAAGGCGAGCCAGAAGTAGAAGGTTGCGCCGGTGAATGCGGCGAGGTGGCTTTTGCCGAGTTGTCCGACGAGCCATGCGTCGAAGATGATTTGTCCGGCGCGGGCGAGGAGTCCGGCGACGGTGGGCAGGGCGAGGGCGAGCAGCGCGGGGAGCATGGGCCCGTCGGCGGTGATGGGGTTGAAGGTGGAGGCTGAGGTGGGTGGCGCGTGGGGGTCGAGCGGCAGGGCGCGGATGCCCGTCACTTCGTCTTCGGCGCACGCTTCGCCTTCGGCCAGCGCCGCAACCTGTGGCGACGCTTCGACTGTTCGCATGACACTCACGATGGTGTGGCTTTCTGTGCTTGTAACGTCTGGTGCTTGCTAGGTCTGGGGCGCTTTCGCTTTTCGCTTTAGCTCACGGTGACCGTGGGGGCAGCGGGGTGCGAGCGGGCAGACGTCGCAACGGGGCGTGGGCTTGCAGTAGTGGTGCCCCAACGCGACCCATTGCGCGTGGTAGTCGTTGTAGAGTGCCGCGTCGGGCTGCAATCGCGATTCGAAAAGCGCACGCGCGGTCTCGTAGTCGGGCAGTCTGGTCACATGTTTGAAGAGGCGCAGGCGTGCCCCGGCTCTGAGAGTATACGCATCAATGACAAAAACGGGAACCCCCGCGGCGTAGAGGAGGATGGAGTCGGCGGTTTCGCGTCCGACACCCCAGAGGGCGAGAAGTTTTTGGCGGGCATCGCCGGGGTCGAGGTGGGCGAGGCGCGTGATGTCGCCGTCGAGGTCGGTTGCGATGAAGCGGGCGAGGACGTGGAGCTTTTTGGCCTTCTGGTTGAAGTAGCCTGAGGGGCGGATGAGGTTGGCGAGGTCGGCCTCGGGGGTGGCGAGGAGAGCGGAAGGTGAGAGCAGGTCGTTGGCGCGTAGTGCGTCGATGGCGGTGACGACGTTGCGCCATGCGGTGTTCTGGGTGAGGACGGCGCCGACGGCGACCTCGAAGGGGGATTGTGCGGGCCACCAGTTGCGTGGGCCGAAGTGGGCGCGCAGATCGTGGTAGATGGCGAGGAGGGCCGCCGTGTTGACGGCGCGGGTCATTTGGTGTGGGCGGGTGGTGCGGCGGGGAGCGACATGCGGCGAGCCGAGAGGCGCTCTGCGCCGGCGGGTGAGGGCTCGATGGCGAGGTAGCGTTCGATGGGTTCGAGCAGTTCTACGAATGCGCCTTCGAAGTTGAGCAGCGGGCCCGCGGTGTAGACGGTGATGGTTTCGCCTTTTGAGGCTTTGCGGGCACCCTTTTTGGTTGAGGCGTGGGTAATCTCTTGCTCTTCGATGAAGCCCTGCTCGACGAGCAGCGCGCGTGCGTTGTCGTAGGCGAGGCGGCTGACCGACTCGCGGAGCATGATTTCTCCGGTGAAGAAGGCGCGTTCGCCGAGGGTGAGGACGCCTTTGATGAACTCGCGTTTTTCGACGGGTTCTTTGAGGAGGTCTGGCAGGCCGCGCATGAGGACCCAGTAGGATTCGAGGATGTCGCGGATGAGGAAGGCGAGGCGTTTCATCCAGGGGATTTGATCGCGGTCGATGGTGAAGGTGGCGTCGCCTGCGTCGCGGAGCATGCCGAGGTTGACGAAGACTTCGATGTGGCGGGCGAAGAGGTCGTCGAACTCGACGCCGGTTTTGTAGATGAATTCGAGTTTGCAGAAGCGCGAGAGCCACATGGCGCGTTCACGCCATTCGGCTTCGGGGATGGGGTCTTTGCCGAAGCTGAGTGCGGTGGTCGCGAGCAGTGAGTAGCCGGCGAGCACGTGCATCATGTTGTTTTTGTAGTAGGTCATTTCGAGGCGGCGGTCGTCTGGCAGGGTGTACCAGTTTTCGTTCTGGAAGGTTTCGCGGCGGACGACGCCGCTCTGGCTGAGGAGGTCGAGGGCACCGCGCATGGCCTCGATGGGTTCGTTGAGGAGAGCGGCGGAGACGCGGGCACCGGCGAAGTGGGCCTGACAGAGCTGGGTGAACCATGTGCCGCGTTCGACGATTTCTTCGAGGGTGAGTCCGGGGCTGCGGTTGGAGAGGAGGACGCTGGCGACGACGGCGGTGGGGGTGACCATCGTGGCCTGGTTGATTTCATCGACGATGACGTGGCCGAGGGTTTTGATGACGTGTCGGTACTCGGCCTCGGTGTAGCGGGCGCGGTCGAAGTTTTGTTGTTTGAGGAAGTCGTCGAGGATGATGGGTTCGCCGAACTCGACGTGGACGCGTCCGTAGCGGCTGGTGAGGACGCTACCCGATTTGAGGAGTTCGCCGAGGTTTTCCTGTTTTTTCTCGCCGCCTTTTTGCTCTTTTTCGTAGGAGCCCGCTTCGACGATTTTTTCGTATCCGACGCTGATGGGGATGAAGGCGACGTCTTCGACGGCTTTGTCGAGGTAGGGCTCGACGGTCATGGCGAGCATGCCGGTTTTTGGGAAGAGGAGTTTGCCGGTGCGCGAGCGGGTGCCTTCGATGAAGAACTGGAGCGGGAAGCGTTCGCGCATGAGGCGTCGGACGTAGCCGCGGAAGACGAGTGAGTAGAGTTTGTTGCCGCGGAAGGAGCGGCGGAGGAAGAAGGCGCCTGAGCGGCGGAAGATGGTGCCCATGGGCCAGAAGGCGAGGTTGAGTCCGGCGGCGATGTGGGGGGGTATCATCTTCTGGCGGTAGAAGATGTAGCTGAGGATGAGGTAGTCGAGGTGGCTTTTGTGTGAGGGGCAGAGGACGATGGCGTGGTTCATCGAGAGCTTGCGGACCTCTTCGAGACCTTCGACGTCGACGTGGAGTCCGTCGTAGATGCGTGTCCAGACGCGGTCGAGGATGCGCCCGAAGATGTCGATGGTGGAGAGGTGCATGTCTGCGGCGATTTCACGCAGATAGGTTTTGGCTTCGTCGGCGAGGGAGCTGACGGGTTGTTTTTGCTCTGTGGCGAGGGCTTCGATGCGCTGTTTGAGGACGGGCTCTTCGAGCACCATTTCCATGAGGCGGGTGGCGTCGCGGCGGCGTGGGCCGACGACGGCTTCTTGCAGGCGAGCGATGGCGCGGCTGGCCTCTTTGCGGGCGTAGCTTGCGGCGACCATTTCGCTGTCGGCTTCGTGGGCTTTGAGCCAGTCGCTGAGGGGGATGGGTTCAGCGACGGCGATGGCGGCGGTGGTGCTGGGTTTGAGGTAGAGGCGGAGGGCACCGAGGAGACCGGGGTCGTCGCCTTCACCGAAGAGCATGTCGGTGACGGAGAAGCCCTCGTGTCCCGGGCGGCGCGACCAGATGACGGTTTCGGGGACGATGAAGATTTCGCGGTCGAGGTTGCGGCGCAGGCGCACGAGGGGCTCGAACCAGTCGTGGATTGCGCCGGAGGGGACGAGTCCGCCGGGGCGGAGGAAGATTTGTACGGGTTGGGCGGCGTAGACGGCGGCGTAGAGTCGGCGGAGGAGGGCGTCGCCAGAGGGGTCGGGTGGTGCCATCTCGCGGCGTCGGTCGGCGCGTTTGAGTGCGCCGGTGCGCCATATCCAGTCGGCCATGCCGCCGACGAACTGGGGGAGGGGGAGCTGCTGCTCGGCGTGTTTTTGCTGGAGGAGGATGAAGTTGGGTGGTGAGGCGACGCCGCTGACGTAGACGATGACGCCGTGTGAGGCGGCGTCGCGGATGGCGGCGCTGACGCGCTCTGGGTATTCGATGCTGCGGAACCACTCGCGCATGGGGCCGGAGAGGAGTTTTGAGAAGACGGGGAGTTTGGGGTCGACGCGTGGGGCGATGCGGGTGGCTCCAGAGCGGGGGCCGACGACGGCGCGTTCGGTGTTGGTGCGGGGGCGAGCGGTTGAGGTGACGCCAGAGATGGGTCTGCCGGGTTGCGAGGTGGTGGCGCTGGTGCCGTTGGGAGTTGAGGATGTCGCGCTTGATGTGGCGCTGGGTGAGCCGTTGGGTGTGGAGGCAGATTCAGTGGCAGCAGGTGCAGTGACGGCAGGTGGAGTGGCGGCAGGTGCAGTGGTGCCACCCTCGGGCGGGGTAGGTTCCGCAGGGGAAGGGGTCGTGCCCGGTTGGGGCAGGTGTGTCGTCGGCTCAAGAGACATCGCGAGACCATCTACCGTGAGGGGTGAGTGTAGCGATGTGGCGTGGCGGCGACAAGGCGCGGTGCGGCGCGGGTTAGAAGCTGTGGTCGTTGGTGGGGAAGGTGCCGCCGCGGACTTCGGCGGCGTAGGTGTCGAGGGCCGAGGTGATCTCGCCGCTGAGGTCGGCGTATTTGCGGAGGAACTTCGGGTTGAAGTCGGCGTTCATGCCGAGCAGATCGTAGAGGACGAGGACTTGTCCGTCACAGTGGGGGCCTGCGCCGATGCCGATGGTGGGGATGTCGAGGCTTGCGGTAACTTCGCGGGCGAGGTCGGCGGGGACGAGTTCGAGGACGAGCGAGCAGGCGCCAGCGTCTTGCAGAGCGAGGGCGTCGGCTTTGAGTTTTTCGGCGGCGTCGCGGGTTTTGCCCTGCACGCGGTTGCCCCCCAGCACGTTGACCGACTGGGGGGTGAGGCCGAGGTGTCCCATCACGGGGATGCCGACTTCGACGAGGCGGCGGACGGTGTCGGCGTATTCGGCTCCACCTTCGAGTTTGACGGCGTTACAGTGGGCCTCGGCCATGAAGCGGGCGGCGTTGCGCAGGGCCTCTTCGGTCGAGATCTGGTAGCTCATGAAGGGCATGTCGCCGACGAGAAAGGCGCGGGTTCCACGGCGGACGGCGGCGGAGTGGTAGACCATCTGGTCGAGGGTGACGGGTAGCGTGCTGCCCTGCCCCTGAATGACGTTGCCGAGCGAGTCGCCGACGAGGACGAGGTCGATGTCGCAGCCGTCGACGATGCGGGCGAAGGTGTAGTCGTAGCAGGTGACCATGGCGAGTTTGCGCCCGTCGGCCTTGGCTTTGCGCAGCCCGGGTGCGGTGAGGGGTTTGGCGCGGCGGGCGGTAGATTTTGAGCCGCCGTAGAGTTCGTCGCTCATCGCGTGTGCCTCTGCTCGTTGCGTCGCGCGTGCGACTAGTCGAGCACGAAGTTGATGGTGAAGGGTATTTTGCGGACGACGGCTTTGTCACCGATTTTTGCGGGGGTGAAGCGCATTTCTTTGAGTGCGAAGTCGCGGGCGGCTTCGTCGAGTCCGAAGCCTAGACCCTGGAGGACTTTTGCGGAACGGACGACGCCCTCTTCGTCGATGATGAGGAGGAGTTTGACTTTGCCCTCGATGCCGCGGCGGCGGGCCTCTTCGGTGTAGGCGGGTTTTGAGCGCGTCATGAGGCGCGGCTCTTGCGTGATGAGGTTGCCGGGGGCGGGGGTGAGTCCATTGCCGTCGCCACCGGGGCCGAGGGGGACGTTTGCTGGTGCGGCGGCGAGGGGTTTGACGTCTTCTGGTTTGGCGGTGTTTTGCGGCGAGGTCATGACGGTGTTGCCGACGGCAACGGCCATGCCCCCTGCCCCGCTCTCGACGGTGCTGCTCATGCTGACGCCGAAGATTTTGCGCTGGGTGGTTTGCTCGGGTGGGGCCTCTTCGTTTGGGGCGGCGGCGGTTTTTGCGGGCTCGACCTCTGGGGGTGGCTCGGCGGGGGGTTTGACCTCTTGCGGCTTTGGGGGCTTTGGCTTTTCGGGCTCGGGTTTGGGGGCGGGCGGCTCGGGCTCGGGCGGGGGTGCGACCTCTTCGACCTTTGGGGGCTCGACGCGGCGGACGGCGATTTCGATTTTGGTTTCGACGCGCTCGGGCTGGCGTATCCAGGGTTCGGCGAGGAGGAGGAAG
>CAZXXB010000076.1:0-982 GCA_964644185.1 uncultured Myxococcota bacterium
GGGCGAAGCGGGGTGTGGCGCGGGGGGCGTTTGTTGAGTTATTTCAGGTAGTTGCAGGGTGTCGCTGGGATGCGGTGCGGGGCGGATTCCACAGCGGGGTGGGCGGTATTCCACAGCAGGGATGGGGAGCGGATGCGGAAAACGTGTCGAATAGGGCGAGGCGACCGTGCGAAGATTGGGTCGAGGTCGGCTGGTTGCGAGGTGATGTCGGTTGCAGGCGGGCGAGACGGCGAGAGAATGGGTGAAGAAAGGCGCATGTAAGGGGTTGTGTCGTGGGGGAGCAAACGTTCACGTCGTGTCAAGATTCTGGCGTCTTGGCGCACGGCTTGCTTGTATCGGTTGACCCGACGCGTCGTCGGGGGTTTTTGTCTGGGTGAATCGAAGGCTGTTGCGCACTTCGCGTGCATGTGAAGCGACGGCGACCGAAAGCGACTGACCGAGAGCGATTGAAGGCGATTATGGGCGTACGAACGACGAAGCTGAACCGGCAAATTGCGCGCCATGAGAGCGTCGCGGTGCGGGGTGGGGTTCGTACGGTGGCGGCGGAGTTTGGGGCAGATCGTGGGGCAGATCGTGGGGCGGAGTTTTTGGCGGCGTTGGTGACGGCGTTTGTGGCGGCGATGCTCGTCGCGTTGATGGTGATGCCGCTTACGGCGCGTGCCGAGTCTTCGGGTTCAACGGTGACGGGTGCGGCGCAGTCGGTGGGTGCGGCGGCGCAGGCCGCGGCTCCGGCGAAGAGTCGTTTGCAAAAGCTGCGTGACCGATTTGCGCGCGACAAGGCGGCGCTTGCGACGCTTGAGCGTGAGCGCGGCAAGCTGGCGTTTGAGAAGGCTGAGATTGAGGCGAAGATTGCGCCGCGCAAGCAGGCACGCGCGGCCGCGCCGATTATTCCGGATTACACGTTGAACGCGATGCAGGCGCGCCACGCGGCGCTGTCGCAGCAGCTTGAGAAGATTGACGAGAAGACGCGGACGCTGGAGGC
>CAZXXB010000076.1:1071-6752 GCA_964644185.1 uncultured Myxococcota bacterium
GCGAGTCGCTGAAGGGCTGGATTGACGCGCATCCACGGGTGGCGAGTGCGGCGCGCGATGCCGACAACGCCGAGTTTCGCCGCGACCCGCGCGAGCTTGAAGAAGAGGCGGGTTTCGTTGAAGACATGGCGAACTACGCCGAGCGTAAGCTGGCGAAGATTCGCGAGCGGGTGCGTGAGCTTGAGAGCAAGGCACGGCTCGTGCGTCGCAGCACCGACCTCGACCGCGATGTCGAGGTGTTTAACATGTGGGGTGGTGCGTCGCGCAGGCAGGCGACGGGCGCCACTCAGCAGCTTCTGCCCGCGAGTGGTGGCGCGAGCGGTGGTGCGGGTGGCGTGCCGACGGTGACGGGCGATAGCGCGGTTGCGGCGGCGGGTGCCGCGGGGTCGGTTGGTGTGTCGCAGCAGGCGTTGTCGTTGCAGGGTTTGCCTCCGGCGAGTTCGCCGGGGACGACGCCTCTTGCGGCGGGGCTGCAACCGGTCAATACGCCGATGGGTTCGCCGCTTTTGACGGGTGGTGCGGTGGAGCTTGCTGACAGCGCCGCGCAAACCGATGTATCGTTGCACGTCGAATCACGGGCGCGGGGGGCCAATGCCGGGCACCTCGAAGCGGAAGTCGTTCCGCAGAATCCGGATGCTTGTGGTGTGCCGCGAAACCTCACCGAGGTGAATGATGCCGGTGCGCTGATGCAGGTCGAGCGCTGCCTTGCCGAGAACGTCGAAGAATTGCGCGAACGGCACGGTGACCTTTTGCGTGCCGCCGAAGAGGGACGAGCCGCAAAGAAGCGGATCGACGCTGCGCGCACGCCGTAACGGCGACGAGGGTGGGGCGCCCTGCCCTGCCTTGTTGAGTACGCTTTCAACTGCCTTGCTACCACGACGATGGGTGCCGCGCGCACATCGGTTTGCCGCGCATTGCCGCGCGGCGATGCGGTGCGTGACGCTGTTGATGACGCTGTTGATGACGTTGTTGATGCCGTTGTTGATTTTGCGCGAAGCGAGAGCGGGTGAAGAGTGGAAGCTGCGGGTTGCGCTTGCGCCGATGTACGACAGCAACGCGGGTCGTGTTGACGCGGCACCAGGGGCGGAGGTGCGGGGCGATTTTGGCTTGCGGCTGACGTGGCAGATCGATGCGTCGTGGCACGACGAGGCGCGGCGGCATCTGCTGGCGGGGCAATACACGGGGGGCATCAAGGCGTTTGTGAATGAGCGTGATGAAGACACGCTGATCAACGCATCGGATTTGCTCTACTCGTATCGGGCGGCAGAGAAGGTGGCGACGGGTGTGTCGGTGTCGGTGCGCGACTCGACGCAGCGGGTGGATAACCGCGATTTTACGTTGGGGGCGGCGAATGGGGTGGTCGACTGGTTTGCGCTCGCGCGGGGGGCACTGCGGGCGAGCGCGGGGTATCAGCGGTTCACGTATCATCCACTGCCAGAGTTTTCGTATCACGCGATGGCGGCTGGTGTGTCGTGGCGGCAGGCGCTACCGCACGATTTGACGTTTGACGCGGGCTACGCGCTGCAGGCGCGGTTCTTTGAGAGCAACGCATTTCGGTTGCAGCAGATCGTGACGGGGCCGAACCCAGAGGATGGGTTCGTGCAGGTGGTGCGTCTCAACGTGGGTCGGCGCGACAACACGCATGAGTTTGCGCTGGGGCTGCGCTGGGTGGGGCCGTTTTTGTTGCGGTTTCAGAACGTGCTGATCGTCAACGGTTCGAATTCGGATGGTGAGTCGTACGTGCGCAATCGCAGCGAGGTGGTGGTGAGCGCCGATTTGCCGGCGGAGATTTATCTGTATTTGCGGGCGCAGGCGCAGTTTTCGGTGTTTCCAGATCGGTTTGCGATTTCAGGTCAGACGGCACTTGCGGACGATGACGAGAACCAGACGGCGGTGATTGCGGTGGTGGGGCGTCCGGTGATTGGGCCGCTGGGTGTGGAATTGCAGTACGGGTTTTATCGCAGCGAGTTCACCGCGGCGCAGAACCGGTTTCCATATATGCGGCACGTGGTCTCGCTGGGGTTCACGGTGACGCTCGATTCTCGGGAGGCTCAACGATGAGGGGTGGTATGCGAAGCGCGGGGCGGGTGTGGGGCTTTGGCCTGCGGGTTGCGGCGGTCGCGTGGGTCGTCGCGGTCGTCGCGAGCGTGAGCGCGTGTGGCGAAGAGCAGGAGGCGCCACGCAGCGTGGTCGAGCTTGTGACGCTGCCGTTTGATGCGTGGCAGGGGCCGCCCCAGGTGGTCGAGGCGGGGGTCGCGCTGCGAATGGATGTGGCGGGTGCGCCGCCAAATGCGTGCTACGAGTTTGATCGTCCGCTCGTGGCGCAGGTTGGCAACGGGTATGGGGTGATTGGGTATGCGACGAGGCCGCTTGGGTATGCGCCGAACAACCAGAACCTCGAGTGTTTGAAGGCGTCGGGCAGCGACAAGGCGTATGCGAGCAGTGTGTTTGTGTCGGGGCTTGCGCCGGGGTCGGTGGCGTTTTCGAGTGATGGGTTTGATACGCGCGACGTGAACATCATGACGCCGGTGCGCGATGAGGCGGCGAGCTGCGTGGGTCGCGAGAGCGCGTTTTCGTTTAATGCGTTGCCGCCACGGGTGGCGCGTGGAATCGCGTTTCAGGCGTTGGGCAAAGTGCAGATGGCGAGCACGTGCGAGCGGTTGCGCGGCACGTCGGCGACGTTTGGTGAGGGTGGGGCTGGCAAGGGTGAGGCGGCGGGGTCGCTGTTTGTGAATGCGCGGGTCGATGCGTGCGAGCCGTCGCGGGGTGATGTGGGGTGCGTGACGACGAACTATACGGTGGACGCGGAGGTGACGGTGACGCCGCAGGCGCAAGCGGGGGTGTATCGGACGCTGGTGCAGGGGGCTGAGGCGACGGTCGAAGTGGTCGAGGCTGAGACGTGCGCGGTGACGACTCCAGACCGGGTGGTGCTCGACGCGGCAACGACGGCGTTTGCGGGGCAGGCGACGACGCTTGGGGTGCGGGTGACGATGCCGGCGGGTGCGTATGTGGCGAATCGGCAGCGGATCATCGCGGGGGGGCGGGTTGATCTGTTTTTTCAGGCGGTGGCGTGCGGTGACGACGAGGGGGGTACGCAGACGCTGCTCGTGAGTGAGACGTGGAAGCCTGCGTTGCCTGGTACGTGGGTGGTGCGGGTGAATGGAATTCGCGTGGGTACGGTTGAGGTTGAGCCGCCGTGCGAAAAGGTCGAGGCGGCGGTGGCGGGGCTGCAACTGACGGGCGATCGGCTGCGTCCGCTATCGGAGGGGATTTTTGTGGGGACGCCGGTAAACGCGACGTTGAGTGTGCTGCGCACATCGGTGTGTGACGCGATTGCCGAGCCGACGGTGACGGTTGAGGGCGGTGTGGTGACGATTGTTCCGCGTGTCTTGTCGTGCGCGAGCGGGTGCGCGGCGGCGAGTGAGCCGACGTCGATGTCGGTGGCGGTGACGGGGCTTGTCGCGGGGTCGTATTCGTTGACGACGCCGGGCACGGCGCCGGTGACGTTTGAGGTGGTGGAAGGTGATGTGGATTCAGTGGGCGTTCCCCCGGCGGCGGGGGTGTGGTAGCAGGCGCGCACCATGCGGTTTGTAGACGAAGTAAAAATCACGGTGAAGGCAGGGGATGGCGGCAATGGCTGCGTCGCGTTTCGGCGCGAGAAATTTTTGCCGAAGGGGGGGCCTTCGGGGGGTGATGGTGGGCACGGTGGCGATGTGATTTTTGAGGCGGATGGGCAGCTCGGCACGCTGCTCGATCTGCGATATCAGCGGCACTATGAGGCGGGTAATGGTGAGGCGGGGCGTGGCAGCGACCAGTATGGGCATGCGGGCGACGACCGGCTCGTGAGGTTGCCGGTGGGGACGCTCGTGTATGACGCCGAGAGCGGCGAATTGCTGGCTGACCTCAACGAGGCGGGGATGCGATTTACGATCGCGAAGGGCGGCAAGGGCGGGTTTGGGAATATCCACTTCAAGAGTTCGACGCGGCAGGCACCCGATTTTGCGTATGCGGGGCGTCCGGGTGAGAAAAAGATTGTGCGGCTTGAGCTGAAGCTTCTGGCCGATGCGGGGCTCGTGGGTTACCCGAACGTGGGTAAGTCGACGCTGATTTCGCGGCTGTCGCGCGCGCGTCCACTCGTGGCGGATTATCCATTTACGACGCTGACGCCGAAGCTGGGTGTGGTGTCGGCGGGCGAGTACAAGAACTTTGTGTTGGCCGACATACCGGGGTTGATACCGGGTGCGTCGCGGGGGTTGGGGCTGGGGACGCGGTTTTTGCGGCATGTGGATCGCTGCTCGGTGATCGTGCATCTGCTTGAGGTTCCGCACTTTCTCGACCTTGCGTCGTATGACCCCGTGAAGGCGGCGGAGGAGGCGCGTGCGCGGATAGCGGAGGAGCCGCCGTTGCAGGTGCCGGGCGACTATGTGCGCGAGAGTGATTTTGCGTCGGACGACGAAGACGACGACGTGGCGTATCGGCTGCGCGATGATGATGCGGTGGAAGAGGTGGAGATTGATGACGACGCGGTAGAGGACGAGGGGCTCGACGATGCTGAGTTTGACGAAGAGGAATCTGACGAGGAGGAGTTTGACGAAGAAGGGGCAGAGGTTGAGTTGGAGGAGGAGGGCGAGCCGTTGCCCGAGGACGACGCGCCGGAACGTCCGCGAATTCGGATGCCGGATTTCGTGCAGCGCAATCGTGACCCTGTGGGTGACTGGGTGCGGATACGGCATGAGTTGACGGCGCACAGCGCGACGTTGGCGGAAAAGCCTGAGGTGGTGGTGCTGAATAAGTCGGACCTCGACTGGACGCGCGAGTTGATCGAGCCGTTGAAGGCGTATTTCGCGGCAGAGGGGCTTGAGTTTTATGTGATCAGCGGGGCGACGGGCGATGGGTTGCGCGAGTTGACCTTTGCGTTGTGGGCGCACGTGCAGGCGGGCCGCGCGGCGGCGGCGAAAGAGGCCGAGTTGAAGAAGAAGACTCCGCGGGCACAGGCCGAGCAGCAGGCGGCGAGGAAGTGGAGTCCGCTCGACCCGCGATAAGGTGATGCGCGCCTCGTGCGTGCCGTTCAGTTTTCGTCGAGGGGTGCGAGTCCGAGTTTTCGCGCGGAGAGGTTGTGCAACAGCGCGGCCCCTACCGCGTCGCCGACGACGTTGATGGTGGTGCGGCACATGTCGAGAAAGCGGTCGACCGCGAGGACGATTCCGATGCCTTCGAGGGGTAGCCCGACGGCGCCGAGAACCATTGCCATGGTGACGGTACCGGCGGCGGGGATACCGGCTGCGCCGACGGCGGCGAGGGTCGAGGTGAGAAAGACGGTGACGATTTGGGCGAAGGTGAGATCGACGCCGTAGAGTTGGGCGACGAAGATGACGGCGGTGGCTTCGTAGAGCGCGGTTCCGTTCATGTTGACGGTGGCGCCCAGCGGGATGACGAAGCGTGAGACCTGAGGGGCGACGCCGAGGTTTTGCTCGACGCAGCGGAGGGTGACGGGGAGGGTGGCGTTGGAAGAGGCGGTGGAGAAGGCGATGGAGAGGGCCTCACGCATGGCGCGAAAGAAGCGCAGAGGGCTGACGCGGGCGACGAAGTTGAGCAAGAGCGGAAAGACGAGCAGGGCTTGTAGAGCGAGACCGAGCACGACGGTGAGGGCAAATTGCCCAAGCAGCACGAGCACGCCGACA
>CAZXXB010000076.1:6762-15167 GCA_964644185.1 uncultured Myxococcota bacterium
CTGAGCGGGCGATGGCGGCGGCGATGAGGGCGAAGACGCCGTAGGGGGTGAACTTCATCACGGCGGTGACGAGCACGACCATGGCTTCGTCGAGGGCGTCGAGGGCCGTGAGCAAGCCTGTTGCACGGTCTCCGATACCGGCGAGTGAGAGCCCCAAAAGCCATGAGAACATGATGACGCCGAGGACGTTGCCGTCTGCCATCGCCTCAAACGGGTTGACGAGCACTTTGCCGATTTGGGCGTAGAGGAAGCCTGAGATGGAGGTCTCGGTGCGGTTGGCGAGTTGGGCCTTTGTGGCGTCGCTTGCGTGGGCGAGCAGGGCTTCGCTGCCGGGGGCTTTGCCGGGTTGGATGAGTTCGACGAGGGTGATGCCGATGACGACGGCGATGAAGGTGGTGATGGCGAAGTAGAGCAGCGTGCGCGAGCCGAGGTATCCGAGTTTCTGGGGGTCACCGAGGCTGGCGACGCCCGTGGTCATGCTGGCGAAGATGAGCGGGACGATGAGCATTTTGAGGGCGGCGGTGAAGATGTCGCCGACAAATGCGATCGAGAGGGCAGCCTGCGGCGCCGCGAGCCCAAGCGCCGACCCCGCGATGAGCGCGAGGAGCACCTGGGCTGGCAGCGAGAGGTTGCGCATGGGTCAGAGCAACCGCTGTCAGGGCAGGCAGTAGGTTTGTCCGATGGGGAGCGGGAAGCCGGGTAGCGCCTCTTCGGCTTTGCAATTGAGGCCGGCGGCGTCGTCCACACACTCGGCGTTGGTCGAGCAGACGCGGCGGCAGACGTTTTGCAGACCCGTGGTGCAGCGGTGGGTGGTGGCGCAATCGCGGTCACCGTTGGGGCAGGCGTCGCCGTTTTTGCCCTGACCGGTGCAACGTCCGGCGACGCACTGGAAGGTGGGGCCGAACGCGGTGCACTGGGCGTTGTCGGTGCATGAGGTGTCGGGGGTCTCGCACTTGCCGGCGACGCAGCGGTCGAGGGGGCGCGTTTCCTGACATTGGGCGTCACTCGTGCAGGGGACGGTGGCGGTGTCGCAAAAGCCGGTGTTGAAGTTGCAGCTCTTTCCGCTGCCCTCGCAGGCGCCGAGTGGGCAGTTGCAGTGCGAGCTGACGCAGTAACCCTTGCTGGGTACGCACGAGTAGCCGCAGGGGCATTCGCTGCTGTTGGTGCAGGTGACGCCGTTGAGGTCGCACTGTTTTGCGAAGTCGTAGGGCGAGTCTTCGCATTCGATGGGTTCGGTCGAGTCGTCGTCGTCATCGCCCGTGGTACCAGAGGTGTCGGTGGCGTCATCGTCGTCATCGGCGCCTGTGGGGCCGGTTGAGTCGTCGTCGTCGTCGGTGCCGGTGGGCTCGGTGCCGCATGTGTTGAGGAAGAGGTTGCAGAAGAGTCCATCGGGGCATTTGCCCTCGGCGTCGCAGAGAATGTCGGGGGTGTTGGTAGAGACGCAGTAGCCAGAGGTGGTGGCGGTGGGCGTGGCGGGAACTTCGAGCTGGCAGGTGTAGAAGGCGCTCTCGACGGCGTCGTTGAAGCCGCGGCAGACGGGGTCGTTGACCCTGGTGCAGCGGGCTTTGCAGACGCTGTCAACGCAGAAGAGGGCGACGGTGGTGGCGCCT
The DNA here is from genome assembly GCA_964644185.1 of uncultured Myxococcota bacterium. Lineage (GTDB taxonomy): Bacteria > Myxococcota > JAJVIH01 > JAJVIH01 > CAZXXB01 > CAZXXB01. Next base: position 8,373 of record CAZXXB010000076.1, read on the forward strand.
TTGCACTCGGGGTCGGCGAGCAGGCCAGCCTGGCATTTGCAGTCTTCCTGCGCGGTGCAGGGGTCGCCTAGCGCGCCCTGCCCTGTCGCGGCGTTGCCGTCGTCGTCGTCGCCGCAGGCTACGCTGGTGGCGACGATAGAGGTGGCGAGGGTGAGTGAAGCGACGGCGAGAAGTGCGCCAAAGCGGGGCGATTTCGTGAGAAACATTGTCTTTCCTGTGGCACGAGAACGAAGGGTGGCACGGACCCCGTCATCGGTGTGAGCACCGGCACCCATAGCAACGGGGCCTAGATGGCACACGATTGTCATTGGGGCAAGCAGGTAACGCACGCAAGGGGTCGAAACGGGGCCTGGGGGTGCGCGGGGGTTAGCGGTTGCGGGCGGCTTGCGAGGCGGCGACGGCGAGGCGGTCAACGCGTTCGTTCATCGGGTTGTCGGCGTGGCCTTTGACCCAGACCCAGTCGATGTCGTGGCGCTGGGTTTCGTGATCGAGCACTTCCCAGAGGTCGCGGTTTTTGACTTCGCTGCCTGAGGCGGTGCGCCAGCCGTTGCGCTTCCATTTGGGTATCCAGCTCTGGATGCCGTCGGCGACGTAGCGTGAGTCGGTGTGGATTTGCACGTGGCAGCGGCGCTTGAGTTTGCGCAGGGCTTCGATGACGCCCTGAAGTTCCATGCGGTTGTTGGTGGTGTCGGGTTCGCCGCCTGAGAGTTCGAGTTCGTGGTCGCCGTAGCGCAAGACGGCGGCCCAGCCACCGGGGCCGGGGTTACCCGAGCAGGCACCGTCGGTGTAGACGATGACGGTTTTTGGCTCGCGAGATGCGGGCGTCGCGGGCGAAGCGGGTGTAGCGGTGCGGGGTTGGCGGGTGGTCACGGTGTGACCCGTGTGCTCACAGGCGAAGCGGTTTCGTCAACGGGTGCCTTACGCGACAAAATGTGTACGGCGAAAAGAAAGGGCCCCATGGCTACCATGAGGCCCTCGCGTTGTCGCTTGAATCGCGCGCGCCAATCAGGCGACGCGGTTACGGGGTGCAGTTCTTGAGGCAGCGGCAGATCGTCTGGTTGTTCGAGTCGGTGAACTGAAGGCCCGTCGTACCGGCGGCGCAACCTGCACCCGTGGTGGCGTCACACGTGGCGGCGGTATTTGGGATGCCGACCTGACCCGTGGCTGCGTCGTAGCTGGCGACGCAGTAGCTGCCCCCGTCGCCGACGGAGGCGCAGGTGAGGGCACCGCACTCGCTGTCGATCGAGTCACCGCAGGCTTCGAGGCAGATGCAGAGGGTATTGCCCTGGCTATCTTGTGCCGAAGCTGGAATCTGGGTGGCGCTGCATCCGGCGCCGGTGGTGGGGTCGCACGAGGGGGCACCCGCCGGTGGCGAGCTGTTGGGGCCGAGGCAGACGTCGGTCGGGGGCGCGCCGTCGGCACCGGGGATCTCGCCGCAGGAGGTGCCAGCGGGGCACGAGGCGGTCGCGTCGTCGTCGTCGCCGGTGGCGTCGTCGTCGTCATCGCCTGAGGCGGCACCGCACGGGTCGAGGCAGATGCAGAGGGTGTTGCCGCCGGCGTCTTGCGCGCCGACCGGAAGCTGACCCGCGGCGCAGCCCGAGCCGTCGGCAGGGTTGCACTGGGTGGCACCGGCGGGGGGTTGTCCGTTGGCGTCGAGGCAGGCTTCTGCGCTGGGGCCGCCGTTGGCACCGGGGATGGTGGTGCAGACGAGGCCCGTGGGGCAGCTTGCGGTCGCATCGTCGTCGTCGTCGGTCGCGCCGGTGTCGTCGCCGGCGTCGTCGCCGGTGTCGTTGGGGCAGGTGAAGCGCGAGGCGCGGTCGTTGCAATCGGCCTCGGTGAGGGCGGGTTGTCCGACGCCGTTGACGGCGTTTTGCGTGGCGGTGCACTGGGCTGAGGTGGCACCGAAGCAGCTACAGATTTTGTTGATCAACAACGGGCAGCCGGTGGCATCGGCACCGGTGTCGTCGCTGGTGTCGTCGCCGGTGTCGCTCGGGGGCGTACACGAGTTGACGCAGAAGCATCCGGTGGCGCCGTTGATGGTGACCTGACCGAAGGCACAGCCCGTGGCGGGGCACGCGGTGGCGGTGGCGGTGTTGGGCAGTCCCGAGGGCAAGAGGCAGGCGAATGCACCGCCGGTGGTGGCGTTGGTCGAGCAGACTTCGCCCGCGACGCAACCCGAGGTACCGGGGTTGTCGGTGCCGGTGTCGGTGGCGTCGTCGTCATCATCGTCGCTGCTGTCGTCGTCATCACCGCAGCCGTAGGTCGTCGCGACGGCGGCGAGCGCAAAAACAAGCGCAGCACTGTTGAGCAGTTTCAAGAACGGGGTCATGCGGAGGTCTCCTGTCGGCAATGCCAGTCAAGTAGCGGCGGACGTTAGAACCGGCGACGCATCTTGTCAATCGGGTTACAGAAGCGGCTCGAACGCGTTTTCGATGAGGGTGTAGTGGGTGCCGCTGTCGTCGGTGTCGATGGCGAGCACGTCGAAGCGGGGTTGGCGGTTGCGCATGGCGGCGGCGTTTTGCTGTAGCCAGACCATCGCGGCGCGGCTGAGTTTGCGCTGTTTCGCGGTGGTGACGGCTTCGAGCGCGGTGCCGAAGTCGCTCTTGGTGCGGCGCTTGACCTCGATGAAGCAGATGAACTCGCCTTTGTCTGCGATGATGTCGATTTCGCCCTGTTTCGATTTCACGTTGCGGGCGCGCAGGGTGTACCCGCGCGAGCGGAGGTAGCGGGCGGCGTCGTCTTCGGCGGCGTAGCCTGAGGCTCTTCCGGCGTAACCGCGGAGGGCTTTTTCGGCGCTATCGTCGTGGTTCGTCATGGTGCGGTCTCACTCTTCTGCGATCACGTGACCGCTTACGACAAGGTCTTTGCGCCTTTTTTCGGCGAACACTCCGTAGCGAGCACTCCGTTGAAGGTGCGGCGGTGAATGGGGGTGGGGCCGAGGGTGGCGAGGGCGGCCCGATGGGCGGCGGTGGGGTAACCGGCGTGCGTAGCGAATCCATAGCCGGGAAAGCGGGTATCCATGCGGGTCATGAAGGCGTCGCGGGTCTCTTTGGCGAGCACCGATGCGGCGGCGATGGCGATGCTGCGGGCGTCGCCTTTGACGGCGGTTTCGACGGTGAGCGCGAGGTCGCGTGGCAGGCGGGGTGCGCGGTTGCCGTCAACGACGACGGCGGTGAGGGGGCGCGAGGCGAGCGGAAGGTTGGCGGCGACGCGGGTGATGGCGCGGGCCATGGCGTCGAGCGAGGCGGCGAGGATGTTGATGCGGTCGATGGTGCCGTGTGAGTTGGCGGTGATGGCGTAGGCGATGGTGCGGTGTTGCGCGGCGGCGAGGAGCTGGGTCGCGAGGTGGCGGCGCACGGTTGGGCTGAGTTGCTTGCTGTCGTTGAGATGTTCGAGGCGAAAGGTGATGGGTATGAGGCAGGCGCAGGCGACGACGGGGCCCGCGAGGGGGCCTCTGCCGACCTCATCGACGCCAATGACAAAGCCGACCCCGCGCAGCGCGAGATCGGCTTCGATTTGTCCGAGAACGGCAGGGTCAGCGGGTGTTTGCACGGCACGCGGCACGCGAACCCCCGAAGACGCTGGCGCGGGTTATTCCGCGGCGGGGTTGCGGACGACGTCGGCGCGGTTTTTCTCGCGCAGGCGCGAGGCTTTTCCGCGAAGGTCACGCAGGTAATAGAGCTTGGCGCGGCGGACGTGGGCTTTGTTGAGCACCTCGACCTTGACGACGCGGGGTGAGTGGAACGGGAAGGCGCGCTCGACACCGATGCCGAAGCTGACCTTGCGGACGGTGAACATGGCGCGGGCACCGACACCGCGCACGGCGATGACGAGTCCCTGGAACTGCTGGATGCGCTCTTTGTCGCCTTCGACGATGCGGTTGTGGACGCGAACGGTGTACCCCGGCTCAAGGTGGGGGACGGTATCGGTCATCTGCGGCTTTTCGAACTCGTCGATAATCTTCAACTGCGACATGATGCCCTCTCTGGCGGCTACTCTCAGGCGTCTAACCGTGCTGGCGAAGTTTGATGGTAAAAGCCAGCGCGCGCGACCGGCAAGTCGAGCGGGGTGGTGCATATGGCCCATCGGCGGAGAAAGTGCAAGGGGTGTGTGACGGTTTGCGGCGCGATTGGTTTCTCGCGTTGAACATCACGGTTCGAAGTCGAAGGTTGCGGTGTTGGCGGCGTGGCTTGCGAGCCATGCGTCGAGCCACTCGCGTTCACGGGGTGTGACGTTGGCGCGGTCGAGCAGGTCGGGGCGGTGGATGGCGGTGACGGCGAGGGCGGCGAGGCGGCGCCAGCGGGCGATTTTTGCGTGGTCTCCAGTTGAGAGTACGGCGGGCACCGATTGGCCTTCGAAATCGGGGGGGCGGGTGTAGTGCGGGTATTCGAGCAGACCCGAAGCGCTGAAGCTCTCGTCGCCGGTTGAGGCGGCGTTGCCGAGCACGCCGTCGAGCAGGCGGGCGACGGCATCGACAATGCAGAGCGCGGCGGGCTCGCCACCCGAGAGGATGAAGTCACCGAGCGAGATTTCGAGGTCGGCGTGTGGGCGTACGCGCTCATCGAAGCCTTCGTAACGTCCGCAGACGAGAGCGAGGTGGGGGCGGGTGGCGAGATCGTGAACGAGCGCCTGGGTGAGTGGGGTTCCGCGGGGGCCGAGCAGGGCGACGGTGGCGTTGGGGTCGCGCTCGCGCACGTGGCGAATCGCGGCGACGACGGGGTCAACGCGCATGACCATGCCGGCTCCACCGCCGTAAGGGGTGTCGTCGACGACGTGGTGGCGGCCTACGCCCCATGTGCGGATGTCGATGCAGTCAACGGTGAGGTGGCCGGCCTCGATGGCGCGTTTGAGTATCGTCTCGCGAAGGGGCGATTCGAAGAAGGCAGGGAAGAGTGTGAGCAGCGAGACGTGCATGGGGTAACGAGCATCGGCGCGGGGCCTCGAACATCACTCGTCTTTTGCATCATCGAGCGATTCGAGTCCATCGGGTAAAGCGAGGGTGACGGTAGCGGGTGAGGTCTCGGTTGCGGGGGTGTGGGCGACGACGAACGGCTGCGCGGCTGGCACCATGAGCTGGCGGGGTGATGCGGAATCGGTTGTTTCGGACGGCAAGATGGCGTCGATGATCCAGAGGCCGACGCCACCTGCGGCGGGGTCGTAGGCGGTGATGGTGCCGAGGGTAGAGCCGTCTTGTCGCAATGCGCGAAGGCCGACGTGGGCGCTGGCCCACGTGTCGTGGTCATCAAGGCCGTTCGGGGTGGTGAGTGCGGTGAGGTCGGCGGGTTCTGCGAGCATGAGGTCGCGCTCGCTCGCGTAGACGTCGCGGCGGGCGATGGTGTCGGCGAGGGTGCGCTCGTTGACTTCGTTGAAGGCGAGCCAGGGTTTTGCGTCGCCGGTGATGCCGAGTTCGGCGACGGTGACGCGAAGGGCGGTCTGGCGCGAGGGGTCTATGGCGGGGTCAACGAGAAAGAGTTCTGCGTCGTCGTGAAAGCCTTCGAGGTCGTCGGCTGGGTAGAACCAGACGCGGCCTTTGAGTCCGTGGGGTTTGCCAAGTGTACCGGCGAGGCGGGTTGACTGGCGCAGGGGTGCGGCGGGGGTGAAAGCGATTTCGCGCGGAGCAGGTTTTGCGGCGGCGAGATCGCGGGCGAAGGCTTCCCAACCGTGTGGTGCGCGCACGGGGTTGCCGCGTTTGCGCGGGGTTGCGCCGCGCGAGCGAGGTGGACTTTTTGGCTTGCGCGAGTCGGCTGACATCGCGTGCGAATCAGTCGATGATTTCGAGCACGGTGCGCTTACCGGCGCGGTCAGAGAGGTGCATGAGGGCGGTGCGCATGGCACGCGCGGTGCGTCCCTTTTTGCCGATGACTTTGCCGAGGTCGCCCGAGCCGACCTTGAGGGCGAAGAGGCAGGTGTGCTCGCCTTCGATTTGGACGACTTCGACGTTGGTGGGCTCATCAACGAGCGACTTGCAGAGAAACTCGACGAGTTCGCGCAGTTGGCCGGTGCTGATGGTGAGGTTGGAGGTTGGCTCCGGAAGTTCGGCGAATTCAGCGGTCGAGATATCTGGCATCGAGGTACCTTGCCTTACTTGCGTGCGTAGCGGCGGTGTCGAGTGAGACGGTGCGTCGCGCGGCGGCAGTGTGCGGAGTCAACGGAGTGCGAGGTCAGGCGTGTTCCCTGCCCTTGCGGCAGCGCGTCGCCGACGAGCGATTACTCGGCGGCGGGCGCAGCGGCTTCGGCTGGCGCGGCCTCGACGGTCTCGGCGGCAGCTTCGGTCGCCTCGGCGGCCGGGGCGGGCTTGGGAGCCTTGACCGGGCGGGGCTTCGGCGCGGGGACCGACTTCGCGGCCTTGGGGGCTGCGATGTATTCGCGCGGGAACTTTTTCATCAGCGCGGCGACCGTCTCGGAAGGCTGGGCGCCGACAGAGAGCCAGTGGTCGATGCGGGCCCAGTTGAATTTGGCCTCGGTGCCGGTCTTGGGCAGGGGGTCAACCGTGCCGACGACTTCGATGAAGCGACCGTCGCGTTTGTTTGCACGGTCGGTTGCCACCACACGGTAGAAGGGGCGCTTTTTGGTGCCGTAGCGCGCCATACGAAGAACAACTGCCATCTTACGCCTCATTCGTGGCCGCGCGGTAAAATCAAAGTGCGCGCGGCAAATTTAGGGACGCCGCCTTTAGCCCCAAACGCGGCGCACGTCAACAGGTTTCGAGAAGGGGGTGCGCGGGGGGCGAGCGTGCCTACCCAAGTTCTCTCACGAGAACTTACTGCGCTTACCCAAGTTCTCTCACGAGAACTT
>CAZXXB010000077.1:0-2983 GCA_964644185.1 uncultured Myxococcota bacterium
CTCGCATTCGTCCCGCTGGGGCTGTCCACTCCAACGATTTACGTGCGACGGTATAGCGTCGCCGCAAGCGGCAATGGCTATGCGTTTACGCCTGAAACGGTCGGCGGCGTCGTAACATCCCACAGTACCGGGGCGTTGAGCGCAAATACCATTTCGCTGTTCTACAGCACCGCGACATCGAAGTTTTATCTCGCATACCGAGCGGCTAACACAGGTCAGGTGTTGGGTGTGATTAGTTCTTCCGATGGCACAAGCTGGTCATTAGAACACGGAAACCTCGATTCGCCTGTGACCGGAACAAGCGCGGCGTCAGTCTGGCGTGGCGCAAACAATCGGCTCGTGTATGTCAAATAAAGTCGAAATTTGGAGGTCGCGATGAAACGGGTTCACTGGCAAACTGGTCAAGTTACGCTTTTGAGTGCGTTCATGCTGACTGGGTTCGGCTGCGACGACAACAATTCCGATGATGGCACGGTGAGCGATACAGGCAACTTCGCCGATGACGACACCGCCGACTCTGACCGTGCGCCGCAGGCTCGTCTGGTTCAGTCCTATGGTAACGACGGCTGTGATGTCGAGCGTATCGAACTCTCCCTGTGTGATTGGCTCAAGGCCTACGACGTCGTCGCGCTCGGAACCATCACATCGAGTGGCCCCGTGCTTTCGCCGATGATTCGCATCGAAGAATCAGCGCAGGTGTCAGACGACGCTACGTGCGCCGATGGTGTGCAAAACGCAGCGTTCGCATTAGGTGCCACGATCCATGACGTCATCGGTGGCCGCACATCCGCCGATACCGATGCAAGCGAATCGATTCATCTCCTTGTCGGTGCCTGGCAGGTCGATCACTGGTACCCGCAGCCAGTCGTTGCGCGCAGCGGCGACGCGTACTGGCGTGACGACGACGGCAAACTTGCCAACGATGCCGTACCTTACGCGGTGGGCACAAATGTGTTCTTTGTCGGGCATCGCATTGACGGGCGCGACGGATACTACAGTGCGTTCCATGAGCCGCCGGGTACCGTTGATTCATCCGGCAATGTGATGCTCACAAAGAGCGAAGGCTGCATGATTTTGCGACCCGTTGAACTTGCCGCTGGAAAATACTCGCTCGAAGCGCTGCGTGAGGCCGCTGCCGCCTGTCCGCAATCAAGCACCGAAAACGCTGATCGCGCCTACTCAAGATCACGCAACTATGTGAACTCAAGCCCCGAATCGACCTACGCCGCCACATGCGCGCCCGATAGACCCGCCCCGTCAGCCTGCCAGACCGACCTCGAGTGCCCCACGCTCAACACATGCCGCGATGGCGCCTGCGTCGCGATGTGACCGCGAGCCGCTACGTCAACCCACATCATGCCCCGCCGCCTTGACGGACTCGCCCCTCTAGCGTCATAACGCTGCGCGTTAATCGGGGGGTCGTGTGGTGACCATGCTGCGTTTCTCGCAGGGCAACAGCAAGCCGCCCACGACACCAGTTGCCCTTCGTCACTCTGCCCGCGCGTCGAAGCTCAAACCTTCAACGCCCACAAAATCCGGGTTGAGTCGATTTAAGTTCAATTGGTTTTGACCCGCGTGAACTTTTCCGCTAGTCTGCTCTGCGTCGGGGGCGAAAGTACCGTCATGGCAACCGCCACAGCCACTCACAACTCCTCAGGCTCCAACGCTTCCGCCGATCCTTCCATCGGCTTTCTCGACCGACACTACTTCGTCCTGCGCAAGCTCCACTCGCTCTCGGGCCTTCTGCCCCTCGGCGCCTTCCTCATGTACCACTTCTTCGGCAACGCCAAGATCATGACCATGGGCGGCGCCGAAGCCTGGAACCACCACAAAGAAGAAATCCACTCGCTCCCCGGCTTTCTCATCATCGAGTGGGTCACCGTCCTCCTCCCCCTCGCCTTCCACGCCTTCTACGGCCTCTATATCTGGAGCACGGGCCGCAGCAACATCGCCAACTTCCCCTACGGGCGTAACTACTACTACCTCGCCCAGCGCTTCTCAGGCGTCTTCCTCGTCGTCTTCCTCGCCTACCACATCTTCAGCACCCGCATCTCCGAAATGCTCGGCTGGGTCGATGTCACCGCCGCGTGGTTTCACGACTACATGACCATCCCACGCCTCATTTTCTACACCCTCGGTGTCCTCGCCGCCTCGTTCCACCTCGCCAATGGACTCTGGAGCATGTCCGTTCACTGGGGCCTCGTCATCGGCAAAGACGCTCAGGAGCGCGTCGCTCAGGCCACCATGGGCCTCTTCGTCCTGCTCTCCATCGCCGGCATCTCAACCGCCGTCGCCTTCCACATGGGCAACTTCTAACCACGCGCGACACACGCAGCGCGAGCCCACACGCTCTCGTCAAATCTCGCGGCGTCAGCGCCACACACGACGCACCGCCGCTCGCTCGACAAAGGGAAAAAACATGGCTGCCAAGGGTAAAGCGATCGTAGTCGGTGGTGGATTGGCGGGGCTCGCAGCGGCGATCAAACTCGCCGAGCACGGCTCTGCCGTACAACTCTTCTCGCTCGTCCCCGTCAAACGCAGCCACTCGGTCTGCGCGCAGGGCGGCATCAACGGCGCCGTCAACACCAAAGGCGAGGGCGACCACCCCAACATCCACACCGACGACACCCTCTACGGCGGCGACTTTCTCGGCGAGCAGCCCCCCGTCAAGTCGATGTGCTACGCCGCCCCCGAGATCATCTACCTGCTCGACCGCATGGGCGTCCCCTTCAACCGCACCGACGAAGGCTACATCGACTTCCGTCGCTTCGGCGGCACCCTCCACCACCGCACCGCCTTCTCAGGCGCCACAACAGGCCAGCAGCTCCTCTACGCGCTCGACGAACAGGTCCGCCGCTACGAAGTCGAAGGACTCATCGAAAAATACGAATTCTGGGAGTTTCTCGGCCCCGTCCTCGACGACAAAGGCGTCTGCCGTGGCATCGTCGCCGCCGACATCCGCAGCTTCAAAATCGACGTCTTC
>CAZXXB010000077.1:3083-15038 GCA_964644185.1 uncultured Myxococcota bacterium
CGCCGGCGCCATCTACGCCAACGGCGAGTTCATCCAGGTCCACCCCACCGCCATCCCCGGCAGCGACAAACTCCGCCTCATCAGCGAGTCCGTCCGCGGCGAAGGTGGACGTGTCTGGGTCCCACGCACCAAAGGCGACACCCGCCACCCCAACGACATCCCCGAAAACGAGCGCTTCTACTTCCTCGAAGAAAAATACCCCAAATACAAAAACCTCGTCCCACGCGACATCGCCACCCGCGAAATCTTCAGCATGTGCCGCACCAACGGCATGGGCGTAAACGGCGAAGACGGCGTCTACCTCGACATCACCGAATTCGGTAAGCGCGACCCCGAAGGCCTCGAACGCAAACTCGGCGGCGTCCTCGAAATCTACCGCAAGTTCAAAGGCACCGACCCCGCCAAAGAACCCATGATCATCTTCCCCGCCGTCCACTACTCCATGGGCGGACTCTGGGTCGACTACGAGGCCACACCCGACAACACCCTCGACCCAAAGAGCCCCCGCAACCAGATGACCAACATCCCCGGCCTCTACGCCGCCGGTGAGTGCGAATACCAGTACCACGGCGCAAACCGCCTCGGCGCAAACTCGCTCCTCTCATGCATCTTCGGTGGCTTCGTCGCGGCCCCCGCCATGCAACTCTACACAAAGAACCTCACCCACGGGCACAGCGACGTGCCCCAGTCGGTCTACGACCGCGCCCGCACCCAGTGGGAATCTCGCTTCGAGCAGATTCGCGCCATGAAGGGCAGCGTCAACCCCTATAAACTCGGCGCAGAACTCGGCGACCAGATGACCGGCTACTGCACCGTCGTCCGCGAAAACGACAAGCTCGAAGCCCTCGTCGAAAACATCAAAGGCTGGAAGCACGACTGGAAAAACCTCAACGTCCTCGACACCGGCAACAGCGGCAACCAGGCCATCTTCTTCGCCAACCACCTCTACAACATGCTCGAACTGGCCCACGTCATTGCGCAGGGTGCCCTCAACCGCAACGAGAGCCGCGGCGCACACTACAAACCCGAATTCCCCAACCGCGACGACGCCAACTGGCTCAAAACCACCATGGCCCGCTACAGCCCCAACGGCCCCGAACTGAGCTACGTCCCCGTCGCTACACCCGTCGTCAAACCACGTGAACGCAAATACACCGGAAGCTGATGCGCAACGAAGACCAAACCGCGCAACCGCCTTCACTCGACCGGTCGATCAAACGACACAACGAACGACAGAACGACCGATAGAACGACTGCGAGAACCACCATGAGCAGCACCCAAATCGAAGAGTTCACCCTCAAGATTCAGCGCCAGAACGCCCCCGGCGAAACCCCCTTCTGGGAAGAATTCCGCATCCCCTACAAGCGCGGCATGAACGTCATCTCCGCCCTCATGGAAATCCAGCGCAACCCCGCAAGCCTCGCCGGCCCCACCACCCCCGTCAGCTACGAAGCCGCCTGCCTCGAAGAAGTCTGCGGCTCGTGCACCATGAACATCAACGGACGTGTGCGTCAGGCGTGCTCGACCCTCATCGACGATTGCCTCGAAGAAGTCGGCGGCGGCACCATCGAGCTGCGCCCCATGACCAAATTCAAAACCATCCGCGACCTCATCGTCGACCGTCAGCCCATGTTCGACGCGCTCGGCAAGGTCAAGGCATGGGTCCCCCTCGACGGCACCTTCGCCATGGGCCCCGGCCCCCGCATGTCACAGGCACAGGCCGAATTCCGCTACGCCCTCTCGCGCTGTATGACCTGTGGCTGCTGCATGGAAAGCTGCCCCCAATACAACGACGGCAGCGACTTCATCGGCCCCGCACCCATCGGGCAGGTCGCCCTCTTCAACTCACACCCCACCGGCGAGATGAACAAGAGCCAGCGCCTCAACGCCCTCATGTCACGCGGCGGAATCACCGAGTGCGGCAACGCACAAAATTGCGTCCAGGTCTGCCCCAAAGAGGTGCCCCTCACCGAAGCCATCGCCGTCGTCAACCGCGACACCGTCGTCGAAGGCGTCATGAGCTTCCTGCGCAAATAAGCCCCCCGCGCTCACACAAGATACTTCTCGAACATCGCCCTCACGACCGCCGTCGTCTGGGCGAGTTCTTTTTCAAGCCGATCGCGCGCCGTCACCCCGTCACCGTCGCGATACCCCATCCGCCGCGCCACACCATCACCGCGCCTGCGCCCCACGCTCGCCGTCGCCCCGCCACCACGCGCAAACGCCACGCGACTCTCCACCTTCCGCAAAAACGCATACGCCTCAGCCAACGTCTGCGCATCGCCCACGCTCACGTACCCCGCCTTCGCATGTGACGCCCACAACTCCGGTCGCGGAACCACCCGCATCGCAGTCTCGTCACGCCCATGCCTCAGCACCAGCCACGAATTCAAGAACTCGATGTCGAGCAAACCACCCGCCCCCTGCTTCACCCTCACCATCAAATCACCCAGCTTCTCTCTCGCGTGCTCCTCAATCCGCCGCCGCATCGCCACAATCTGCTGCGCCGCATCGCCTTCTAGCGCCCGCTCAAACGCCGCCCGCCGCTGTATCGCCTCAACCTCGCCCGCCAGCATCACACCCGCCATCCCCCCCGTCCACGCCACCTTGCGCGCACGCACCATCGCAAGCCTCTCCCACAACGCCGCCTCCTCCATCTGATACCGCGCAAACGCCTCACGCGACACCACGAGCGGCCCCTGCGTACCGCTCGGCCTCAACCGCATATCCACCGCATACACAGGCCCCGTCTCGGTCGTAAACGTCAACGCCGAAATCAGCTTCTGCCCCAGCTTCGCGAAATACTCCCCCGCCGTCACCACCTGCCCCTTCGCCTCACCCCCATGCGGAACCTTCCCGTCCGTCTCACCCTCGTTCGCGCTCCCCTCATAAACCATCAGCAAATCAAGGTCGCTGTGATACCCAAGACTCGCCGACCCAAGCTTACCCAGCCCCAGCACCACAAACGCCAACTCCTCCCCCGCACCATTTCGCGGAGTCCCATACCGCCGCTTCACCTCGCGCTCCGCAACCCGCAACGCCTGCTCGACAATCGCCTCCGCCGTGTACGTGAGCTGCGACCACACCTCGCCCCCAGCAATCACCCCCGCAATGTCGTTCATCCCAATCCGCAAAAACTCATGCTGACGAAACCGCGAAAGCCGCGGCATCACCGTCTCAGGCCCCACCCCCGTCGCCTGCGCCAGATACCCTCGACAATTCGCGTTGATCGCCCCCCGCCCCCGCAACGGTTCCGCCGTGTGCACCAACAACAGCGTATCAAACAGTTCCGGAGCGCGATTGAGCACCCGCGACAACTCATCGCTCGTGCCAAACAGCGTGAGAAGCAACCGCGCAAGCCCCGGCGACCGCGCAAGAATCCCCGGCAACGCCGCGTGCGCACCCCACCGCGACAGCAACCCGTTCAAATGCACCAGCGCCTGATCCGGGTCTGGCGACTGCAACAACTCACCCAGCAGCATCCGCGCCGCACGCCGCGCCGCCGGCCCCGCACCCCCCGCAAACAAACTCTGCGGATACATCCGCAACCGCCGCACGATGTACGCCGCCTGCTCCGCATCAACAAACCCCGCCTCACGAAACCGCGCATGCAGCCGCGCCGCCACCTCCGCATCCCCGTGACTCTCAAGATCACCATCCAGCAAAAACGCCACCGTCTCATCCGCCGCCTCAACACCCGACTCTGGCATCAGGCTCGTATACGACCGCGCCACCGAACTCGTCGCCGCACGCAACATCCACACAAACGACTCAATCTGCTCTTCATCGCCACCCTCACCCTCGCCCGCAAACGCACGCCCCAGCGACCCACCCGCCGAGTACCCCGCAATCAACTCATCCGTCCGCGGACGTGTCGCAGGCCGCGACATCGCCCGCGCCACAAGCGCCAAATCTTCCCCCGCCGGCAACAGCGCCGTCTGCCGCTCATCGAGCATCTGTATCCGGTTCTCGACCCGCCTCAGCGTGTCGTACGCCTGCTCGAGCTGCGTCGCCTCACCCTCGCTAATCAACCCCTCGTCGCGCAGCACACGCAGCCCCGCCCGCGTCCCCCGCACCCGCAACTCAGCCCGCTTGCCCCCATACAAAAGCTGAAACCCCTGCACGAAAAACTCAAGCTCGCGTATCCCCCCGCTCCCCAGCTTCACATCAAACCCCGCCCGCCCCGCCTCGACCGTCCCTCCCCGCGCATCAATCCGCCGCTTCATCTCCGTCAACTCACCAATCACCCCCGCATCCACCGCCCGCCGATACACAAACGGCTGCAACGCCTCGATAAACCCCTCACCCAGCGCCACATCACCCGCAAACGCTCGCGCCTTCGCAAGCGCGCCCCGCTCCCACGTCCGCCCCCAGTTCTCATAGTACCGCAGCGCCGCATCCACCCCATTCACCAGCGGACCCTGCGTCCCCTCGGGCCGCAAATCGAGATCAACCCGGTAGCAAAACCCATCCGGCGTCAACTCGCTCAACAGCGTCCCAATCTGCCGCGCCAGCCGCGTAAAATAATCATGCGGACTATCGCCGTGCGCCGCCCCATCAACCCCCACCACATGCCCCTCATCGCTCGCGTACAGGTAGATGAAATCAACATCGCTCGAATAGTTCAGCTCATACCCGCCGAGCTTGCCCATCCCCAGCACGACAAACCCAATCTCGGCCCCGCTCGCATCAATCGCGCGCCCACGCTTCTGCGCCATCCGCGCCCGCGCATAATCGACCGCCGCCCGCGTTATCGCCTCCGCGACGTGCGTAATCTCGCGCAAAATGATCTCGTTGGCCGCCACCTGCCACAGGTCGCGCAGCGTCACCCGCAAAAGCTGCGCGTATTTGAACCGCCGCAACGCCCGCTTGCACGCCTCTTCATCAACCAGTGGGCCGCCCGCGAGGCCAAGCTCACCCGCAAGCGTCGCGTACATCGCCTCGACCGGTTCAAGCGCGGGCAGGGCAGGGTCGAGCGCCGCGACGAACTCAGGCCACGCCGCGAGCTTTGCCCGCCAGAAGCGCGACAACTCAATCGCCGGACGCACAAGGGTTTCGCGGTCAAGCCGTGACGACGTAGGCATCCCTCGACCTTACCACGCCCCCGCCCCCGCCGCGACGGTCGCGACACCACGACGCGCCTAATGCTTGCGTCCCGCGTCGATAAGTTCGCGCACCGTCACGTCGTCGCCGAGCCGCACGCCCCTTCGATCACGTCGAATGTGCTCGACGACTTGCTTTCGCTCGACCACGTTCGCGCGAGCCTGCACCTCCCCGCCTCCCTCTTCGGGTACAGATGCAACAGCGGTCTCAGTGCGTTGGGGCTTGCGCTTCATGCGTTAGATCGGCTTATCGTTCAGAAAATCGTTTCCCACCCTGGTTTCGGAGATTAGGCGATGTCGTTTGAACGCATCAAGACCGTTTCGCAGCAGATTCTTGATCGCGCTCCCGCGGTACGTGGTCGCGGTGAACAAGCAGGCAAGCAAGCCCTCGTTCTCCCGATGATCGATGCCCTCGGCTACGACATCTGGAGTCCTACCGAGGTCTGCCCAGAGTTCGAGGCCGACTTCGCGATCAAAAAAGCTGGTCAAAAAGAGAAGGTCGACATCGCCATTCTGCTCAATGGCACCCCACGCATCTACATTGAGACAAAGCCCCTCGAAGATTCACTCGACGGACACGAAGGCCAGCTTGCGCGCTACTTCAACGCCACGCAGACAGTGACCCTCGGAATCCTCACCAACGGTCTCGAATGGCGCTTCTTTACCGACACCGGCAACCCGAACGTGATGGATTCGCAGCCTTTCCACATCGCGAGACTCGACGCAGTCGATCAGGGCCTCGATGTCCTCTCGCGTTTTTCGAAGAGCGTTTTTCTGCCGAGGCGATCCGCGAGTACGCGACACAACTGCGCTACACCGCCCAGATCGCGACCATGCTGCGTACTGAGCTTGACCTGAAAGAACGTGAGGCCAGCGAGTATTTTGTTCGCTGGATACTCAAGTCCGAAAACATGTACGACGGTGTCGTCAACTCCAACGTTGTCGAGCGCTTCCGGCCCATCGTCAAAGACGCACTTACCCGCGTCGTGCGCGACATCGTCCGCAGGTCGGTGAGCGCGATGGAGCAAGTTGCCGCGCAGCCAGGTACGTCGCAGCCCGCCGCCGCTGCGCCGCCCGAATCGCCACCAGCGTCAGCGCCTTCCGTCGATCTCGACCCAGACGCAGCGGCACGTCGCGCCATCGAAACCACTGACCGCGAGTTAGAGGCGTTCGCGGTCGTCAAAGGTCAATTTGAGCGCAGCGCGCTCGCTTCGGTGAAAGTGTTCGATGCCTCGCTGCGCAAAGAAGTACCCATCGAACTTTCCTACAAAGACACCACCGGCTACTTCGGCATCTACTTCAACAAGCACGGATGGTGGGTCATGCGGCTTCAACTCGACGGTCGACGCCACTGGGTTGGCTTCAACGTAGACGAAACGTTGGGGGCCACGCTCATCCCGGAAGGGGTCTCGCGACTCGACCCCAGCCCCCACGCGGCATTTCGCGTCGAAATAGGCGGACCCGCCGATCTTGATCGGCTACACCGGC
The DNA here is from genome assembly GCA_964644185.1 of uncultured Myxococcota bacterium. Classification (GTDB taxonomy): domain Bacteria; phylum Myxococcota; class JAJVIH01; order JAJVIH01; family CAZXXB01; genus CAZXXB01. Next base: position 9,675 of record CAZXXB010000077.1, read on the forward strand.
TCATCTACGCCGCCTTCGAGCAGACCATCAAAGACCGTGCCCACCCCGACGCCCCCGCGTAACTCCCCCACGGCAAAGGTTGCTTCCCCGCGTCTGCAAGCCTATTCTGCAAAAAGACGACGGAGACACCCTGACCCATGCGCGTGCTCATCGCAGACGACGACCGCACCATCGTTCGCATCCTACAGCGAGTCCTCGCCGATACCGGCCTTGAGGTGCTCGTCGCAGGCTCCGGCGCAGAAGCGTGGGATATCCTCACCGCGCCAAACCCACCCCGCATCGCCGTGCTCGACTGGCTCATGCCAGAACCCACCGGCATCGAACTCTGCCAACGCATCCGCGAACGCGGCAACCACAACTACACCTACGTCATCGTCCTCACCGCACGCCTCAGCAACGCCGACATCCGCGCCGGATTCGACGCAGGCGCCGACGACTACGTCGTCAAACCCTTCAACCTCGAAGAATTCAAATGCCGCGTCATGGCCGGACGCCGCATCATCGAACTGCAAGACCAGCTCATCGCCGCTCAACGCGAACTCGAATTTCAGGCCACCCACGACCAGCTCACCGGCCTGCTCAACCGCCGCGCCATGCTCCCCATTCTCGAACAGCACGCCACCGCCGCACGCCGCCTCAAAACAGAGGTCAGCGTCATGCTCCTCGACATCGACCACTTCAAAAAAATCAACGACACATGGGGACACTTCGCCGGCGACGAAGTCCTCCGCCAGGTCAGCAACCGCATCAAAAACACACTCCGCGTCAGCGACGCCGTCTGCCGCTACGGCGGAGAAGAATTCCTCTGCGTCCTCCCCGAAACCACCATCCCCCACCCCATCATCGCCGGTGAACGCGTCCGCGAAGCCATCGCACTCGAACCCGTCGCCTTCGAGGGCCACCTCATCCCCGTCACCGCAAGCGTCGGCGTCGCCCGCTACCACCTCGACCAGAACCTCACCGTCCAGCAACTTCTCGCAAGAGCCGACGAGGCGCTCTACCGGGCCAAACAGTCGGGGCGAGACCGTGTCGTCGTCGCCGCCTGAAATACACCGCCCACGCGCATCCCTGCGGTTGCTCGCCATCGCGCTCACCATCGCGTCCACCCTCGCGCTCACCCTCGCGCTCACACTCGCCGCCTGCAACGACGCACCCGAAGCCGACGAAACCGGCCACACCGACGCCTACGACGCCTCAGACGACATCATCGACATCGACTCCCTCCCCGACTCCGACAGCGCCTGCGGACTCCTCGCCGGACTCTGCCGCTACTGCCCCCGCAACGGCTCGATCTACACCCGCTGCCTCGACGTCACCGAACAACAAAACGAATCACTCTGCGGCGCCACCCTTGCCGAACTCGGCTACGGCTGCCGTGGTGAAGGCGACTTCCCCGACTTCGACGAACCCGACGACGACGACGCACCCCAGGAAGGCGGCGACCTCATCGCCGAAATTCGCATCCTCGGCGCTGTCATGGGTCCCGGATACCCCGACGGCACCCCCTGGGATACCGACGAAAACGCCCCCGAAAAAATCGACGACGCCCTCTTCGACGCCGCCGCCGACTACCTCGACGCCCCGGCACCCGACGACGTCGCCCTCGTCGAACGCTACGGAAACATCCCCGCCCCCGACATCACCGGCATCGCGCGCCTCACCACCAAATCGGGCGACCGCATCCTCCAGTCCATCGATCTACCGCCCAACGTCGATACCTTCGTGCCGCTCTTCGGCGACGCCGCACCGTTCGCCCCCATCGCCCTCGTCGGAGAACCCATCCTCGAAGTCGAACTCTTCGACATCGACCCCCTCTCACCGCAAACGCAAAGCCCCGCGGGCACCTTCACCATCGACACCGACGATCTCCTCACCGCCGCGCAATACGCCGTACCGGTGATGCTCTTCGCCGCAAGCGACGGCACCCGCCCCACGATTCTCGCCATCAATTTCAGCGTCATTCTGCTCGCAGACTAACCCCGCACGCGTAGGCTCTTACCCCCCCCTTTTCCTCGCTGGGGAAAAGGGGGGTAGGGGGGGATAGGGGGTAACGTCAGAAAAGGGCGGCCTGCGAGAACCGACCCGCCCCCTCAAGGTGCCGCGATGAGCGCTCGCGCGAAGAGCCATCAACCGCGATGAGCGCTCGCGCGAAGAGCCATCAACTCAGGGGGCAGCGTCTGCGCGGGGGTGAGAACCCTGCGTCGCTGTCGCGGGCGCCGCCACCGCCGCCTCACCGCCTGCAGCCCCAGCACCAGCCCCAGCACCAGCACCACCCGTCAGCATCCCCGTCGAAAGCACCGACGGATCAAAAATCTCTGCCGTGTCGAGCCCATGCCCCGTCACGTCTTCACCGCCCAGCAGCAATATCCGCCCGTCGAGCAACTTCACCGCACAGTGATCATCCCGCCCGCGCGGCTCGGCAAGATTACCCAGGTCAACAAACAACTCGGTGTCAGGGTCAAACAACTCGGCCCCCGTGTGCACCACGTCTTCTTTGCCCGACCCATCCCCATCGTCTTCGCCCCCCGCCACCAGAATGCGACCATCATCAAGCATCGTCTGCGAGTGGTCTTCACGCCGCACCTTCATCACCCCACGCGCCAGCTTAAAACTACCCGTCTTCGGATCAAAAATCTCCGCGTCGTTGTGCGACACCTTGTCGCTGCCACCAATCAGCACCACACGCCCGTCACGCAACAACGTCGCCCGATGGTCTTCACGCCCCCGAATCATCTTGCCCGCCGTCGCACGCGTCGTCGGCGTCGCCCCCACCTCAACCACCTCAGAAAGCTGCAACGTCGGAATCCCACCCGCCACAAGCATCGTCCCATCGCTCATCATCGTCGTCGTGTGCGCAAATCGCTTGTCAGGCGCAACATCACCCGCGCTCGTCTGCCACTTCGCAATATCAAGCACTTCGCTCGGCTCACCCGGCGACAAAATGCCCTTGTTCTGCCCACCAACCAGAAGCACCCGCCCATCGGGCAACAGCGTCGAACTCAAAAACACCCGCCGCGTCAACAACTTCAACGGCTCCGGCAAAAACTGATTCGTCTTCGGGTCAAACACCTCCGCGTTCGCCGAATAGTCGCCACCCGCCACCAGCACCCGCCCATCCGCAAGTCGCGTCAACGTCAACGCACTTCTCGGATACCGCATCACCGGCCCCTCGACAAAACGGTTCAGCTTCGGGTCAAAAAACTCCGTCGAGTTGATGCGAAACTCTTCCCCCGCCCGCGTCGAACCGCCCACAATCAACACCCGACCATCGTCGAGCGTGATCGCCGAAAAAAACAACCTCGGAGAAGTCATCCTCGCCGACAACAACCGAAAGCAACCCTGCGGAGACGACGCACACGCAGCCCGCGGCCCCGGCAACAGCGGCTGCTCAACCGCCTTCGCCGCCGCATCTTTCGGCTTCGGACCACTCTCACCCGCGTCGCTGCGACATCCCGACAACCCCACCACCAACACCGCCACGAGCGACGACGCTACGAGCGACATCGCGCCCAGCCTCAGACGGGCAAAAAACATCTCTACGGCACCCGCCGCTCTCGGTCGTTCACGTTTCACAGCCGCGCCTCTTACCATTGACCCGTGGCCGTTGTCGCGCCCCAACACCAGACTGACGCCCGTTTCTCGTTCACCTCGCGCAAACAGCTCGCGCACGACCGCCAGCCGCAAGTAAAGCAAACCCGCGCAACATCGCACAGCGTCACCAAAATTTTGCGTATCGAATGTGCTTGCTGTCACACTGCCAAAGACGCAAACTCACTACCCTGTGGGTCGTGGGGCAGGTATGTGACGTCTGCCGGGGTCAACATGGGTGCAATGCACAGCTTCGTGCGCCGCTACGCGATCTCGTCGCGCGCCACGAAATCACACCGCACGCCGCCTCCGTGGAATCTCCCCACGGCGTTCGCTGCCCTGCGCCCTGTGCTGCTCACCGCCTCGCTTACCGCCTCGCTCGCCACCTTCCTCACCGCGTCTCTCACCGCCTGCGACGACGCCGCCGACACCTTCACGTCACCCAGCGACGCCACCTCACCCAACAGGCCCACCTCACCAGACCAGCCTGCATCACCCAGCGACGCCACCAACCCAACCCACGATAACTCCTCCTCCTCCGACTGGAACGGCGCACCGCCCATCGACCCCGCACTCGACGCCGTCCACGCCGACGACCCCTTCGCAACACCCCTGCTCACCCCCGACCTCATCGAGCGCGACTCCCGCCGCATCACCATCATCCCCGATGCCACAGCCTCGCCCCACATGCTCGACGCCTTCTTCGACGCCCTCCCCAAAGACGACGCCGCACAGGCACGCCTCTCACTTCGTTACTTCGGCTTCATCCTCATCCGCCGCAGCCCCCAACTGCTCGACATCTTGACCCGCCTGCCAGACTTCGCCGACCGCGTCACAAAGTCTACGACACCCCCACCTCACCCGACGACTTCAACCCCCACGAGCTAACGCAAAACCAGGGCTCAAACGTCGACGACATCCAGCCCGGCGGCTCGTCAGGCTACGACCTCACCGGCGACGGAACCCGCCTCGCCATCTGGGATGACGGCTACGCCCGCACCACCCATCAAGAGTTCGGCACCCGCGTCTCAAAAGGCGACTCCAGCACCTCCATGTCCAACCACGGCACCCACGTGCTCGCCTCGATGCTCGCCTCAGGCGTCAACCCCACCGCAAAAGGCGTCGCCGTCGATGCCCTCGCCTTCACCTTCGACTTCGCCAACGACCAGACCGAAGCCACCACCTACGGCGCCGCAATCGTCGCCTCGAACCACTCCTACGGCCCCCGCGCCGGTTGGGAACGTGGCCTCTGCGCCCTACCCAACTGGCTCGGCGGCGCAAGCGACTTCGAAGACGAAGAGTTCGGCAAATACACCTCCGACGCCGTCGCCGTTGACTCCGCCATCTACGACACCGACATGCTCCAAATCTGGGCCGCCGGAAACCACCGCGCCGACACCGCCCCCACCATCGGTGGCTCCTACATCATCGGCTCTTCATGCGCCGGCCCCGTCGATACCCTCGGCGTCGGCGAACGCTACGACGAAAAAACCAACGGCTACGACACCATCGGCGGCATGGTCGGCGCAAAAAACATCCTCACCATCGGCTCCATGACCGACACCTTCGCCGCCCTCTCAGCCTTCACCAGCTTCGGCCCCGTAGACGATGGACGCATCAAACCCGAACTCGTCGCCAACGGCGATGTCGTCACCTCCGCCTACTCCACCGACGACTCCTCCTACGGCTCACTCTCTGGCACCTCGATGGCCGCCCCCCACGTGGCCGGGCTGGTGGCCCTGCCACTGGCCGTCGACGCAGTCCGCCAGGCTTGGA
>CAZXXB010000078.1:0-4896 GCA_964644185.1 uncultured Myxococcota bacterium
CGAGCAGATAGCCCGTGCCGGCGATGACGATGAAGAGGTTGTAGCCCCAGAACACAAACCACGGCCACAGACCACCGGCCAGGCGGGTGCGGCAGGTGCGGCTGCGCTGTCGCCTGCGGGGGCTGCGGGGGCTTCAGCCGGGGCCTCGGCGGGGGCGTTGGCGGCGGCGGCTTCGGCGCGGGCTTTGAGTGAAGCGCTCGAGTCGTGCGAGTTCATAAACGAAAGGGTGAGCGTAGTGAGGAAGAAGGCGATCGCGAGTCCGCTCGTGAGGCGGGTGAGAAAGTTGCCAGCGGCACCGGCACCGAGCACGGCCTGACCGGCTCCACCGACGAGTCCGCTGATGCCGCCGCCTTTGCCGGCCTGCATGAGGACGGAGAGAATGAGCAGCACACAAACGACGACATGAATGGCAGTAACGAATGCGGTCATGTTAACCTCGGTCTTCGCCTGAGGGGCCGAGAGCGAAATGGGTCGTGAACGTGACGTGAGACCCCACCCCCAAAAAGCGGAGGGCGGACATACACCGAAGCATGGGCCGGGGCAAGCATCGGGGGCGAGCGCGGCAAAGTCGGTTGGGCGCACGAAAGTCGTGGGGGTGGGCAATTGACCACGCGCAAACGTTGCGGTATGCGCACCTTCCCCGTCGCGGGAAAGGCGTTTTGCGCGTTGATTGCGGTGGGGTGTCTGGAGAGGTGGCCGAGTGGCTGAAGGCAGCGGCTTGCTAAGCCGTCGTAGGTTCACCCCTACCGCGGGTTCGAATCCCGCCCTCTCCGCCAATATGGCTTGTCGCGTGGTGGTTGGCTGCGTGGGCAAGCGATGTTGGGGTGAGTCTGGTTCAGGCAACTGGTTCATCAGGCAGTGGTCAGGTAGTGGGGTCGGTGCTGGGGGCGTTGCAAGGTTTGTGCGGCGCGTGTATGTAGCCGCCCCGCTCGGACGGTCGCGAAGACCGGATCGTTGGCGAGCAAAGAGACCGTTGGTAAGACAAGAGCCTGTGTGGGCGCGAGTAGCTCAGTTGGATAGAGCGTCTGGCTACGGACCAGAAGGTCGTGGGTTCGACTCCTTCCTCGCGCGCCAAGGTGGCAAAAAAAGGGACTGGCGATGAGCCGGTCCCTTTTTCTTTTCGGAATCTGGTTTTCTGGTTCTGTGTTTGGGGCGTTGTGTTCTGTGGGCGTTGTCTGCGGTGGGCGGCGTTACTCGAAACGCACGGGCTGCTCTTCAGGTTCGCCGGTAAAGGTTTCGTCGAGCAGGTTCGTGAGCTTGAGTGAGTAGGGGCCGTGGGGGGCGACCTCGGCGGCGGGGTCGGCAAGGTGAACAACGGCCAGCTCACCACGCATGCCGAGGCAGAGGTTTCCTTCTTCGGAGAATTCGGAGCGGTTCGAGAGGTAGAGGTCGAAGGCGGCTTCGGTGGTGCGGGTGTCTGGGTCGTGTGTGACGAGTGCTGCGGCGATGCCGATGTCGGTGATGTAGCGTCCGGGGCCTGCGACGGGCTCACCCTCGAAGTTGAGTTCGGGCTGAATGACGAGACACGCGGGGTCGATCTTATCGGCGACGTTGAGCCAGATGTCGAAGCCGGTGATGCCGATGAAGGCACTGGATGCGGCGGCCTGTGCGTCGGGTGAAGACGTGACGGTGATGCGTTTCTGGTCGGGTGTCGCGACGGCGTGAACGGTGTTTTTTCCGTAGGTTGGGTTGTTCAAGAAATAGCTGGCTTCGCCGCGCGTGACGACGGGTGAGGCAGAGGCTGCGAGGGCGACGAGTTGCACATCGACGGTGAGCCAGACGAGTGCGTCTTTGATGGCGGAGTTCATGTCGGCGCGGTCGGCGGTGCCGAGGCTGACACGTCCAGCGACGGGGAGGGTGACGACCGGGCCTTCACGCGTGGGGTCGCCTAGTTGAATGCCGAGCCCCTGGACCGTGAAGCCGTCGGCGGGGTCGTAGGGAATTTCGGTCTCGAAGGGGGGCGGGGTCTCGTAGCGGTCGGTGTGGATGCGGTAGCCACGAATGAAAGCAACGAGGCGCGCGTTGGCAGGTAAGGCGATGCCGCTCTCATCGGCCAAGTCAAAGGTGGCGAAGCCCGATGCGACGAATGCGGTCGGGTCGGCGGGGTTGGTGCTGCTGGTGGGGCCGATGATTAGCTCGACTGCGGTGTCGCGTGAGGCGACGAAGTCGCTTGTCACGGTGAGGTAGGTTTGCGTGGCGGTGGCTTCGTCGAAGGCGCCGAAGGGTCCGCCGTCGTTTTGGGCGATGAGGGTGCCGCCGCGTGCGTCAGCGTCGGGGATAAACGTGTTGACGTAGCGCGAGAGGCGGTGGGGTAGGCGCTTCCAGGTCGAAGAGAGGGCGGTGGTGACGACGATGGGTTTTGCTGGAAACGGTGTGTCGCCTGTATCGCTCGTGTCGTTCGTGTCGCTCGTGTCGCCTGTGTCGTTCGTGTCGCTCGTGTCGCTCGTGTCGTCTGTGTTGTTCGTGTCGTCGGTGTCGTTCGTGTCGTCTGTGTTGTTCGTGTCGCCTGTGTCGCCGGTTTCGCTTGTGTCACTTGTGTCGTCGCAGGCGACGAGAGGCAAACCCGTGGCGACGAAGAACGCAGCCGCGAGCGTAGTGGGGAATCTGCGTGTGCTCGACAGGCGCGGCGAAAACGGTTCAGATGGGCGCATAGAGACCTCTTCGGGTAATGGCCTAAGCGACGATGGGCACGACAGCATGGGCAGCGAGACGGCACACGGTAACGAGACGGCACTGCGGCAATTTACGCGGCGGGTTCACCCCGCAACGATCGATGAGCTTCGGCACTTCGACCGCACGAAAGGCAACCCCGTCGCACTGAGTGTGCTGCGCAAAAAGCTTGGTGTTGTCAACCTTGCGCGGGTGTTGGCGAGTCTTGCGATGGCGATGCGTGAAGACCCGCTGAAAGAGGTTTCGCGCGAGGGGTGGCCGCCACACTATGAGTCGCTGGTGCGGCGGCAGTTGAAGGCGGCGTTGCGGCTTGAGCTTGCGCTCGCGAGGGCGCTTCCACGTATGAGTGAACGCGAGCGGGCCGAGCTTGTGGCGGAGGTGACGGCTGAGGTGGGTGGGCACTTTATCGCGGCGAATATTCCGATACCGAGTGGAGAAGATTGGCTGAGCGCGAGTGATGAAGACCGGACGGGTTTTCTCACGGCGCTGGCGTTGAGGTTGTTCAATGCCGAGATGACGATTGCGGCGGTTGGTCCGAAGGCGTTGGGGTTTGATGTGGTGGCGTGTCGGTTTGTGCAGCTTTGTCACGCGGTGGGCAAGGGCGAGTTGGCGCGGGCGTTCTGCGAGGCCGATGCGCGGTACTTTCGCGACGAGACGCGCATACGGTTTGCGCGGACGGGGACGCTGGCGACGGGTGCGGGGCGGTGCGACTTTCGCTTCGAGTTGTAGGCGGACGCTGGGTCGTGAGGGGTGATGTGACGGGCGCTGTGAGGGCCGCTGTGACGACAGGGCGGTGTTCTGCTAGAAGCGCTTTCACCGAAACGATTGGGCCACGCGCGCGGAGTTTTTCGCGCGGTGGGTGATCGTGCGGTGGGTGCATGCGCGGCAAACGGTCGCGCGGCGATGAAAGAGAACCGTCATGCATGTGACAAGTGGGGCGGCCCCTGCCGCAAGTGATGTCGTCGAGTTACCCGACCTGACGAAGGTTCCCGAAGATAAGCGCGATGAGGTGTGGTTCAGGCACTATTATCAGGGCCACGACGCGAAGCAGCTCACGCTGCGCGCGGTGCTGATGGGCGGTGTTCTCGGCGCGTTCATGAGCGTGTCGAACCTTTACACGACGTTGAAGCTTGGCTGGGCGTTTGGTGTGGCGATCACGGCCTGCGTACTGAGCTATGCGATCTGGAACGGCTTTGTGTTGCTGGGCGTGGCGAAGACGAAGATGAGCGTGCTGGAAAACAATTGCATGCAGTCGACTGCTTCGGCGGCGGGGTACTCGACGGGGGGGACGCTCGCGACGGCAGTGGGTGCCTTGATGCTGATCTCGGGTGACGAGGGGCGGCTCGGGTGGATACCCGTAACCGTGTGGGTGTTTTTGACGGCGATACTCGGCGTGCTGCTGGCGATACCGATGAAGCGCCAGATGATCAACCACGATCAATTGCCGTTTCCATCGGGCATCGCCGCGGCAGAGACGTTGCGCAGCCTGTATGCCGAAGGGCGCGAGTCGTTGATGAAGGCGCGGGCGCTGATCGGCGCGCTTGCGGTGGGGGCTGTCACGGCGCTGGTCCGCTCGTTTGGGTATATTCCAGAACAGGTGATGTTCGGGTTTCGGATGTTCTCGGTGCGCAATCAGGCGTTCACGGGCAGCACGCTTGGGGTGTCGTTTGAGCCGAGCCTCTTGCTGATTGCGGCGGGAATGATTGTTGGGTTGCGGGTCTCGACGTGGATGCTGATTGGCAGCGCGATCAACTATTTCGTGCTGACTCCGCAGGTACTGTCGCTTGCCGACTGGAGTGAAGAGGGCAAGCAGTTTTTTGGGCACATGGAGGCAATTGTTTCGGAGGGTTCGCTCGTGATGGTGCGGGTGACGCGGTGGAGTCTGTGGCTAGGCACGGCGCTGCTCGTCGCCTCGGGTCTCACGTCGTTTGCGCTTGGGTACAAGACGATTTTGCGGGCGCTCGCCGGTGTTGGCAAACGCAAGGGTGGTGAGGCGGGGCCGTCGGCGCTGGAGCAGGAGATCGCGAAGATTGAGGTGCCCGTGTCGTGGCTCGTGATTGGTGGCGTGCCGACGACGCTGGGTCTTGTGCTGTTGTGCTGGCTGTCGTTTGGCATCGCTCCATGGCTGGGGTTGTTGTCGGTGCTGCTGTCGTTTGTGCTGGCGCTCGTGGCGTGTCGCGCGACGGGTGAGACCGACACGACGCCGATTGGGGCGATGGGCAAGAT